>CAMBUD010000048.1 GCA_945871035.1 Planctomicrobium piriforme | reverse complement strand
CTCCGCCCAAACGCCGTCGATCCTGGCGCGGAGGCCTTGGCCGCTTGGGCCGCCGCCCGCTTGGAACCGCTTTCGGTGCCCGTCAGCTTTTTTCCCGTCGACCACTGGCCACTCACAGCCCAGGGCAAACTCGACCGCCCTCGGTTGGTGTGGATGGCAGACTTCGGCGACGGCCGGGAACTCTGAGACAGGAGTCTTGTCGCGACCACGTGATCGGCTTCATGATCGCCGTCGGCAAGGCAGTGCTTGAGTTCACGGCCGCCAGCCTCGACCTTCAGATATCCGCATGAAGGTTCTCTTTGATCAAGGCACACCGGTGACTCTTCGCCGGCATTTGGTGAGCCACAAGCCATCGCGGTGCTCTGCCACAAATCGGCGCATGTGCTGGCGTGGAACTACTCCCTCGACCGGATCGCTGAGATGCCGGGTATCGATCCAGTGAAATTTAACCGAGCCAGCCATGACGAGGCTTGGGGCTTTGTCTATGCGCAGGTGTGGCGGGCGTACCTAGAGGTGGACTGGTGATTGGCATGGTTGGTAGGCTGTTGGGTAGACCCACAAACTGTTAGGTGAACTGTTTGGTAAGTGCGTGTCGGCGCTGGAATCCTGCGCTGGGCGACATGCGCCATTCCCGAAGAAAAGATACAATCGTGATACAAGCGCGACACGACTTGCGTTATCAGTCGCACTCAAAATCCGTTGTCCGCAAGGACGTGTGGGTTCAAGTCCCTCCTCCGGTACTTAAAAATAGTCGGTTTCGTACCGCTGGGATGGTGGGGCATTGCAAGCACAACAAGGGATACCCGAGCGATACCCGAGCTGCCCTGATGACACGATGACACGATGAATAAACTTCGCCTCTTTGCGCTGAGCCTCGCACTCACCTGCGTCCAAATCGCTCCACTCTTCGCAGCGGATGCAACGGCGGCGAAGAAAGCGAAGCCCGATGAGTCGGCAAACAATCGCGAGGCAGCAGCCGATTTTTTTGCCGGACCGATCCTGCGTTTAATGATCACCTTCTCACCCGAACAGCTTGCAAAGCTGAGCGCAGACGAACGCAACTACGCCGAGGGCACGCTCAGCGAAGTCACCCCGTCAGGAACCACGCCCGGCCAAAAGGTACTGGTGAAATTGAAAGGTTCCGCTGGCACCTTTCAGCATCTCGACGGCAGGCCGTCGCTGACGTTGAACTTTGACAAGCCCGCGGGAGGTCAGCGCTTCCACGGCATGAAAAAACTGCACCTCAACAACGAGGTGCAGGACGTCACTTATTTGAGCGAACTCATTGCCGGCGAAGTTGCACGCAAAGCCGGAGTCCCCGCCTCGCGCTGCACGCACGTATTTCTCGAACTAAATGGACACGCTGTCGGTATTTATCTGGCAAAGGAAGCGTTTACAAAGGATTTTCTTTCTGCTTTTTACAAAAACACCGGCGGCGATCTCTACGACGGCGGCTCTTACACGGAGATCAACGAAGGCCTGAAAAAGGATCAGGGCGATCCGCAGGACACCGCTGCACTCAAGGAACTCATCGCAGCCTGTCAGGACAACGACCCCGATCCAGCGAAGCGTTGGGAGCGGCTGAACAAGATTTTGGATGTTGAGCAATACATGAAATTCACCGCCCTCGAAAGCTTCGTCTGCCACTGGGACGGCTACAACTATTTCAATCACAACAACTATCGGATCTACCGCGACCCGGACACCGGCAAGTTCTCCTTTTTCATGCACGGAATGGACAACTGTTTCGGCGATGAGAATTTTTCGCTAGTGCCTAATTTTAAACCACCGCGCGGGCCAATGGTCGGTGCGGCGTTGATGAGCTGTCCGCAAGGACCACCGCTCTACTGGGCGGCTGTGAAAAGCGCCTACGCAGTGCTGGAACAGGAAGATTGGAGAGCGCGCGTGGAGTTTGCAGGGGCGCGGCTGCGCGATGCCATCGCGGAAAAAGATCCAGCTCAGGCAACCCACTACTACGAGAAAACAGTGCTGCAGGCGATGCTTCGAATCCCGCGCCGGATCGCCAACATTGGACGCCAGCTGCAGGATCCCACGTGGCCATTTTTCATCGAGCAGGCCGGGGTCACAGTGCCTAAAACGTGGGTTCTCGACACCAGCACCGGCGGAAAGGGCGACACCGTGATGCTGGATGGTCGCACCTGCCTGCACCTCATCTCCACGGGAACGGGCGTGCCTGCATGGAAGCAGAAAATTCAACTCGCAGCGGGACGCTATCGCATGGGGAGCATCGTGGGTGTACTTGGCGTCGTGTCAACCCAGGACGAGCATGGTTGTGGCGGAGGCCTGTGGGTCACTGGTGCGCCGAGGCGATCCAACGTACTAGAAGGCGACGGTGGCTTTCATTCGGGCGAAGCGGGTGGGCAATCCATGAGCTATGAATTTGAAACAACGGGCGGCGAGGTCGAACTGGTGTTCGAGCTGCGCGCGACGCAAGGCGAAGTGTGGCTTGCACTTGATAACTTCAGCATGACCCGCGGCGAATAAGTACAACAAAGGCTATGAAACCAGCAGAGCACACGCTCACGACGTGGGCCAAGACCGTGCACCGGGCAGGCACGAACTCTGCACTGCCAAGCTCTGCACTGCCGATTGTCCACGCTGGATTTCTTTGCCGAGCTGTTCGAGCCACATGCGCTGTCTGGTTGCTGGCCCCGCTAGCCGTGCTGCACGCCGCAGACGCTGCTCGGCCTGCTCGGCCTAACATTCTCTGGCTCGTAAGCGAAGACAACGGCTGCTTGCTGGGGTGTTACGGCGACGCGCTGGCCAGGACGCCGACGATCGACAAGTTGGCCCGCGATGGTGTGTTGTACGAGCGCTGCTTTGCGATGCCTGTCTGCGCGCCGTCGCGATTCACACTCATCAGCGGCCTGTATCCTGTCGCCTGCGGACCGGCCCACCACATGCGGGCTCAGGGAGCCATTCCGCCGGGGCTCAAAGGTTTTCCGGAGGCTCTGCGTGCGGCTGGCTATTACACGTCCAATCAATCCAAGACAGACTACAACGCACCGATCAGCATTCAAAACACGTGGGATGGCAACCACTACCAAAACCGTGCGGCCGGCCAGCCATTCTTCAGCGTGTTCAACCACGAGGTCAGCCACGAGAGCTGTCTGTTTCCGCACAACGAACGGTCGCTGTTCGATCCGGCTGCCATGCGGATCCCCCCATACCAACCAGACACTCCTGAGATCCGCGCCGACTGGGCGCGGTTCTACAGTCGCATCGCGCAACTCGACACTCAGATTGCCGCCAAACTCAAGGCACTCTCCGACTCGGGACTCGCAGAGGACACCATCATTTTTTACTATGCCGACAACGGCGGAATACTGCCGCGCAGCAAACGTTTTCTTCATGAAAGTGGCACGCACGTTCCGCTGATCGTCTTCTATCCACCGCGGTGGCAGCACCTTGCGCCTGCTGCACCGGGCACAAGAATCAAAGACCCGGTCCACTTCATCGATTTTGCCCCGACCGTGCTCTCGCTGGCCGGCGTGAAAATTCCCGACGCTCTGCAGGGCCGAGCCTTTGCCGGGGCCGCTCGGGCAGCACCCAACACGTACGTTTTTTGCATGCGCGATCGGATGGATGAGCTCTACGACATGATGCGGTCGGTCGTTGATAGCCGCTGGATCTACATCCACAACTACCGGCCCGATCGGCCATACGTCCAACATCTGAGCTACATGTTTCGGGCACGGGGTTACCAATCGTGGCAACGCATTGCCGAGGCAGGAAAACTCACGCCTGCGACTGCGATGTTTTGGGGTGAAAAACCGACGGAAGAACTGTATGACTCGCACGTTGACCCCGACAACGTCCACAACCTAGCCGCTGATCCAGCGCACCGCGAAACACTCGATCGCCTGCGCGCCGCGCTCAAGGAGCGTGTGGTTGCCAATTACGACAACGGTTTCTTGCCAGAAGGCTCCGTCTTAGAAGGCTACGAGGCCTCGCATGCGCCCGGTGCCTATCCCATCGATCGCGTTTTCGAGTTGGCTACTCTTGCCTCGCAGCGTGAGCCCGCCCATTTGCCCGCGCTGATCGCAGCCCTTGCCGATCCATCCGAACCGATTCGCTGGTGGGGAGCGCAAGGCTGTGCGATGTTGCGGCACCAGGCGGCGCCGGCGGAAGCTGCTTTGCGCACGAGTCTGGCGGATCGATCCGGTGCCGTGCAGATTGCCGCCGCCGAAGCCTTGGCTTGGCTCGGAAAATTAGAGGCAGCGCTACCGGTGCTGGAACACTGGATTGAGCAACCCCAGAATGGGCCTTTCGCCACTCAAGCCGGTAATGTTCTGGATCAACTCGGATTTGCTGCCCGCCCCTCTCTGCCGGCAGTCAAAGCGGCGTTGAACCAATACGGGAAGAACGCAGGCTATCCGGTGCGCATTCTGACCCGCATCACCAACGTGCTCGAAGACCGCGAGCGGCCGCTGGTCTATCCCGTCCTTTTTCAGCCGCTACTCTCCCAGCCGACCCCGTCAACCAACGGACCGCCATAGCCGCGGTCTGCCGGGGTCATGCACAAGCGTCTGGTCTGTTGTCGTTTTGTTGCCGTCTCTTAAAAGATCGTCATTGACCTTTAAGACCCTAGTAAAACGGACGCCCGCTGCTGTGCTGCAAGTGCTGCAAAGAGTGCTCGACAGGTTCCGCTGGGCTATCGATTTTTTTCGAGTGTTGTTAGCCGTTCACAGATACTCTCCAGCGTTGACTCAATGTGCTCGAGACGATCGGCTAGGCCAGCCAGCGCCTCGGGGTTTTCCGCAGGGGTGCTGCGTGCCACGGCCGGCAAGGAGGCGGTGGCCGCTCCCGCACTGGTGGGCTGAAGCATCGCCTGGAGAAAACCAGCGGTGATGCCAAGCTTTGTCTGCACGTCTTGCAATTCCTTCGCTGGCAGCAGTCCATGCGTGAGGAGGCGACCGCGACCGGGCGGTGAGAGCCAGATAATGAGTCGTTTTTTTTCCAGCAGATCGAGATGAGCCCGCAGCGCTTGTAGATCTGGAATACCATCCATGCGACTGGCTCGCCCCCGCAGGTCACCCTCGCTTTGTCCGCCACGCAAGAAGAGTTCTGCCAGAATCGCCAGTTCCTCCTTTTCAACACCCAGCCACTCGTAAGCCAGATGCCTGTAGCGGGCCAGCCGTCCGTTGCCAAACACCTCCGCTGCAGCACCGCATTCGCGCAATCGAATCAGTGCCTGATTAACCTGTTCCTCATCGAGATTCATAACCGGGTCACGATTGCTCTTCTGATTGCAGCCCGTCACAACAGCATTGAGTGAAAGCGGGTACTGCTCGGGTGTTGTTTTTGCCTTCTCAATAAGCACTCCCAGAACGCGGAGCTCGCTGCGTCCCAGCGACTGCACGGGCTTCACCGAAGCGATTGACCGCGCGAGTGCTTGCGTGTCTTGGCTGGGATTGTCTGGAAGATTCTCGTGCATTTTATTGAGCACCTTTCGATCAAAATAGACTTTCCGCACGCCATGCCTACCGGGATACGGCCCCAGAAGAGTCACCAGCGAGTCTCGCGATCCCCATTTTGTATTGCCGCCTCTGGATTCCTATGCCAACGATTATGGGCGGGGAAAAACATTGGTGCGTTGGGCCCACGTCTGCCAAATGGCCGACAGTTCCGTAACCTTGTCGGCCATCAGCCCAGCCAAGTCATGCATCTCCGTAGAGTCTGTTTTTAAGTCGTAGAGCTGCCACGGTTCATTCGCTCTGCTCAGGAGTTTCCAATCGCCGACACGGATGGCTCGATTGTGTTCGTGTTCCCAAGCCAGATAGTCGCGGTGGATTGGCCGATTTGCAAACGCCGGCAGCAGGCTCTGGCCTTCCAGCGGTGTTATGGGCTGTTGGAAACGGGCCTGCGGGTAGCGAGCACCGCTGACGGCGACGCACGTTGCCATGATATCGATGACGTGGCCAACTTGATCGCGGTAGGCGTTCTGGGCTGTGATCTGTTTGGGCCAGTGCACAATGAGTGGCGTTCGAATGCCACCTTCGTGGCAGTCGTGCTTGTACATGCGCAAAGGCGTGTTGCAGGCATTAGCCCAACCGCTGCCGTAGCTGTGATAGGTCTTCGGCCCACCCATCTGTTTGAGCATAGCGCCGGTATGCAATACGTTGTTGGGGCCACTGTCTGTATCAAAGCCGAAGGGATCCCACTCCGCACAGGCACCGTTATCGCTTAAAAAAAAGATGAGCGTATTGTCGAGTTCGCCATTGGATCGCAGATTGTCAACGAGTCGCCCAATCGCTCGATCCATGCAAGCCACCATGCCTGCGTAAATGGCCATGCGACGCGCGAGGTCGGCTTGACGGTCGGCGGCCAGCGTGCTCCAGCGCGGATTGACTCCCTGTCGATCCTTGGCAAACACATGTTTGTATTCACTCAAGGGAGTGAGCTGCGTTCCTTCTGGAAAGAGACCGATAGCAATTTGCTGGGCCAGACGCTGCGCGCGGATGGCGTCCCAGCCCACCGCGTAGACACTGGAATAGTTGGCGATGTCGACCGGCTTGGCCTGCAGCGGAAAATGAGGGGCGTTAAAAGCTAGGTATTGAAAGAATGGCTTTTTTTGCTGCCGTGCCAGCGCTACAAAATCGATCGCGTAATCGGCAAAGGCATCTGTTGCATAGAACTCAGCCGCGGGAAACAACCGCTGCTTTCGATCGACTGGCAGCCGTGAATAAAAGGGTGGCTCATTAAAAAAGGAATTGTAACCGCCGATCATGCCATAGAATTCATCAAAGCCACGGTCGGTGGGTTGCGGTGATTTGTCTCCCACGCTCAGGTGCCATTTTCCAACCATCGAGGTGTGATAGCCCGCCGATTTCAATACCTCTGCAATCGTTACGGTGTTGGGCTGCGGATGTCCTCGGTAGCCTGGCTGTTTGGTATCTCTTGTCATTAAGCCGACGCCGGCCTGATGCGGATACAGACCGGTTAACAGGCTCGCCCGCGTCGGACAGCAGCGGGTGCAATTATAAAATTGCTTAAAACGGAGACCATGGGCCGCCAACGCGTCCAGATTGGGCGTGCTCACTTCACCGCCATAACAGCCCATGTCCGAAAAGCCGAGATCGTCGGCCAGGATCAGAAGGATATTTGGTTGCGGCGGCGGGGAAAGATCCTTGGCACGTGCTGTGCCGGAAAGAGCCAGCGGCATGGCCATCGTCAGCAGACAGAAAATGATGCGTGTCATGAACAACATTGTTGCATCTGTCAGAGCGCCGATCGGCGAATCATGTCCTGCGCCACCAGAGTGCCGATCGGGGATTTTTGGCCCCGTTTACGACAGAAGTTCACCGATGACCTTGGCGTGTTCCACGCCCGTTAGTTTTTGATCGAGACCCAGATGCCGGTAGGTAAACCGTTGGTGGTCAAAACCGAGTAACTGCAGCGCAGTGGCGTGAAAATCGCGAACGTGCACTGGATTTTTCACGATGTTGTATGAGAAATCGTCGGTTTCGCCGTAGATCTGCCCCGGCCGCGATCCGCCCCCACACATCCACATGGTGAAGCACCGCGGGTGGTGGTCACGGCCGTAGTTTTCCTTGGAGAGGCCACCCTGGGAATAGACCGTGCGGCCAAACTCGCCTCCCCAAATGATAAGCGTGTCGTCCAAGAGCCCACGGGCTTTGAGATCCTGCACGAGTCCGTAGCAGGCTTGGTCGATGTCTTTGCACTGCATCGGCAATCGGCCTGCGACGTTGCCGTGCGTATCCCAGTTGTTCAAATAAATCTGCACAAACCGCACTCCCCGCTCCACCATGCGTCGCGCCATCAAGGCAGTGTTGGCAAATGTGCCCGGTTTTTTGGCTTCCTCACCGTAGAGGTTGTAGGTGCTGACCGGTTCGCTGGCTAGGTTGGTCAATTCCGGCACGCTGGACTGCATGCGAAAAGCCATCTCGTACTGCGCGATCCGAGTGCGTGTTTCCGGATCGCCAATCTGCTCGAGCATTCGGCTGTTGAGGGCCTGCAGCCCATCGAGCGTTTTGCGCCGCACTTCCGCCGAAACACCAGGTGGATTGTTGATGTAGAGAATCGGATCGCCGGCACTTCTAAAACTGACTGCCGCATGCTCTCCAGGCAGATAGCCACTCGACCAGAGACGGGCGCCGATCGCCTGCACTTGCTCGGTGTTACTGGGCCGAGCAACGAGCACCACAAACGTCGGCAGATCATCGTTGAGCGAGCCTAGGCCATAGCTCACCCATGCGCCGAGGCACGGCCGGCCGGCGATTTGATTGCCAGTCTGCATGAATGTGATGGCCGGTTCGTGGTTGATTGCCTCGGTGTGCATGCTGCGGATAAAGCACATGTCGTCGACCATTTTTGCCGTATTGGGCAGCAGTTCTGTCATCCACATTCCCGACTGACCGTACTGGGCAAATTTATATTTGCTCGGTGCAATCGGAAATCTTTTTTGGCCCGAAGTCATCGTTGTCAGACGCTGTCCATTGCGAATGCTCTCGGGCAGGTCTTTGTCGTACCAAGCGTTCATCGCTGGTTTGTAGTCGAACATGTCTTGCTGCGGCGGCCCGCCCACCATGTGTAGGTAGATCACGTGCTTGGCCCGCGGTGGAAAGTGCGTAGCCACCGGAGGCGAGACATTGCCCAGCGCAAAACGATCCGGCAAGAGCGTCGCCAACGCGGCACCGCCGAGCAGGTGGCTGCCGCGTTCAAAAAATCGGCGCCGCGTGAGGCTTAAGCCAATTTCGTCGAGTGGATTCATCGGCTGCTGTTCCTTTTTTCCCAGTGGAGTGTTGCGGGTCGAACTCACCAGAACTCTGCAGTTTATTTGCAGAGCACTTCGTCGAGGTTCATCAGTTCGTTTGTGAGCATCGTCCAACTAGCCAGCTGCACAGGATCGATGCCGCGGGGCTTCGAATCACCGGCAGCGATCACCAGCTTGGCGTCTTCGGGGTGAGCCTTGTACCACTCGGCTAAGTCGGCGAGTGATCCCTTGACAATGGCCGTTTCCTCGGGCACAAGCGGCCGCGAGAGCAGGCGTTGGGCCAGAAAAGCAATCCGTAAGTCGTCGGTGTCCCCGCCCTGATCCAGAGCCTGATCGGCCAGCGCGCGGGCCGCCTCAACAAACTGCGGATCGTTGAGCGTCACCAAGGCTTGTAGCGGCGTGTTGGTGCGTTCACGCTTCACGGTGCAGGTTTCACGCGAGGGAGCATTGAAGATATCCATTGAGGCCGGTGGTGCCGACCGCTTCCAAAACCAATACATGCTGCGGCGGTAAAGATTTTCTCCCTTGTCGCGCTGGTATTGATTGGTGTTGCCGCCCATCGAAACAGCCTCCCAAACACCGTCTGGCTGGTAGGGCTTCACACTGGGGCCACCAATCTGCTTCACAAGCAGGCCGCTGGAGGCCAGCGCCGCATCGCGCACCATCTCGGCATCCATTCGAAAGCGCGGGCCGCGCGACAGCAGTCTATTCGCACCGTCTTTGACCAGCTTTTCCGGCGTGATCACAGCCTGCTGGCGATACGCGGCGCTTGTCACCATCAGCTTGAAAAGTTTTTTGACATCCCAACCGCTTTCGCGAAACTCAACCGCTAGCCAGTCGAGCAATTCCGGATGGCTGGGCAATTCACCGGTGGTCCCAAAATCGCCGCTGGATCGCACGAGACCGGTGCCAAACACCTCCTGCCAAAAACGGTTGACTGTGACGCGAGACGTCAGCGGGTGATCTGCGAGCAGGAGCCACTGCGCAAGCCCCAGCCGATTGCGTGGAGCGTCAGCGGGAAAAACTGGCAAAACATTGGGGGTGTCTGGCTGCACCTCGTCGCGGCGCTGATCGTATTCTCCACGGTTGAGAACGTAGGCCTTCGCGGCTTCATTCTTTTCATTCATGACGTGGGCAATCGTACCCCGCTTTTTCACTTCAACCTGTTCGGCCTCCAAGGCGGCAGCCTTGACAATCGATGCCTTGAAGGGCTCGTCGATTGTGTTGAGCCACCAGTCAAAGATTCCATCAACCGCCTTGACCCGCTGCTCGGGGGGCAATTTCACGATTTCTGCCAGCATCTGGCCGCGGGCAAAACCGGCAACATCTCCGGCCGACAGCGCTCGCGCCCACAGCGACAGGCTGGTCAAACCAACGGCATGCGCCGGCGAGCCAGAGGTGCCGGGGCCTGTCGTGCGGCCACCAAGCACCAGCGGCGCCGGCGTGCGAATCGTATTTTTCTTAAACTTATTGTTTTCAATATTGGTTTTTTGTTCTTTGCCATCGTAAAAAACCTTGATGCCCTCTGGCCGACCAGAGCCGTCGTACGTGAGCGAAATAAGCGTCCATGTGTCGGGCTTGAGTTGGTCGTGGGCCACGGCCTTCAGAGCGTCTTCGGGCCACGCATGCACAACGTGCATCGCAATGCGACGGGCCTGCACCCACACATCCCAGCCGCGATGGGCGGCAGACTCGTCCATCCGTGACACAATGGCATACGACGAGTCGTTACCCGGGATCTTCACCCAAAACGTTACGCTGAATGGTTGATCGTGCTCGAAATCACCGCTGTCGGCCAGTTCGCCGGCCTTGCCATTGAGAAGCAGCGCCGGTGCCCCCAGCGGACCGGTCTGCCAAGTGGTTGTGGGGGAAAGCGGCAGGTCGCTCTGCTTACCATCCAGAATCACTCGCGTGACATTCCCCTGACCTTCAAGCATCGACAAACTCAGCAGCGGAGTATCCTGTGGCAGTGCGGCGGCAACACGCTGCGGTGTGGCGGCAGCGATCCATGCCTCGCATTCCACGCGAGCCATTTTTTTGCGTTCCTCTATCGCTGCTTTTGCGGCAGGCACCTCTTGCTCGAGTTTGAACCAGCGCTCACGATCTTGCGGCTTTGGGATCGCTACGATCGGCGGAGTGTTGTGCACATTGCCGTCCATCGCCTTTTGCTGCGTGTTGTTGAAGAAGGCTGAAAACTCATAGAACTCCTTCTGTGAAAGGGGGTCGAATTTGTGGTCGTGACAAACGGCACATCCGGCCGTGAGCCCCATCCACACCGCGGCTGTCGTCTCTGTGCGATCGCGTGTGTAGAGGACCAAGTATTCCTCGTCGATTGCGCCGCCCTCGTTGGACGTGATGTTGCAGCGATTGAAGCCGCTGGCAACGCGGCTGTCGAGAATGTCTTCGGCACTGGCATTGGCACCGTGATCGTTGACGAGATCACCGGCGAGTTGCCAAATCGTAAACTTGTCAAACGGCATGTTTTTATTGAAGGCATCGATCACCCACTGCCGGTAGCTCCACATCTCGCGAAAGTTGTCGTAATGAATGCCGTGGGTATCGGCATACCGAGCGTAGTCGAGCCAGAAGCGGCCACGGTGTTCGCCCCATTCCGGACTCGCCAGCAACACCTCGACAAAACGTTCGTAGGCATCGCTTCGCGAATCGGACACAAAGGCGTCTACGACAGCCGGTTCGGGCGGCAGTCCCGTTAGGTCAAGCGACAATCGCCGCGCAAGGGTGCGCCGGTCGGCCTCGGCAGCTGGGGTGAGATTTTCCTGTTCAAGCCGGGAGAGAATGAAGCGATCAAGAGGATTTTTTATCCAACTCTCCTGCTTGACCTTCGGCAGTTCGGGTCGCTGCGGAGGGATAAACGACCAGTGCGGCTCGTAGGCAGCCCCGGAGGCAATCCACTGCTTGAGAATGTCGCGCTGCTGAGAGGTCAACTTTTTCTTCGTGCTCGGCGGTGGCATCACCTCCTCTGAATCCTCCGAGTAGATGCGGTCTAGGAGCGGCGTACCGTCGACGTTCCCCGGCACGATTGCCCCAAATTCAACGGCATCCTCGCGTCGATCGAGCCGCAATTCCGCCTTGCGGGCAGCGCCATCGGCCCCGTGGCAGGCGAAGCAGTTTTCCACCAAGATCGGCCGAATGTCTTTATTAAAACTCAAGTCGGCAGCGTCGGCCGTCAGACAAAAAAACGCAGCTTCTAGCAATGCCGCCGATAGCAACACAGCGCAGAACCGAACAGGTGCTGCATGTGCTGCAGGTGCTGCAGGTGCAGAAGCAAAATCCACGGGCCCACGTTGCATCCCATACTCCTAGTCTGAAGCGGAGACCTGAACAGCCCATAGGCTGCCCACTCAACACGTTTAAATTCATTATAGCACGGCATTTTCCCGTGAACTATCCTATTTTCTTCTGACACGCTGGCGGCAGGCGGCTGAAATAAGTGGGAACTTTTTTGAGGTGGCAGGCGTCAAAAAGCCAGCATGCCGTACACTTTTTTGCTCGGCTCATAACTTCTTTTGATCACGAGAGGATTTCTGATGGCGTCCAACCTGTTTGTGAAACGCCTACACGCACTCTGCGTGCTCGCGCTCTTTTTGGGAGGGGGATTTATGGCCGATCGCACCACCAACGCAGAGGACCTTGTGGACGGACCTCGGCAAGGGGCGTGGAAGCAGGTGGATCGCGCACTCGCCGAGGGGAAGCCCAAGACGGCGATTGAAGCGCTCACGGGAGTCGAGCAGGCTGCGATCGCCGATAAGGCATGGCCCGAGGCCGCCCGCGCTATCGCTACCCGTGTGCTTGCCAAAACAGGCGATCGGCCGGGCGATGATCCCGAGCGGTTGGTGCTGCTGACAAAAGAGATCGAGCAGGCTCCCGCAGAAGTGCGCAGCGTGCTACAGGTCGTGCAGGCCAATTGGACGTGGAGCTACTTCATGAATAACCGCTGGCGGTTCGTGCAGCGCACCTCCGGCGGCGCAACGACTCATGATCTGGCCGCCATTGCCACTTGGGATCTGCCAAAAGTCGTCGGCGAAATTCGGGGCCGCTTTGCTGAGGTGATCGCTCAGAAGGAAACGCTTCAAAAAATGCCAATCGGTCAGTGGAATGCCATCATCAAAGCGGGCACCATGAGCGATGCCTACCGGCCGACGGTGTGGGATGTGGTCGTGCGCGATGCCCTCGAGTTTGCGTCCTCCGGTGAACGCGGTCTCGTCGATCCCGAAGACACCTTTGAGATCGAGGCCAGCGGCCCGGCGTTGGGCACGCTCACTGATTTTCTGGCGTGGCGGCCCGACGAAGACAAATCGATCACCGACACGCTCTCGCCACTGCTCCAAGCGACAATACTGTATCGATCCTTGCTCGAATTTCACCAGAAGGATGCAGACATAACGGCGCTGGCCAGCGCCGATCTGGACCGCATTCTCTGGGCTTCAGCGGCGGCAGTGGGCGCGGAACTCGCTGACCGCAAAAAAACGGCTCTGGCTGCCTTTATCGAACGGTTCGGTAACCATGAGACGGCATCGCTGGCCAGATTTCATCTCGCCTCCCTCTCGCGTCAAGACGATTCCGATTCAGACTCCATTGCCGTAGCCCGTGCCATCGCCGCAGAGGGATTGGCAGCGCATCCGCAGAGCGTCGGCGGCCGACAGTGCAAAAATCTCATCGCTGAAATTGATTCCAAGTCGTTATCGGTTCAGACCGAGCGCACGTGGGCCGAGCCTTGGCCATCCATCCGCTTCAGCTATAAGAATATTTCCAAGGTGCACGTCCGCATCGTGAAAGCCGATTGGCTGGCACGCCTGCAGGCTGGCAAGCCGCACTGGGCATGGCTCGACGATGCCGATCGCGCCAAACTTCTCACAGAGAAGCCGGTCCAAACATTTTCTGTCGACCTCCCAGCTACACCAGACTATGCCGAACGCACGCACGCGATCCCGGTGCCAAAGAATTTAGAGCCGGGGAACTACTGGGTAATCGCCAGCCATGCTGCCAACTTTGGCGACAAAGATAACGTGGTGCAGGCTGCCATGGCGTGGGTCAGTCGCTTGGCACTGGTAAGCCACGCGTCCGGTATGCTGGCAGGTGAATCGCTCGCGGGCCATGTGGTCGACATCGCTTCGGGCGAGCCGATTGCCGGAGCCAATGTCAAAGCCTTCGTGCGCGAGGAACGTGGCAATCCGCCCCGCTTTGTGCAGAAGGCAACGGCGACAACCGATCGGGATGGCCGCTACCAATTGCCGGCCGAGCAGGGACGCGAGACCGTGCTGTTAGTCGCTGCCAAGTTCGATGGACGCGAACACACGATCGGCAGCGAATCGCTCCACGTCTGGCCGCAGAACACAGCAGCCGCTTTTAGCGCGATCATTCTGCTGACAGATCGTGGCATGCATCGGCCTGGGCAAATCGTGCACTACAAGGGCATTCTCTGCCGTGTCGACACCCATTCAAACGCGTACGCAGCGCAGGCCAACAAAGCTGTCAGCGTTGTGCTGCGCGATGCCAACGGTCGCGAAGTGGCCCGCATGCCGCACACGACCAATGCCTTCGGTTCGTTCCACGGCAATGTACCAATTGCCACCGGTGCGCTGCCCGGGCAGTGGTCGCTTACCGCCGAAGGCGAAGGAACCCTCGGGAGCGTGGCCGTGCGGGTAGAGGAATACAAGCGTCCCAAGTATCAGGTAAAGCTGGCCGCGTTGGCGAAAGAAATTGTGCTCGACGGCGAGGTGTCGCTCACCGGAACGGCAACCACCTACACCGGTCTGCCTGTGGCCAACGCGAAGGTGCGCTTTCGCGTGGAACGCCAGGTGCGGTTTCCCGATTGGTGTCGCTGCTTTTTTCCAGGACTCCCCATCGGGGGCGCGGCAGCACAGATTGCGCGTGGCACAGCAGCCAGCGATGCCAACGGTGCTTTCACAATCACATTTGTGGCGAAGCCCGATCGCAGCGTGCCACGCGAATCAATGCCGGTGTTTACGTATCGAGTGACTGCCGATGCAACGGACGCTGGCGGCGAGACCCGCAGCGACGAAAAAAGAATCAGCGCTGGTTATACAAGCATCGAGGCAACGCTCGCGGCCGATCCGTGGCAGGCCGTGGCGGCGGGAGAAGTTGCCACGCCGGTTGCCATCACGCTCTCAACGGCTTCGCTCGACGGCGAACCCCGCGCCGCCACCGGCAAGCTTCAGGTTTTCAAACTCGTGCAACCGGCTGCGGTTGGCCAGGGAGAGTTCTTCGGCCCACGGCCCACACCACGACTACGTCCGCTGCGAGAGCCCGCCCGGCGGGGCCTCGGAGCTAGGCCGGTGCGAGCCGTTGCTGTGCTGGCACCGAGCGCCGACGATGTCGAGACGTGGGCGACAGGTGAAACGCTGTTCAGCGAAAAGATTTCAAGCGATCCCGTCACGGGCAAGGTGGTCGCCACGCCAACACTGCCCGCCGGTATCTACCGAGCGGTGTTTGAGATTCCGGGAGTCGGCGCTGGGGCGGGCGTCAAGGCTGTACGCACGGTTGAGGTGATCGATCCGGCAGCTGATCGCTACGCCGTCAAACGTGCGTTTGTGCTGACGGCAAAAACTCTGACCGCACAACCAGGGAGTGATTTTCAGGCAATCGTCGGCACCGGTTACGATCGCGGGCGGGTTTTTGTCGAGATCCTGCAGGCTGGAAAAATACTGAGCCGTTTTTGGACTGAACCGGGTCGGACGCAGTGGCCTGTGACGGTGAAGGTAGGCGACGAACATCGCGGTGGATTCACGGTAAACGCTTGGATTGTGCGCGATGGCCATCTGCGCAGCGCCACGCTGCCAATCGATGTGCCGTGGACCAACAAGAGTCTGACGGTGACGTGGGAACGCTTTACGCGCCGAGTCGAACCGGCTGCGAAGGAAATCTGGCGTGCCAAGGTGATGAGCGTTGCCGATCCACTCGCCGGCCCTGCTGTTCCTGCCGTGGCTGAAATGGTGGCCACGCTCTACGACCAATCGCTCGATGCCCTCGCCAATCACGTTTGGCCAAATGGGCTCCAGCAGCTGTTCCGGCACGAGACGAGTGGTGTGTCTATTCTTTTTTCTAACAGCGGCATGGTTTTTAATGCCATTGGTGGCAACTGGATTATTCCCCAAGACAGCGTTGCGATCACCTACCGCGAACTGCGCGAGCCGTTTGGCCCACCGACACACGGCGCAATGCGGGGCTTTGGTGGCGGTCGAGACGACATGCCCATGGCCCTAGCGGCTATGTCAGACGGCGTGCCAGGCGAGGCGCGGATGTTGCGAAAGGCCGGCGTGGCTGAAAATGACAAGCGGGAAAGACGTGAAGGCTTGACGAGCGACGGCGACGAGCAGCAAGCCGCTGGCAAACAGCAAGGCTCCGGCAATCCACCACCGCCACCGGCGGTTCAAGTGGCCAGCCCGCCGCCGCCACGCAAAAACATGGCCGAGACAGCGTTCTTTTTGCCGTCGTTGGTCTCCGATCAGGCAGGCATTGTGACGCTTGAATTCACGCTCCCCGACACGCTCACTACCTGGCAGTTTAAAGGCTTGGCCCACGACGCACTTTTGCGCAGCGGCACGCTCAGCGACACCTGCGTGGCCGCCAAGGATTTGATGGTCGAGCCAATGGTGCCCCGCTTTTTGCGGGAAGGCGACGTGGTGGAAATTCCGGTCAAGGTCAGCAATCGTTCGACCGGCCGTTTGACCGGCACGGTCAAATTTTCGCTGGCCGATGCCCGCACCAACGACCCGCGCGATGGGGCTATTCAAACGGCCCGCGAGCAGCCGTTTGATCTGGCCGCCGGTGCCTCGCAACCGGTGGTTTTTACAGTGAAGGTGGCCGATGGCACCGAGGTGCTCCGCTATTTAGCGACTGGTACAGCCGGCAAGGCCAGCGATGGTGAGGAGGCGTTGCTGCCGGTGCTATCGCGGCGCGTGCTTGTGAGCGAGAGCGTGCCGGTGACAATCCGCGGTCCAGGCAAGCAGGCAGTTGTGCTGCAAAGGCTTGCGCAATCTGCTGGCGGATCGATTCAGAACCAGTCGCTAGTGATCCAAGCGGCTTCCAATCCGGCTTGGTATGCCGTATTGGCGTTGCCATCGATCATGGAACAGAGCGACGAAAGCACGGAGACGCTGTTTACGCGTTTGTATGCCAACAGCCTTGCCCGGCACATCGCTACCCGCGATCCGAAGATTGCCCAGATCTTTGCGCAGTGGAAAGGAACAGATGCACTGGAAAGTCCACTCGAAAAAAACACTGATCTGGTCAAGACGCTGCTGGCTGAGACACCGTGGGTGCGTGATGCTGTCAATGAAGGCGAGGCACGCGCCAGAATTGCCCTCCTGTTTGATGCCACCCGTGCTGAAAATGAAATGCAGGCCGCCTTTGCCCGGCTACAGAATCTTCGCAATGGCGACGGTGGCTGGCCGTGGTTCCCCGGCGGCAGCACCTGCGATTGCGTCACGCTCTCGATTGTGGCGGGCTTCGGCAGACTGCGCGCCAGTGGCGTGGCCATCGACATGCAACCGGCGCTGGCCACTCTCGGTTGGCTGGATGGTCGGCTGATTGAGGAAATGCGTCTGGCACAGCGGCAGAAAGAGGAGCGGGTCTCACCGATCGGCGTGCTTGCTCTCTATGCCAGAAGTTTCTTGGCTGCTGACATGCCCGCAGCAGGCGAGGCGGCCGTGGCCGTGAAGTGGGGTCTGGATGTCGGCCGTAAAACATGGATGAAACTCGATGCTCGACGCTCGCAGGGACACCTCGCAATCGCGCTGTTTCGCGCAGGCGATCGCGAGACGGCGCTCTCGATTGTGGAGAGCCTGCGGCAGCGCGCGGTTGGCTCAGAGGAAAAACCAGATGCCGAAAAGAATAAACAACAGGACAACTGGCAGGGGATGTGGTGGCGCGATCCTCATCCGTCCTGGTGGAACTGGGCCTCGGCACCAATCGAAACGCAGGCCGTGATGATTGAAGTTTTTGACGAAGTGGCAGGCGATGCTCAATCGGTCGAAAGCTTGAAGGCCTGGCTGCTTTCGCAAAAGCGCACCTCCCGTTGGCGTGGCGACCGGGCCACAGCCGACGCTGTTTACGCGCTGCTAGGCCGCGGTAACGATCTTCTCGCCGCGCAGGAACTCGTGACGATCGACATTGGTGGCCAGCGTGTGCAAGCGGGAAAGGTTGAAGCTGGCACAGGATTTTTTGAGACGCGATTGGTGCGCGGAGAAATCGGTGCCCAGATGGCCGACATTGTGCTCACCAAGCCCGATGCAGGAATCGCTTGGGGCGGTGTGCACTGGCAGTATCTCGACGACATCGCCAACGTTCCGGCGGTGGGCCGCGAGGAATTGGCGATTGAAAAGAAACTATTTGTCAAGCGTTTCACCAAGGCCGGTGCTGTGCTTGAGCCTGCCCGTGAAGGCGGTGCAACGAAGGTCGGTGTCGGGGATGAACTGGTTGTGAGACTGGTTGTGACAAGCGACCGCGATTACGAGTTTCTCGAACTCACCGACCATCGTCCGAGCCTGACAGAACCGGTCGACGTGCTTTCCGGCTGGCGTTGGGCAGACGGCGCGGGCTGGTATGTCGCTGTACGCGATGCCTCCACGCAGTTGTTCTTTGAGCGACTCCCGCGTGGCACGCACGTATTTGAATACTCGCTCCGGGCGGCCCACCGCGGCTCAGCCTCTACAGGCTTTGCAACTATTCAAAGCCGTTACGCACCGGAGTTTTCGGCGCACTCCGACAGCATCCCGGTAGAGGTGCAGT
>CAMBUD010000047.1 GCA_945871035.1 Planctomicrobium piriforme | reverse complement strand
CGCGCTCACAGGCCGCGACGCTGGGTCCTTTGCCAGCAAACGGTTAATCAACTCATCCAGCTGCGGTGGTATATTCGGCACCAGCGATGCCACGCGACGGGGTGGCTCGCAGCGTTGCTTCTCCAGCACATCTGATAATTGTGTGCCTTGAAAAGGTGGCCGGCCGGTGAGCATGGCAAACATCACCAGTCCCAACGCATACAGATCGACTCGGTGATCGATGGGCTTGCCGGCTGCTTGTTCGGGGGCCATGTATTCGGCAGTACCGACGATATTTCCATGTGCGGTGTGCATCGCGCCACCAAACAGCTTGGCAATGCCGAAGTCGGCGAGCTTAACGGCATTTACAACGGAGCCTGTTTCGGTAGCGGGGAGAGCATCTGGCCAGAGCAGATTGGCTGGCTTGAGATCGCGATGCACAACACCGTGATCGTGTGCCATTTTGAGCGCTCGCGAGATGACCAGCGCTGCGTTCACTGTCTCTTGCCAAGTAAAGCGGCGTCCTGAACGCAGAATCTGCTCGAGGCTTTTCCCACGCACCAGTTCCATTGCAAAATAGGGTTGCCCATCCTGCTCACCGAAGGACAGCAGCTGAACAATACTCGGATGCCGTAAACTTTTCAGCGTTTCAATCTCGGTATGAAACCGCTTCCGCAAGCTTGCATCATCGGCGAGATGCGAAGCGAGTATTTTCACCGCTACGCAGTCGCCGGTAGCTGTGTCTATCGCCTCGTAGACAGCCCCCATACCGCCGCGACCAAGTCGCGACAAAATCGTGTACGGTCCTAGCTGAGTTGGTGGCATAGTGGCGATTCTCAATGCTGGGGATTCTAATCGTTCACAACCAACACGACCAAGATGGTCACCGTCGGCATTTCCGGCCGGTTGCAGTACAACTGCCTGCGGCAGAGGAATCAACCGCAGCGAATACCAGACACATGCCCCGCTCCTATTCGTCGATCAATGTAGCCACTGGCACTACCGTCTGGCTTCCGAAAACGAGCAATCAGGCTCGCGGACTGGCGCGGTATGCCATCGACTTTTTGTATTCTAATCCGCTTGAAATTGGCCAAGCGACGCTCGATCGTCTCGAATTATTTCACATCGACAGCGTCGGGTGCGGTGTGTCGGCATTGGCCCTGCGAGCCAATGCGCCAACGGTGCTACGCCGCGAGGCGCTTGCTGCGTTGCCCCCTACCGGATCAAAAGGCGTTCTGTGTTTTGGTGCTACGAGACCCTCGGCTGTCGAAAAGGCCGTAGCCGCCAACACGTCTGCTGTGCGCGAATGGGATGCAAATGGCACAAACTTTGGCTACGACGACGCTCATGGTCGTGTGGCCGGTGAATTTGGTCACAACGATTTTTATCCCGTGGCCATGGCCGCCGCCCGACTGGCGGGCCTTGATGGCGATACCACCATTCGGGTGATGCTCCTGATCGATGAGATTCGCGGTCGTTTGGCAGAGGTATTTGCGCTGCGACGGTATGCGATCGATCACGTGCATCATGGTGCGGTGGCGAGCACCGTGGCGTTTGCTGCAGCACTCGGGGGAACCGAAGCGCAGATCGAGTCTGCGATTGGCATGGTTGTGGCCCACTATGTACCGTTTCGTGCCATTCGCGCCGGTCACCAACTTTCTGACAGCAAAGGAGCGTCAGCAGGCCTGGCTGCCGAAACCGCTGTCACGAGTGCCTGTCGCGCGCTGTCAGGTTTTATGGGTCCGGCCGATGTGTTTCGCAACCCGCTGGCGATCTATCGCCTCAACGAACCCTGCCCCGACGGCATGAGCCCTTTCGATCTGGAATTGGGCGTGTCTGGTGATGCCTTTGCCATTCATGCCATGCATTTCAAGATGGGGCTTTACGAGCATCAGTCGGCCGGCGCGATCGCAGCGTTGATCGATCTGTTAGCCGCTCATCCAGCCCTTGTTGACGGCAGCACCGAACTGCGGGGCCTCGAAGTGAAAATTTACGAACCGGCATATTCAATCATTGCAGATCCAGCCAAACGCACACCCACAACCCGGCAGTCCGCCGATCATTCGCTGCCGTATATCCTTGCACGCGTCTTGCTTAAGGCGCGCACGGCGCAGCGACTTGATTGGGAAGAACTGATGCTTCTACCGGCAGACTACTCCGATGAGGCGATTGCCGAGGAGGCAATCAAAAACCTTATCGAGAAAATCTCGATTGTGCACGGTGGTTCAGCGTACGATGAAAAATATCCTGCCGGTATTCCGACAAGCATAGTGATTGACCATCCCATTGCCGGCCTTCTTTCCAGCGGCATGGTGCAGTACCCACTCGGCCATGCACGCTCGGCGCCGGATCGTACAGCAGCAGTCCTCGATTTAAAGTTCGACCGACTTGTTGTCGGCGCGGTCGATAATCCCAAAGAATTGCGACGACGCATGCGTGTGGCTGGTCGAAGCGTTGATGAAATAGCGGAGCTTTATGCGTTTCCCATTCACGGGTGTGATCCCGGTACATAAGCCCAGTGGGGTTTCGTCACGGCGCGTCGTCGATGCAGTGGCCCGAGTGATGGGCATGCGCGCTGTCGGCCATGCAGGCACGCTCGATCCGTTGGCCACCGGCGTTGTGATCGTCTGCATCGGCCATGCAACAAAGCTTGTCGATTACGTGCACGAACTCCCCAAGCACTACAGCGCCACGTTTCTCTTGGGACGGTCCAGCCCGTCCGATGATCTGGAAACGCAGATTGAGGAGGAAGAGAGTCCGATTCAACCCACTCACGCGGCGATCGAATCGGCAGCCGATGGCTTTCGCGGCCAGATTCTTCAGCGGCCTTGTGACTACTCCGCCGTTCACGTCGATGGTCGGCGAGCCTATCGGCTGGCACGTGCTGGACGGCCGATTGCCATGGATTCCAAGCCAGTGCATATCGAGCGACTGGTTATCACCGGTTATCGGTGGCCACAACTGCGCATGGAAATTGTCTGCTCGTCGGGCACATTTGTGCGAGCGATTGGCCGCGATCTTGCGTTGGCACTCGGCACACGAGCCGTGATGGAGTCGCTTGTGCGTACAGCGATTGGTCCATTTTCGATTGAACGGTGCGCAGCCCTTAGCCAGATTGAAGCAGGTGACCGCGACCTGATTTCTACGCAGGCATTGCTCCTCCCGGCCTCCGTTGCTGTGGCCCATCTGCCGCAGGTGTCGTTGGATTCTGAAACGCTTATCTGTGCCGCCCGCGGTGGATTGGTTCCGCAACCGAATGCAAGTGGTCATTCGCTAGCCGCTATGGATCCGATCGGCACGCTGGTGGGTATCCTTAAGAGGCATGGATCCGGCAGCTTTCGACTGCGGCCAAACTTTCTTGGACTGTGACGGCTAGAATGCGCAGGCTCGGGCTATAGTAGGAAGGCATCCTTACACCTCAATGTGGGCAGATCCAGTGCCAGCTTTTTTTCTCCGAAAGACATTCTTCACATTGGCGTGTGCCGCTTGGGCCGCCGGGATTGCCGTGCAGGCCAAAGGAGAGGACGCTGCCGCTGGTGCGCACATTTCCTTCAATCGCGACATACGCCCAATTCTTTCGTCGCATTGCTTCCAATGCCACGGTCCCGATGGGGTCAAGCGTCAGGCAGGCTTGCGGCTCGATGTGCGGGATATTGCCGTTCATAAACTCGACAGCGGTTCGACGGCAATCGTGCCAGGCCATCCGGATGCAAGCGAATTGATCGCTCGCCTACTGGCCAGCGATGAGGAAACGGTCATGCCGCCTCCCGAGGCAAAGCTTGAACGACTGGGTCCCCAGCAGATCGACTTGCTCAAGCGTTGGATCAACCAAGGGGCCGAGTATGAACCGCACTGGACATTCGTGCCCGTAAAAGAGCCAGTGATTCCTGGCCAAGTGGTAAAGCATCAAAACCCTATCGACAGTTTTGTGAGTGCCTATCTTGCCACTCGCGGCATCGCTCTGCAGGCTGCTGCCGCCCGAGAAACGCTGATCCGTCGCGTCTCCTTCGATATCACCGGACTGCCGCCAACCATTGCGGAGATCGAGGCTTTTCTTGCCGATACAGCCCCTCAGGCTTATGAAACATTGCTCGATCGATTGCTCGCTAGCCCCCGCTATGGAGAGCGCATGGCAGCCGATTGGATGGACTTGGCGAGGTATTCTGACAGCTACGGTTTCCAAGTCGACCGCGAACGGCCAACGTGGCCGTGGCGAGATTGGGTGGTTGGTGCGTTTAATCGCAACATGCCCTGGAATGAATTTGCCACCTGGCAACTTGCCGGCGATCTTTTGCCCAATGCCACAGATGAACAAATTCTTGCCACAGCCTTCAATCGGCTTCACCAGCAGGAATGCGAGGGCGGTTCGGTTGAAGAAGAGTATCGCGTGAACTCGATCAATGATCGAGTCACAACATTTGGCACAGCATTTCTGGGTTTGACGCTTGAGTGCTGCCGCTGTCACGACCACAAATTTGACCCCCTTTCGCAGAAAGAGTTTTATCAGTTCTTTGCCTTCTTTGATGACATTGATGAGGCCGGTCTTTACGCCTATTTCACGCCCGCAACACCAACGCCAAAACTTCGCCTGACAGATGCGTCAACTGCCGTTGCTCTCGAACAAGACGAGCAAGCGACTGTAAGTGCGGCAGCACAAGTGAGCCGCTGCGAGGAGGATACAAAAAAACAAATTGCCGACTGGCTGGCAGGAAAACAGGAGATTCCGCCAGCACTGGCGGCCGATCGAGCGGGCAGCATCGTCGGTGAAATTGTCCACTATTCCTTCGACGCTCGCGCAGCAGACGGCACGTTTCCCAGCGTACTTGACGCGAATCATGCCGCAACCTCTCCAGCAGATAACGTGCTTGTGGATGGCCACGGGAATAGTCAAGCAGGCGGCAAGGCGATACGTCTCACAGGTGATCATCCTCTGCAAACCCCGGTCGGCAATTTTCGCCGTAGCCACCCGTTTACGATTGCACTCTGGCTGAAGACGCCCGATAGCAAGGAGCGAGCGGTGATCTTCCATCGCTCGCAGGCGTGGACCGATGCTGCTAGCCGTGGCTACGAACTGCTGCTCGTCGAGGGGCATTTGCGTTGGTCACTGATTCACTTTTGGCCAGGCGACGCCGTCTCCATCGAGTCTGTGCAACCCGTGCCGATCGATGAATGGGTGCATGTGACTGTTGTGAGCGATGGATCAGGCAAGGCATCTGGCTTGCAACTGCTCGTCAACGGTCATGCGCCGGAAACAAAAGTTGTGCAGAACAATCTGACCCGTGAAATCACGGGTGGTGGTGGCGACACAATCTGCATTGGCGAACGGATGCGGGACCGAGGCTTTCAGGCCGGTGTCGTCGATGATTTCCGCGTGTTTGATCGGCAACTCTCGGCACTTGAAATCCTTGAGCTTGTCACGCCAGGCACTCTGGCGAGGATCGTGTCTGAGGGAGCCGATCGTAAGAACGAGAACGCGGAACTCCTTGCTGATTATCTAGCGCTCGCCTTCGATAGTGCTGCGATTACAGCGAGAACGAATCTCGAGGCCAGCAGACGCACGCGCGATGATCGTGCCGAGCACGTGCCGGAGATCATGGTGATGCGCGAGTCGCTGCAGCCCAAGATCGCCGCGATCCTTGAGCGCGGTGAATATCATTTACCCGGCCAGCGCGTGCAGCCTGACACCCCGGCAGTCTTGCCCCCTTTTCCTGTCGATCAACCGCGCAACCGGTTGGGATTAGCCCGTTGGCTGACTGCCCCTCATCATCCGCTGCTTGCGCGTGTGACAGTCAACCGGCTTTGGCAGTCCTTATTTGGCGTCGGCTTGGTTCGGTCGTCCGAAGATTTAGGCAGCCAGTCGGTACCGGCGGAGCATCCGGAACTCTTGGATTGGCTGGCGTGGGAGTTTTCACGTAGCGGCTGGGACATGAAACATCTGCTGAAGACAATCCTCTTGTCAAAGACGTATTGCCAACAGAGCATCGCTGGTGGACGCATAATGGCCGACGATCCGCTGAACCTTTGGTTGGCAAGAGGACCACGCCACCGGCTTTCAGCCGAGATGATTCGCGATGGAGCGCTGGCCGCTTGTGGCCTGCTTGTTGAAAAGATTGGCGGGCCTGCTGTGAACACTTACGACATTCCCGAGTCTTTCAAGCCTTCCCCTGCCGGTACCGGTGAATCGCTCTATCGCCGCAGCCTGTACACGTTTTGGAGGCGGACGGGCCCGGCGCCGGTGATGGAGAGCTTTGACGTGCCCAAACGTGTTGTCTGCGTAGCCCGTCGGGACGTCACAAATACCCCACTGCATGCCTGTGTGTTGCTCAACGGTCCGCAGTTTGTCGAGGCGGCTCGCGTGCTGGCGGAGCGGTTGCTGACGGATCAAGTCAAACAGCAAGTCGCACCGATAGAGCCAATGCCTGAGAGAGCTTTTTATCTACTCACTAGCCGCCGGCCTGATGAACACGAGCGCGAGATTTTACGACGGATGCACGCAGAGCAGCTGGCTTGGTATCAGGCACATCCAGAGGAATCTACCAAGCTACTTGCGATCGGGGCCACTCAGGCAAATCCCGTACTGCAGAGCGTTGAAGTGGCGGCATTGGCGAGCGTTGTCAGCGCCCTGTTGAATTACGATGGCTGCGTGGTGAAAAGATGAATCGTCGCCAACTATTGCAATCAGTCGGGATGGGGTTTGGCGGCATTGCGCTGGCAGAAATGCTGGGACAAACGGCAGCAGCCGGCAGCAGCCTGCAGGGCTGCCATTTTCCACCGCGAGCCAAACGGGTGATCTTTTTATTTCAGTCCGGTGGGCCATCGCAGCTCGATCTTTACGATCACAAACCCCTGCTTCGAGAAAAAACTGGCGAGCAGCTTCCCGAGAGCGTGCGCGCCGGTCAGCGTCTTACCGGTATGTCTGGAAACCAGAGCTCAATACCACTTGTTGGCTCACCGTTCTCGTTTGCAAGGTATGGCGACTCAGGCGCGAGCCTGAGCGAACTGCTGCCGCATACTGCGAAGATCGCCGATCGCCTCTGCTTTGTAAGGAGCATGTACACCGAGTCGATCAACCATGGCCCAGGCGTGACATTCATGCAGAGCGGTTCACAGATTCCGGGCCGCCCCAGCATCGGCGCCTGGCTCGATTACGGCCTCGGAAGTGAAGCGGACAACCTGCCTTCGTTTGTTGTTTTGCTTACAAAAAACAAAGGCGGTCAGCCGTTAATGTCTCACCTTTGGGGGGCAGGCTTTTTGCCCACAGTCCATCAAGGCGTGCGTTTTCGATCGGGTGTTGATCCCGTCCTCTACATCAACAATCCGCCCGGGGTGTCAGCCCCTAACCGCCGCCAGATGCTCGACGGGCTCCGTCAACTCCATGAGCATCAGCTTGTCGGCACACCCGACGATGAGATCACAGCGCGAATAGCCAACTACGAAATGGCATTCCGCATGCAAGCCAGCGTTCCGGAAGTGGTAGATTTTTCTGATGAGCCGGCACATGTACTCGACTCCTACGGCCCCGATGCCAGAGACCCCGGAACGTTTGCGGCAAATTGCCTGCTCGCGCGACGGCTGGCCGAACGCGGCGTGCGATTCATACAGCTCTACCATCAGGATTGGGATCACCACGGTGGTCTGCCGGGCGGTATCCGCAATGAGTGCAAGCAGACTGATCAGGCATCCGCAGCACTCGTTCAGGATTTAGCATCCCGCGGCATGCTCGATGACACGCTTGTTGTTTGGGGAGGAGAGTTTGGCAGAACAAACTACTGCCAAGGTCTCTTCAATGCGAGTAACTTTGGCCGCGACCATCATCCACGCTGTTTCACAATCTGGCTGGCTGGCGGCGGGATCAAGCCTGGCATTACCTATGGCCAGACATGCGAGTATGGCTACAACATCGTGCAGGATGGTGTCCACGTTCACGACTTCCACGCCACGCTGCTGCATCTGCTCGGCATCGATCACGAGCGGTTAACCTATTCGTTTCAGGGCCGCCGCTATCGCCTGACGGATGTGCACGGGAAAGTCGTTAAGGGGATTGTGGCCTAGGGCCTGTGCACGTTGGGTTGGGGTGGTTTTTCTCAGCGGGCGACAGCCAGCCTGGCCAGCAGCACAATGCGGCGTGAACGGATGAGTAAACGCTGCGTTCAGCGGTCGATTGCATACGTGGCGATTGCACCGGTCATGAGGATCGCCGCCACCAATCGCCTCACAAGTGTTTCGCGGTCGACCTGCTGCTCCAGTTCGTGCCACTGGGTCTGTGCAAGCAGTGCGCCCAGAACCACCGATACCACCCCGCGCGTCGATTGCAGAACGTTGCCAAACACCGCGCCAATGAGGGCAAAGCAAACGTACAGGCTCACCATAGACAAAAGCCACGCCCCAGAATAGTGCGTGGCGGCCAACCAATTGCTCCGCCGCCATGATCCGAACACAACAAGCAGAGGCAATGCGACTATTCCACAGAGCGTGTAGGTGATCGCCATTGCAATCGCGCCAGCGTGCACACGACTAATCGACCAACCGATCGAAAGAGCATCGATCAGTTCCACGATGCACAGATCTGCAATGGAAAACGACAGGCAGGTGAGCAGGATCAGTGCCATCGGTCCGGCCGGGACCGGACTGCCACTTGAGCGCAGCGTCATCGCTGCCACTGCGCTCAGGCAGACAGCAAACCACTGCTGAGCGTCGAGCGAATGCTCCATAAAGAGAGAAACGATACTCGCCAAGAGGAGTACCTTGAGCCCTAGCAGCGGAGAGACAAGCGAGGCGTTGACTTGCTTGAGGGCCATGAACAGGCAGGCCTGTCCGAGGAGATAGAACGTCATTGAACTCATCAGTGGCCAGAGAGCCAGTACTGGCACCTCCATTTCCTTGGGCCACAAGGCCCATGCCAAGGGCAGGCATACAGAGCCCATTAACACGTGCGAGCATACGAATAACCGCAGCGCGGCACTCCCTGTTTGTCGAGGGTCTTGCTGCAGCCCGTAATGCCTCGAAATGAGATACGACAGCGAACTAAAGAACGCTGCCGCCAACCCAGACAGGACGCCCAGCCAGACAAATCTCACAGCCTAACCTCACGTTTATTTTTAATAGTTGCGTCCCATACAGTCTGTCTGACGGCAGGCGCTTGTGAATCAACTGAGTTCACTGCAGCGACATGTGATTGATGAATCTTGTACACGACCTGAACGCAGGATGACACTCAGTCGCTCTTCCAGACAAGGCTCACCTCCACCAGTCGACGCTATTCAACTGAGCTGGGCAGCTCTGAGTTGTGCCGTGAAGTGACCCGCCGCAGTCGTGCCACACCCCTGTTGGGCGGTGCGGGCCTTGACGAGTTTGAAGCCGAAAAGACCTGCTGTTGTCCGGTGGCGCAGCCGCAGAGCTTTTGCAGCCGGATTGGTCGTTACAATCGGTCCGGGCCGTTGGTCGATAGCCGCTCGAACTCTACCGCCGCAGAAGCAATTGGCCTGTAGAGTTGATGCTGAAAGGGTACACCCATGGCTTTTGTCGACCGCTCCGTTGCTGCGCCGATATCCTCCTCCTTAGGCGCGTCGCGATTTTCTACGATTCGTACGAGCGCATTGCCCGTAGAGACTCTTACGGAGCCAGCGACCCGAGATCGGCTGCGTGATCTCATCGCACTGACGCTCCTCGCGGTTTGTGCCTTTTTGCTTGCATCGTTGGCCACATTTGATCCCGCTGATCCACCGGCTGCGCGAATGTTTCCTCCACATGCGCAGGCCATGAATGCCTGCGGCTCAATAGGGTCTGCGGCGGCATTGAGCCTGTACCAATGCTTTGGGCTTGGTGCTTGGTTTGTGGTTGGGCTGATCGTGGCATTTACGGCCACCCTGCTCAAGCGGCACACACTCACCGATCTGCCGCTGCGAACCGGTGGGGGAGTCGTGGCAGCGGTTGGGGTCTGCACGCTGTTGGCATTATTCCTGCCAGACTGGGTGGGCCGACCTCTTTGGGGACCGGGTGGCTACTGCGGTGCAACAGGCCGGATGTTTGCGGAGGCATACTGTGCCCGAACGGGTGCCGCAATTGTTGTGACAGGCATCACAGGCGCCGGATTATTTTTGGCCTGCGATGCACTTTTGCTAGGCATGGCAGCAGTCTTTACCGCGAGCGTCAGCATTGCATGGTTACAGTTGATGTTCTTGGGCTCACTCTTTCAGGCAGGATCAAGGACGGTATCCAAGGGGTTTCCAGAGCGCATCTCGGCCAGCAATGACGCAGTAGACGCCAACCGTCCGAGCAGTTTTGACATCGGCAATAGTGCTCAAGCCGATGACGATGATGATGACGGTGCTTTAGTAGAGCCAACTATCCGTGTGCGGCGGCGCAAGCAGACACTGCTCAATGACGAAGACGCTGGGCTACTTTCTCCAAAACAGGAAGAAGAATCCGCCTCTGCCGCCGAAACAGTCGATGAGCCTGTTTCGGTTGTTCCCATTCGAACGCTGTCGAGTCGCCGTCGAAAAGCGGAGGTGCTCGATGCGCCACTTGCTGCGCCAGTTGACTACGAACTGCCGACGCTCGATCTGCTCTTGCCATCCGAGCAACTGCAACTCGACTCGCAGGAGCAGGAGGTGCGCGAGCGTGCCCGTATTTTAGAAAAGACATTTGCCGACTTCGGCTTTAAGGTTCGTGTTGTCGAGATCGAAACGGGCCCCGTGATCTCGCAGTACGAGATCGAGCTTGAAGCTGGCTTGCGACTCGCAAAGATATCAAATCTAGCCGATGATCTCGCGATCGCACTGCGCGTTCCGAGTGTCCGCATTGTTGCGCCAATCCCTGGAAAAAACTCTGTCGGCATTGAGGTGCCTAATACCGATCGGCAGATGGTGCGGCTCCGTGAAGTGATCGAGGAAACGCAGTCGAAGACTCGAACGATGAAGATTCCGATTTATCTGGGTAAGGACGTAGCCGGTAACCCGATGGTGGTCGACATGGCTAGCTTGCCGCATCTGCTCATCGCTGGTCGCACGGGTACTGGGAAGAGCGTTTGCTTAAACTCGATTATTGTGTCGATGTTGATGTCACGGCGCCCCGATGAAGTACGGATGTTAATGATCGATCCAAAAATGGTCGAGCTCACACCGTATAAGTCGTTGCCGCACCTCATGCATCCGGTTGTTACAGACATGAAAAAAGCCGAGGCAATTCTGGGGTGGGCTGTTGAGAAGATGGAAGAACGCTACACGCTGTTGGCAAAAGTCGGCGTTCGACACCTCTCGCAATACAATCAACTAGGACGAGAAGAGCTGCTGCGGCGGCTGCAACCAGACGGTGACGAAGCAGCAGAAGCTATTCCAACCACGATGCCGTATATCGTGGTCATAGCAGATGAGATTGCTGACATGATGATGACGGCCGGCAAGGAAATCGAGCAGCATATTATCCGTCTTGCACAGAAGAGTCGGGCGGTCGGCATCCACCTGGTGCTTGCCACGCAGAAGCCAACAGTCGATGTTATCACCGGCCTTATCAAGAGCAACCTGCCGGCACGGATTGCATTTCAGGTTGCCAGCCGCACGGATAGCCGCGTGGTGCTCGATGAGTGCGGAGCCGATCGTTTGCTCGGTAATGGCGACATGCTCTTTCTATCACCAGGCACAAGCACAATTGTTCGTGGCCAGGGAACATATGTCAGCGACGAGGAGATTGGCCGCGTGATGGCTGCGATTGGGACGAGCACGCCAGAGTATGCACAAGAACTCGTAAATCTCCAGCCAGCGCCGGCGGGTGATGCCCAGACCAGCACTGAGCATAAAATGCGTGACGACCTCTACGAAGCGGCCGTCGAGGTAGTGATTCGCGAAGGCCGCGGTAGCGTGTCGCTGCTGCAACGTGTCCTCGGTGTCGGTTACGGTCGCGGTGCTCGACTCATCGACTTCATGGCGGAAGACGGAGTGGTTGGGCAATATGCCGGTTCGCAGGCGCGCGAGGTGCTCCTGACAATGGACCAATGGGCCCAACGCAATGGCCTCACAGACCTTGTGCCAGACTCAGCGCCCCGCCGGCTAAAGATTCAGCCCCATGCTTCTGCAAATGCAGCCGTTGCAATCACAGCGCGTCGACGTGATGCACCGGAGTTGGCTCAGGACAAAGAATTCGAAGACTCACAGTACGCATCGCCCCGTTCGCATGAGCACTGCAGCGACGACTCTTTTGCTAACAGCCACGACGACCAAAGGTAGCCCACACGCGTTGAAAACTGGTGAAAAACGCGAACGGATTCCGATCGCTGTGCCAGCGGGCTACTGTAGAGGGATACAGGTTCTGCCCTTTTGTCAACGAAAGCTCTAACTGTGCGTACCATCGAGATCTACGACACGACCCTTCGCGACGGCTCGCAGGGGGAAGGCGTGAACTTCTCGCTCGAGGATAAAATCGCAATTACCAGCCGGCTCGATGCGGCTGGCATGGACTACATCGAGGGCGGCTACCCGCTCTCAAATCCAAAAGATGCACAGTATTTCACGCGGGTTCGGAGCCTCACGCTCAAGCATGCAAAGATCGTGGCGTTTGGCATGACGCGTCGTCGCGGCATGCGAGCGGCTGATGATCCCGGTATGCAGGCGATGCTCGACGCTGGTACGAGCGTGATAACAATTGTCGGCAAGACATCGACCTTTCACGTCACGGAGGTATTGGGCGTGTCGTGCGAGGAGAATCTTGCCATGATCTCTGACACGATTGCCTACCTGACTGCTGCCCAACGCGAAGTATTTTATGATGCTGAGCATTTCTTCGATGGTTGGAAGCTCGACCGCGACTACGCGCGTGAAACAATCCTTGCCGCGGCCCGAGCCGGTGCCACCAGAATCATTCTCTGCGATACCAACGGCGGTACTCTACCCGACGAGGTCGCGGCCGTCGTTAAACAGGCGGTTACCGTCCTTCAATTGGCATCACTCGACGTGCCGATCGGCATCCATTGTCATAACGATTGCGACGTGGCGGTAGCCAATTCACTGGCGGCCGTGGCGGCCGGCGCCGCGCAGATTCAGGGGACGATAAATGGTATCGGTGAGCGCTGTGGCAATGCCGATCTGATATCGGTCGTGGCAAACCTCGCGATCAAAATGCCTGGCTATAACTGCGATTCATTGGGCACAAGCCACTTGACCGAGCTATCACGCTTCGTTTACGAGACAGCGAATATGTCGTATCGACCGGCCCAGCCATTCGTGGGGTCGAGCGCTTTTGCGCACAAGGGCGGCATGCACGTGCACGCTGTGGCGAAGGCGACCGAGTCGTACGAGCACATTCCCCCGGAGGCTGTTGGTAACGTACGGCGCATTCTCGTCAGTGAACTTTCCGGCCGATCCAACATCGCGGCGCTGGTCACGCATCCTGATGTTAAAAACGATAAGGCTATTCTCGACAGCATTCTTGGTGAGGTTTGTCGTCTCGAAAATGAGGGTTGGCAATTCGAGTCGGCCGATGCATCGTTCGATCTACTTGTGGAACGTTGTGCCGGATCCTTTAGTCCCGTGTTCAAGAAGGTGATCTATACGGTTTCGGTGGAAAGCCGACCAGATTCCGGCGTGCGCACGGAGGCGATGGTAAAACTAATCGTTGGCAGTGCTGAGCGTCACGAGGTGGCCGAAGGGGATGGCCCTGTAAACGCTCTGGACGCTGCAATGCGTAAGGCACTGGAGCCCGTCTATCCCACACTTAGGCGGATGCACCTACTCGATTATAAGGTGCGTGTCATCAATGCGCAGGAGGGAACGGCGGCCAAGGTGCGTGTCTCGATTGAGAGCACAGACGGTGATGCCGTCTGGGGCACTGTTGGCGTTAGCGAAAATGTGATCGAAGCGAGTTGGTTGGCGCTGGCTGACTCATTTCATTATTTTATCTCTCGTAAAAACGTTGCCGTTTGCTAGTCTTTGCGTTCTGTGCGTACCCGGCATGACAAATGCCATCGCTCTCGTACGCGAAAAGTTTGGTGTGAATTGAGTCACTTGTTTTCAGGTCGATAAAAAGACAGTCCTCAGCTTTTTCCCAGCACGCTATGTCCGAAGAACGTACGCCCCAACTACCAAAGCAATACGATCATCGAGCGGCACAGGCTCGCTGCCGTGCCCTCTGGGATGCTGGACGTTACTGGCATGCCGAGCCCGCAGCCGGCCGCCAAGTCTTTTCGGTGGTTATGCCGCCGCCAAATGTTACCGGCGCCCTCCACCTGGGTCATGCTCTTAACAGTACGTTACAAGATGTGCTCGTTCGCACCCGACGCATGCAGGGTTTTCTCACGCTCTGGATACCTGGCACCGATCACGCTGGTATTGCTACGCAGGCCGTTGTCGAAAGACGATTGCTCGAAGAGGAAAAGCTCTCTCGTCACGATCTCGGTCGTGACGCACTGGTCGAGCGGATCTGGGCTTGGAAGGATCAGTATGAAACGCGGATTCTTGGGCAGTTGCGTGATCTCGGTGCGAGTTGTGATTGGGAACGCGTGCGGTTTACGCTCGACGCACAATGTGCCCGTGCCGTCCGGATGGCATTTCTGCGACTTTTTCAAAAGGGGCTCGTTCGCCGCGGTAAGCGACTTGTGAACTGGGATACCTTCCTGCAGACAGCCGTCAGCGACGACGAGGTTTTTCACGAGACGGTCAAGGGCTTCTTCTGGCACATCCGTTATGACGTAATCGATCCAAAGAACGGAGAGCCGACCAGCGTGATCGTGGCGACGACGCGCCCCGAAACGCTGCTGGGTGATACGGCCGTTGCCGTGCACCCTAGGCCCGGCAGAGCACTGGACGAAGCAGAAAAAGCGCTGCATAAAAAACGGGCCGCAGCCCCGACAAAGGAACACGCTGAGATTGATGCGGCCATCGATGATTTACAAATCCGCCGCCGGGACCTGCTCCCCCTACTCGATCGACTCGCAAGCATGGCGCAGGATGGTCGGCATGTTCGTCTGCCGCTGTTGGGCCGCGCGATACCGCTGGTCGTTGACGAATGGGCCAAGCCAGAACTGGGGTCTGGTTGCGTGAAGGTCACGCCCGCGCACGATCCCAACGATTATGAAGTCGGCCTCCGCCAGGCACTGCCGATGATCAACATTCTCAAGCCAGATGGCACGCTCACGGCCGATGCCGGACCATACATGGGTTTGACCATCAAGAAGGCCCGCGCACAGGTTGTCGCCGATTTAGAGGCAACAGATCACCTCGTACAGGTTGAGGAGCGTTCAATCGATCTAGCCCACTCCGATCGTTCAAAGACGCCGATTGAGCCATACCTTGCCGATCAGTGGTTCATCCGCATGGCAGAACTTGCGCAGCCAGCGCTCGACGCTGTATCGAATGGTCAAGTGCGGATTCGTCCTGAGCGGTACGCTAAGAGCTATCTCGACTGGCTTGGCGAGAAACGTGATTGGCCGGTCAGCCGGCAACTCTGGTGGGGCCACCGCATCCCGATCTGGTACATCGCCAATGTTCAGGAGCACGATATAAAAGTTGCCTTTGCGGGACGGGAGAGTGTTTCGTGGCAATCGGACGAAGCGGGTGGTTGGTTTGTTTGTTCCTCAGATGAGACGATCGGCGTTGAGAGCATCGCGGGGCAGCCACTCGTCGGCGATCCCGACGTGCTCGACACATGGTTCTCGTCAGCCCTGTGGCCGCACTCCACGCTTGGTTGGCCTGATACGACTCCCGATCTCGCCTGCTTTTATCCAACCACAGCACTGGTCACCAGTCGCGATATCATCACGCTCTGGGTTGCCAGAATGGTCATCATGGGATTGTTTGACATGGGGAATATTCCATTCCACACCGTCTACATTCACCCCAAGATTCTTGATCGTTACGGCGAAACGATGAGCAAGAGCAAGGGAAACGGTGTTGATCCGCTGGATGTGATCGACAGTCTTGGTGCCGATGCCCTGCGGTTTGGCATGGTAACCATGGCTACTGAAACGCAGGATGTGCGAATGCCTGTGGAGTTTCAGTGCCCGTCGTGCGAGGCACGAATCGAACAGACCACAGCCAACCGCACGCTGCCGCGGGTAGAGTGTCCAAAGTGTAAAAAACCATTCCGCACGCAGTGGGCACAGACCGCTCTTGATCTTGCCCTGCCTCGCGGATCAGCGTTAAGCGAACGCTTTGATTCAGGCAGGAACTTCTCCAATAAGCTCTGGAATGCCACCCGTTTTGTGCTCATGAATCTTGATGGCTTTTCTGGAGGATCGCTCGAAATGCACGAGGCGCCTCTAGAGGATCGTTGGCTTGCCAGTCGGCTGGCAAGCGTTACACGCGACGTTACTGCGGCGATCGACGACTACCGCTTTGCCGAGGCAGCGCGGTTGCTTTACGGTTTTGTGTGGGATGAATTTTGCAGCGCTTATCTAGAGCTATGCAAAAGCCGGTTAGCCGATCCAGCCTCATGCCATCGCGTGCGCACGATGCTGCTGGTGGCGCTCGATACGATTCTCCGTCTCCTGCACCCCATCATGCCGTTCGTGACGGAGGAAATCTGGCAGCACCTATCCGTTGTGGTGGCAAAGCGCCGCATGCCGTGGGACGAAGATGACCAATCAGCACGGTCCATCATGGTTGCGAAGTGGCCGACACCGCCAATCGAGTGGATCGACAGTGAAACCGAAGCGAGGTTTGGCGTGTTTCTTGGAGTGGTCGGTTCCATCCGCGAAATCCGTGCCCGCCAAAATGTGCCACCACGGACCAGACTGAAGGTGGCGATCTGTGCACCAAAAGAGCAGACAGATTTGCTATTGCCAATGCACCTAGCGATTGAGTCGATGGCAACAGTGGAGCTCACGGCTGTAGGGCCCGCCGTGCAAGGACCGCCCGGTGCTGCCACAGGAGGCGTGCTCCGTTGTGAAGTTTTTGTTGACGTGGCGACCCTCGTTGACATCGGTGCAGAGATCGGACGCATTGCCAAGGAAAATGAAAAAACAGCCAGCTTTATCGCAGCCAAGCAGGCCAAGTTGGTGGAAGAAGCATTTCTCGCAAGGGCACCAGAGGCAGTCGTAAGAAAGGAACGCGAGCAGTTGGACCAACTGCAGGCCAAACTGGCCAAAGGTATTGCCACACTGGCCGAATTAGAATCACGACGATAAGTGCAACTGCTCCTGCGTTGCTAGGCTTGCGTCTACCTCAAAACTGTGAAAATGAAATTCTCTGCTAAAGGTACAAGCGGGTGCAAGCATTGAAACGGATCCGTTACGAGCCGAAAAAAGAGAGTGATCCATTCGCGAGAGTATTTCGGATCATTACAGTAGACTGATACAGATCAATTGTTTGCGGTCGGTTGAACTCACCCCCGTCGAATCTCGTTGGAGCATTTTCATGAGCGTTCAAATGGAGCTATCGCGCATCATTATTAGTGAGGTTAACGACCAGCAGGTTGTTTATCTTAAAGAAGTTGAGGGCGACCGGACGTTTCCCATCGTGATTGGTTTGTTTGAGGCCACGAGCATCGACCGTCGCGTGAAGCATCATCAGTCGCCCCGACCACTCACCCACGACCTGCTCGTAGCATCGGTCGAGCTTATGGGGGGTGAGTTCCAAGACATCGTGATTAGTGAACTTAAAGAGCACACCTACTTCGCCACGATCCGCGTTCTTAAGAATGGTGAGGTCATTGAGATTGACGCCCGACCGTCTGACGCAATTGCCATTGCCGTAACCTGCGAGCCTAATCTCCCCATCTATGTTTCTGAAGAAGTCATTGCTGACGTGTTAGGCTAATGCGCACGAGAAGCTATCGTCAGAGGCTCTTGCCGACGGATAGCCCAAAGGCGCGGCGCAAGACCTCTAAAGACTGCTGGCCATACTCGGCGCCAACGATCACATTTAATCGCACCTCGCTTGTGCTCACTAAATCGATGTTTATGCCAGCATCGGCAAGTGGTTTGAAGAGTCTATTAGCCACGCCTGCATGGCTGCGGATACCGACCCCCGTGATTGAGAGCTTGGCTACATGTGGCACATCAATTACTTGTGCACCACGCGATGCGGCAATGCGGCCGGCCACATCAATGGCTTTATCGCGCTCAGACGCAGGGACGGTGAAGCTGATTTCCGCGCGGCCGTTGCGTGGATGACTCTGCACAATCATGTCAACAAAGAGACCAGCGCGGCCAACTTCCTCAAATACATCTGCTGCAACGCCGGGCTTATCGGGAAGGTCAATAAAAGTGACGAGAGCCTGCGATGAGTCGAGCAGGCAGTCCTGAATGGCGAGATCTTCCATCCCTTCGAGTCCGCGGACAACTTCCAGTGGGCTGTTTTGTGCCAGTGCTAGAGCGGAATCTTGGACTGGCACATCGACGGTTTCAGTCGCCAGCCCAAATGCCCGGTGCACTGCCTGAACGGCGGCGAGAGCATCTTTTCGATCAACGAGCACAGAGATTTTTATTTCGCTGGTCGTGATCATACGAACATTAATATTTTCGTGTGCGAGCGACGAAAACATGCGACCGGCAACCCCCTCCGCGCGGGCCATTCCAACACCCACGACCGACACTTTTGCCAACTCTCCGTCATGGGATACCCCAGTTGCACCCAACTGTTTGGCTACCCTCTTCGTGATCTCAATCGCCTGGATGACATCGTCGCCGGGTACCGTGAAAGAAATGTCTGCCTGACCGAATTGGCCGACATTCTGCACGATCATGTCGACTGCAATTCCAGACGAGGCCAGTTGCGAAAAAATGGCATGGCTCGACCCAGGCTGATCAGGAATGCTTTCCAACGTAATGCGTGTCTCATCTTTGGCTAAAGCCACGCCGCTTGCCGGCCGCTGTACAGTTTGGGTGGTGTGGAGTATCAAAGTGCCGGGGCCATCCTGAAA
>CAMBUD010000046.1 GCA_945871035.1 Planctomicrobium piriforme | reverse complement strand
GGTGTGTGACCACTGGAAGCTGATCGTGCCCCACAAGAATCTTGCCGCCGTGGAACTCTTCGACCTCGCGGCCGACCCAGAAGAAATGCAGAATCTCGCGGCCATCGATCCGGATACAGTGCGCACGCTGACCCCTCTCTTGGACGCGTGGTGGACGCCAACGGTGGGGGAAAAGCCAACAAAATAGCCGTAGTTTCGGCATGGATCTCGCCAATCTACAGTCCCTCTTTCTGTCGGTCGTTTCTAACAGCACACTACACCTGTTGTGTCAGCGCACAGCCCAACGGGCAGACAGGAATCCCGACGGTAAGACAGGAATCCCGAACGGGAAATGGCTGCAGGAGTACGCAATGCAAACAGCAAAAGCGATCGGCTCGGCTCTGGTGCTCGCTCTGCTCTGCTGGGCAGCGGCCGCCGCCCGCGCCGATAACTGGCCCAACTGGCGCGGGCCGACGGCGGACGGCGTTGCCAGTGGCAGCGGCTACGCAACGACTTGGACGCCGACAGAAAACGTGCTCTGGAAGGTCAAGCTGCCCGGTCTGGGCGCAAGCACACCGGCGGTGTGGGGCGACAAGGTGGTTGTCACCTGCGCGATCGATGGAAAAGATGCCGCCCTTTGCTTGGATCGCAACGGCAAGGAATTGTGGCGGCGCACGCTCAATGCCGAAAAAGCTGGCAAGCACAAGAAGGCGACCGGCTCGAATCCCTCACCGGTGACGGATGGGAAAAATGTGTGGGTCTATTATAAGAGCGGCGAATTGGTCTGCCTGAGCATGGCCAACGGCAGCGTTGTCTGGCAGACCAATCTGCAAGAACGTTTTGGCAAAGACACGCTCTGGTGGGATCTGGGCACATCGCCGGTGCTCAGCAACCGGGCTGTCATCGTGGCGGTGATGCAAAGCGGGCCCAGCTATGTTGTGGCCTTCAATCGCACAACCGGTGCCCCACTTTGGAAACACGATCGCCAGCTTCCCGCGCCCGAAGAGGCGGCGCAGAGCTACTCAACGCCGGTGGTCGTCAAAGGTGACCCCGCCAAAAAGGAGCCGAAGGAAGTGGTGTTTGTGTTGGGTGCTGACCACGTCACGGCGCACGATGCGGCCAGCGGCAAGGAGTTGTGGCGTGTGGGTGGGCTCAATCCTGGCGGTGAAAAATTCTTCCGCTCGATTGCTTCGCCAGTGATTGCCGGTGATCTCGTCATCGCGCCGTATGCCCGCGGCAACACCCTCACTGCCATCCGACGCGGTGGTAAAGGCGATGTCACGGCCAGCCATGTGGCTTGGACGCGCAAGGATTTTGGCTCCGATGTGCCAACGCCGGCCGTCCAAGATGGCCGCCTGATCGTCTGCACCGACAAGGGCACGGTTGCCTGCTTGGATGCCGACGCCGGCACGACGCTTTGGAGTGGTGAACTGCCGCAAAATCGTCACACCTATAGCTCCTCTCCGGTGCTTTGTGATGGCAAGATCATCGTCACCCGCGAAGATGGCCAATCCCATCTGCTCACCGCACCCACCGCCGGAAACGCTGCCGGTGGCTTTGCCGTGGTCGGCAGCGGAATGGTTGAGGAAATGACAGTGGCCACGCCGGTCTGTGTCGATGGTCGCATCTTTCTGCGCACGCATGACTCGCTGTGGTGCATTGCGCCGCCCACAACTGGGAAAAAATAATACAGTGAATGGTTAAGCACCTATTGTGGAGGCAATGCATGCGCGCAGTATTTCTATCTTCCAGTCGTTTTTTGCTCGCGATTGGCAGTCTCACCACCGGCATTGTGGTCAGCGGCACGCTGCTCACAGTCAACGCCGCTGAGCCCGGCTTGCCCACCGTACAGGCCGCACCACCGGCGCGGTTGCTCGTGGTGACGGTCACCAACGGTTTTCGGCATGGATCGATCCTGACGGCAGAACCTGTGCTCGAAGCACTCGGCCGCAGCAGCGGTTTGTTTCACGTCGACTTTCTGCGCGTGCCATCCCCACCCAAGCCGATCAGCCGCGCCGCAGATACCAGCGACGAGGCCTGGAAAAAACAGGAAGAAAAGTTCACTGCCGACAAAGACACGTTTCGCACTGAGGAAGAGTCTTGGAAAAAATCTCCAGTGAACGAACAGTTTGCCCGTGCCTTTGCGCCCCAATCGCTGGCAACCTTCGATGGCATTATTTTTGCGAACACCACTGGCAATCTGCCGATTCCCGACATGGCGGCTTTTTTAGATTGGGTGCGCAGCGGTAAGGCATTCATCGGCATGCACTCAGCCACCGACACGCTCAACGGCTCCGACGACTACCGCGCACTGATTGGCGGTATCTTTGCGGGGCATCCGTGGAACGCCGGTGGCGAGCATGCCTTTGTTGTCCACGAACCAACGCACCCACTGGCGCGGATGTTTGCCGAACGCTTTCGCTGGAACGATGAGATTTATCAGTACGATCCCCGCTTTGATCCCACGACGGTGCGGGTGCTGTTGAGCCTCGACATGGCGGCCAGCAACCCCAAGCAACCGTGGCATGTGCCGGTGTCGTGGCTGAGCAATTTCGGTAAAGGCCGCGTCTTTTACACCAATCTGGGGCACAACGACGCGACGTGGCAAAACGAGACCTTTCAACAGCACATTCAGCTTGGCATCGGTTGGTCGCTGGGGCGTTTTGACGTGCCCGCCGATCCCAATCCAGAAGTGCAAGCTGCCGAATATCTGCGCAGCGTTATTGCTGTTGCTGCGCCGGCCACGGGAAACAATGCCGACGACTATCGGGCCAAGGCTGACGCCAAGATCGCCGCCGATCCGCAGTGGAGCGTTCGATTGCGGCCGCTGCTTGTAGAACTGCGTGGCATGGCGCCACCGGCGCGGGCTGAGGGCTACGCAAAGGTTCTGGCAGAGATTCTCGCGCCGTAAAAGTTCTCTCTCGATCCATTGAGAAAGTAATCTGATTGTCATGCTTGTCATGCACAGCCACCGCCGCTTGGCCAGTAGTTTCGCGGTGCTGCTGCTGGCCCTTTTCGCGCTGGCCACCGCCACCGCAGCACCACCCAATGTGCTGATTATCTTGGCCGATGATCTCGGTTGCTACGGTGGTGAGATTCATACGCCGCATCTGAATCATCTGGCGGCCGGGGGTTTGCGTTTCACTCAGGCCTACAACACGGCCCGCTGCTGGCCGACCCGCGCGGCCTTATTGACCGGTTTCTATGCACAGTCGGTCTGTCGCGACGCGTTGCCGGGAAAAAAAGGTGGCCTGCACAGCGCACGACCGCCATGGGCACGACTGCTGCCGGAAATGCTGCAAGCGGCCGGCTACCGCACCTACCACTCTGGCAAGTGGCACATCGACGGCCAACCGCGTGCGGTCGGCTTCGATCGATCCCTCGACATCGGCGCTGCCGCGCAGAACGACTATTTTACGGCCAATTCGGTGACAGAGGATGGAAAAGGGGTTGCCCAGACAAAGGATTTTTATGCCACAACGGCCATCGGCGACCATGCTGTGCGCTGCTTAAAAGACCATGCCGCAAACCATGCTGATCAACCATTCTTCAACTATGTCGCCTTCACTGCACCGCATTTTCCACTGCACGCGCCCCAGCAATTAGTCCAATCCTATCGCGAGCGTTACCGCGCCGGCTGGAACGCCGTGCAAGAGGCCCGCTTTTCCCAGATCAAAAAAATGGGCCTTGTGCAGTCGGTGCTCCCGCCGCTGGAGGCCGACGTCGGGCCGCCGTATGCCGATGGCAATCTGCAAAAAAATCTCGGTAACAAGGAAGTATTGTTTCCCGTGCCGTGGGCTAGTCTCACGCCGGAGCAGTCTGAGTTTCAAGCCACAAAAATGGCGATTCACGCCGCCATGGTCGAGGGAATGGATCAGCAGATTGGGCTGATCGTGACGCAGCTAGAAGCGATGAACGCTTTGGAGAATACGCTCCTCATTTTTGCCAGCGACAATGGCGCCAGTGCCGAGATAATGATTCGCGGCGCGGGCCACGATTCACAGGCCCCGGCTGGCGGGGAAAAAACATTTCTCTGCTTGGGGCCCGGTTGGTCCAGCTGCGCCAACACTCCGCTGCGCCGTCACAAAACATGGGTGCACGAAGGGGGCATCGCCACGCCGCTGGTGGTGCACTGGCCCAGGGGATTCACGGCCCGCGGTGATCTGCGGCAGCCGATGGTGCACCTGATGGACGTGACTCCGACTGTGTTGGAGGTGGCTGGCATCAAGCCCTTCGGCCAGCAGGCTGGGCAGACGGCACCGGCGATGCAGGGGCGTAGTTTTTTGGCAACTTTTGCCGACAACACCGCCACCGTTCACGACGATTTGTGGTGGTGCCACGAGGGTAACCGTGCCGTGCGCGTGGGCGACTGGAAGCTCGTAGCGGCTAACAATACGGCTTGGGAACTGTACGATATGGCCCACGATCGCGGCGAAACCACAAACCTCGCCGACAAGGAGCCACAAAAAGTTGTCGCCCTCAGCGACCGCTGGCAGCAGCTTGCCGCAGAGTGCCAAGCCCTGTCCACCGCGACGGTCTCTGCGCCGGCTTCGGCGCCAGCCAAGCCAGCGAAAGCGGCGCAGCATCCCCGCCCCAACATCATCTATGTGATGACCGACGATCAGGGCTATGGAGACATCGGTGCTCACGGCAATCGGTTTCTCCAAACGCCCCGACTGGATCGCTTCCGCGCGCAGAGCGTGCGGCTGCTAGAGTTTCACGCTAGCCCGACCTGCGCGCCCACCCGGGCGGCTCTGCTGACGGGCCGCCATGAATTTCATGCGGGCGTCACGCACACGATTCACGAGCGCGAGCGACTGGCGTTGTCGGCGATCACGTTGCCGCAGGTGCTGTGCGAGCGGGCCGGCTACACAACAGGCATTTTCGGCAAGTGGCACCTCGGCGATGAAGATGCCTATCAGCCCGGTCAGCGCGGCTTTCAGCGGGTCTTCATTCACGGCGGTGGCGGCATCGGCCAGACGTTTCCCGGCAGCTGCGGTGACGTAACAGGCAACACCTATTTTGATCCAGTGATTCGCAGCAACGGAGAGTTCGTCCAAACAAAGGGCTACTGCACCGACGTTTTTTTTCAAGCGGCAATCGATTGGATCGATCAGTGCCGCCAGAAAGACCAGCCGTTTTTCTGTTTGCTTACGCCCAACGCACCGCACGGACCGCTGCATTGCCCACCCAATTCCGACGCGGTGTATCTCCAGCGGTTGGCCGCAGCGGGCAGCAGCAAACCCCAACAGCGGGCTGAGATTGCCCGGTTTTATGGGATGATCGAAAATATTGATACCAACATGGGTCGGCTGCTCGACAAACTCGACGAGTGGGGGCTGGCGGAAAAAACACTTGTCGTTTTCACGACCGACAATGGAACGGCCACGGGGGCAGCGATCAGCAACGACTCGATGCGTGGCAGCAAGGGAACGCCGTATCGCGGCGGCACGCGGGTGCCGAGCTTCTGGCGTTGGCCGGGCGTGCTGCCGCAGGGTGTCGATGTGCCAGCCTTAACGGCGCACATCGATGTTTTCCCAACTCTCTGCGACATCGCCCAGATCCAACTGCCGCCGGCGATTGGCAGCAGGGTTGAGGGTCGCAGTTTGCTACCGCTGTTAGAAGATGCTCACGCCGCCTGGCCCGAGCGAACGCTCGTCACGCACGTTGGCCGCTGGGAGCGCAATCAGGCCGCGCACAGTCCGTGGGCTCACTGCAGCATTCGCGGCGGTGGCTACGCGTTGATCAACACCGCCAACAAGCCCGACGCCTGGCAACTCTACGACAGCAGCAAGGATCCGGGCGAAACAAAAAATATCGCGGCCCAACACCCCGCTGTTGTGGCCCAACTGGCTGGCGCGTACGACCGCTGGTGGCAGAGCGTGCTGCCCGCATTGGTCAATGAAAACAAGGATGGCCCAGCGGAGAATCCGTTTAAGCTGGCCCATCGCCGGCAGATCGAACGCCAGCCGCTGGAGGCATACGCTCCTGCGCAGACCACGTCGCCGGTAGCTGGCGGGCCGGCTGCGCCCGCTGTTTCGGCCAAGCAGCGGCCAAGCGTGCTCGTAATCCTCTCCGACGATCAACGGGCCGACACGATTCACGCGCTGGGCAATCAGCAGATCAACACGCCGGGTCTTGATGCGCTTGTGGCGCAGGGCTCCGTCTTCAATCGGGCCTACTGCATGGGTAGCACGCAGGGGGCAGTTTGCATTCTGAGCCGCGCGATGCTGCTGACGGGCCGTTCGCTCTTTCGCGTCAACGAGCAACTCTCCGGGTGTGACACGTGGCCCGAGGCCTTTGCCCGCAGTGGCTACCGCACGTTCATCACCGGCAAGTGGCACAACGGCAAGCAGTCGCTGACCCGCTGTTTTTCCTCCGGCACTCACGTATTTCTGGGTGGCATGCACGACCAGTGGAGTGTGCCGGTGGTCAACTTTTCGGCGCACGGCTCTTTGCAACCCGTCGCAGCGGACGACCGTCACTCCTGTCAGTTATTTGGCGACGCAGCCGTGGGCTTTATTCAGAGCGTGGGCGCTGAGCCGTTCTTTGCGTGGCTGGCCATGACGGCGCCGCACGATCCGCGCCAAGCTCCTAGGAAATTTCGGCAACGCTTTGAGGGCCACGAGCCCCCGCCACCGGCCAACTTTCTACCAGCGCACCCTTTCGATAACGGCGAGCTAGAGATTCGCGATGAAAAACTACTCGGCTGGCCGCGCACGCAGCCAGCCATTTCAAAAGAACTGGCCGACTACTACGCCTGCATCGAGGCGATGGATGCCCAGATCGTGCGTGTGATCGCGGCCTTGCAGGCAAAGGGTCGTCTGGAAAACACGATCATTCTTTTTACCAGTGACCACGGACTGGCTATCGGCAGTCACGGTCTGCTGGGCAAGCAGAATCTTTACGAGCACTCCATGCGTGCGCCGGCGATCGTGGCCGGCCCGGGGATTCCTGTTGGCAAACGCAGCGACGCCCTCTGCTATCTCTTTGATCTCATGGCCAGTGTCGGTGACGCAGCCGGCGTGCCGCCACCGGCTAAAAATGAGGGACAGAGTCTGCTGCCGGTGCTGCGCGGCGAATGCCCTGTCATCCGCGAAAATCTGCTCCTGGCCTACCGAAACAGCCAACGCGCATGGGTTGGCCCGGAGTGGAAGTTGATTGAGTATCCCACCGCCAACAAGACGCAACTCTTCAACGTGGCCCGCGATCCTGATGAGATCGTCAACGTTGCCGATCAGCCGAATGAAGCCGGTCGGGTCAACAGGCTCAAAGCCGAACGGGCTTTGCAGCAGCAGCAGGCCGGTGATCCACTGCAGGTCGATCGGCGGCGGGCCACGGGTATTGGCAAGCCCTAACTGCCCGTGGGAAAAGTCATTCATGGACTTTTCCCACTTGAAAACCTCCGGTTTTTGCGGGTGCTGCGCACCCGGGACCGCATCGTGCGGTCCAACACGTTGTTTATCCACAGCCTGCTCACAGACTGTGGAACACATCTGCCGCCGCAGGGTCGAGCGCCGACCATCGAAAACCATCGGCGTTTCCAGCGGTCGTCCCAGTGAAAAAACTATCAATGGCTTTTGCCACGGACAGCTCAGATTGGCAAGCGGGATGGGCGTTTGCTCTGGCCGAGTGCTACACTCCGCGAGGAATCCGCTGGCTGCCCATCGGCTCGCGACAGCCTATCGGCTTCTATTGGATGTGGAACACCGCTTACGATTTGTATGTCTGAAAACGATCAGCACGAACAGACAATCACGCCTGCGGCGCTCGTCCGCGCCCGCATTGGGCTGGCCCTGTTTGCCATCTACGTCTTGCTCTACGGCGGCTATATGGCGCTGGTCCTCTTTCGACCGGCGCTGCTTTCGGCGCGGCCATTTGGCGGAGTGAATCTAGCCATCGCCTCTGGCATGGGACTGATCGCTGCGGCCTTCGTGCTGGCAATCGTTTACATGGTTGCCTGTTGGCTGGTCGAGGGAGGCCAAGCAGGTAGGCAACGACCAAACTCTCGTCGCCACTAATCCCAAGCAGTGTGCCGAGAAAGGTATCCCAGATGCTCTACGAAACATCCCCCACCGCGATTGTCATTTTTGCAGCGTTTGTGCTGGGGGTCATCGGTTTCTCATTTTTTCTGGGCCGCAAAGGACAGTCAGCGCAAGGCTATTACGCGGCCCACGGCGAGATCCACTGGTTTGTCAACGGCATTGCCTTTGCCGGGGATTACCTTTCGGCGGCCTCCTTTCTCGGCATTTGCGGCATGATCGCGTTTCACGGCTACGATGGTTTTCTCTACTCGATTGGCTTTTTAGCCGGCTGGGTTGTGGCGTTGTTGGTGATCGCCGAGCCGATTAAGCGGATGGGAAAATTCACATTTGCCGATGCGCTCGACAGTCAATTTAATAGCCGTGGCATCAAGCTAGCTGTGGCGATTTCCACGCTGGTGGTCAGTATTTTTTATCTGATTCCGCAGATGGTGGGGGCGGGCGATCTGATCATGCCGCTGCTGGGGTTGCCGCATGCAGCGGGCGTGTTGCTGGTGGGTGTGGCTGTGACGCTGATTGTGGTCACGGCGGGAATGGTTTCGACCACTTGGGTGCAATTCATCAAGGGCTCGCTGCTCATTTTTTTCTGTGGACTACTGACGCTGCTCATTCTCAACCGCGGGCTGATGGTAAACGCCGGCCGTCCTGGCGCCGCCAATCTTGCGCCACAGGTCAAAACAGTCTGCCCCGATGGCACGCTGCTCATCGATGGCAAGCCGCAGTCCAAAGAGCACGATCTGCGTCCGGTGGGCACGATCCTTGCGCTCCCCACACGCTATGCCGGCCAAACGTCGACCGGCCCGCTGGGCCCGCTTGAATATTTCAGCGTTTTGGAAGATTCGACGATCATCACTTGGAGTTCAAAAAAACACGCCGATGCCGAGGGGACGCACACGACCTACTCTCCACTGGAACGCAAAGGCACCGATCTGCTCAAGCCCGGGGGCTATTTTAAGGGACTCGTCACCGGCACCCTCACAGACAAGCTCGACTTTGCCAGTCTGATGCTCGCACTTTTTTGTGGCACAGCATCACTACCCCACATTCTGATTCGGTATTACACCGTCAAGGATCAAGCGGCGGCCCGAAAAAGCACCGTCGTGGGAATTGCGGCCATCGGCTGTTTTTACGTGCTGACCCTCTACCTCGGCCTCGGTGCGATGACCAGCGGCGCTCTGGATCCGACCAGTTCCAACATGGCCGCGCCGCTCTTGGCCAAAACATTCAGCAACACGTTGTTTGCGATCATTTCGGCGATTGCGTTTACAACCGTGCTGGGCACCGTCAGCGGCCTCATCATGGCTGGCAGTGGCGCAGTGGCCCACGATTTGGTAGAGAACGTGCTCCACATTCCGTTGACCGACCGAGAAAAAGTGCGCTGCGGCAAGGTCGCCGCAGTGGGTTTGGGAATTGTGGCGATGGCACTGGGGATTCTCTTTCGCAATTTCAACGTCAGCTTTTTGGTCGGTTGGGCATTCAACATTGCAGCTTCCGCCAATCTGCCGTCGTTGGTGATGCTGCTTTTCTGGCAGCGCACCACGAAGCAGGGGATCACGGCAGCCGTTACGGTGGGCATGCTGGCCTCGTTGACGTGGATTCTGCTCTCGGCAGATACGTTTGAAAAGGTCTACGGCTGGAGTCGCGAATCGTCGCTGGTGCCCTTTAGCCAACCGGGGTTGGTGACCATTCCACTCGGCTTCGTCGTGCTCATTGTTGTCTCGCTCCTGACACAAAAAAACCAGCCGACTGCGAGCTGACATGCCCCACGAGCACACCGTCATTTCCTGTGGCCGTCAGCATGTGGAAGGGATTCGCTCGATCTACAACGACGCGATCGTGCACACGACGGCGCTCTATGAATATGCTCCACGCAGCACCGAAACAATGCAGGCCTGGATGGCGAGCAAAGAGAGCGCCAGATTGCCAGTGCTGGGAATCGAATGCGAACCTGGCGTGCTGGCCGGCTTTGCAACGTGGGGCCCGTTTCGCTCCTTTCCGGCCTACAAATATTCCGTCGAACATTCCGTCTATGTCGGCCTTGCCTACCGCCGGTGTGGTGTGGGTCGAGCGCTTCTCAATGCGTTGGTACTCGCGGCGCAGACGCACGATTTACACATGCTGATTGGTGGGATTGATGCCACAAACGCCGGGAGCATCGCATTGCACCGCCAGCTTGGCTTCAGCCACTGCGCCACCATCCAGCAAGCTGGTTTTAAGTTTGGACGCTGGCTCGACCTAGAATTTTGGCAGCGCATTCTGCCGACGCCCGCCCAGCCGGTGGCCGGCTAAAAACGCGTTGCTCCGCGGCCGCTTAGACGCGTGGCAGTTCGTAGCCTTTGCGATACTCGCGGGTGAAGAGGCGATTGGCCATAGCGTCGGTGGAGAGCTCTGAGGTGGGATCGATTGTGAGTTCGCGGCCGAGCGTCAGCTTGGTGGCTGAAAAATCGACACCATTGTGCTTCAGGTGCTCCTCAAAACTCTCCAGCGTTTGGGCTACGTGCGTGTCGCCTGCCGCCAACGTGGGCCGGGTGCCCAGCGGAATCGCCGTGCCGAGCGACCACGACACATTGCCCAGATGTGCCAAGGCACTGGAGAAGTGGCCATCTTCAATATCCAGATGGAGGTCTTTGTGATTGCGGCTTTTAACGGCCTTGATGAAGTTGGCAAAGTGGGCCTGATTACTCCCCCCCGACCACGAGCCCAGCTTTTTTCCATCGAGATCAAATGCCACCCCGCCAGAGTAGCTCGTCGCGACAGCAGTGCCCTGCGTGCCATACCAGATGTTGGCCACCCTGAGCGGGCCGGCCTCTAGCCCGTAGGTAACCGGCGACTTGATCTCCAATCCGCGCACGTCGGAGATCAGCAGCGCGTCGTCCCATTGAAAGATCGTCACTTGGCTGTTGGCCATGTCGCCGTTGTCGATGTAACCCAGTCGTCCTCCGAGACTCACCACCCGCTTGGGCAGTTCCTGCTTCCCCAAACCCCAACGGGCCTTGTCGAGTTCGTGCGGGTTCTGATTGCCGAGATCGCCGTTGCCGGTGTTGTGATCCCAGTGCCAGTCGTAGTGCAGCTTTTTGCGCGTGGGCACGACCAACGGCGCCGGCCCGGCCCAGAGATCGAAGTCGAGTCCTGCTGGCAAGGGGGCGGGCGTGTCGACAAAACCAATGCTCGGCCGGCGCTTGTAGCACAGCGCGTGGGCCACCTTCACGTCGCCAATTTTTCCGCTCTGGATGAAGTCGATCAATTGCCGCATGCCGCTCATGCTTCGGCTTTGGGCGCCCATCTGGCAGATTCTGCCGAGCTTCCGCGCCCATTGTGTCATCACGCGGCCTTCGGTCACATTGTGGCTGCAGGGCTTTTCTACATAGACGTCTTTGCCGGCCTGCATGGCCCAGACACTCATCAAGCAGTGCCAGTGATTGGGGGCGGCGATCGAGACGGCGTCGATGTCTTTGTTGTCGAGCAACTTGCGGACATCCGCGACGCACTCCGGTTGGCGTTTCTCTTTTTTGAATCGCTGCTGATACCTGCTGAAAGCGGCTGGATCGCAATCGCAGATTGCCACGAGTTCGGTGTCTGGATTTTCCAGCCACTCCCCGATGTGCTCGCCGCCGCGGCCGTTGGTGCCGATGACCGCAACACGGATTTTTTCATTGGGGCCGACCGGACGAGCAACCGCTGTGTCGGCGGCTTCCAGAAACGCTGGTTGGCTGCCAGCACAAGCCGTGGCAGTCATGGCCAGAGCGTGTGTCACAAAATCACGACGCGAGACAGACATCTCTAGGAGTCCATTGGCTCGGGGGGGCTGTTTCAATAGCGTAGCAGCCTGACCCCCCTAGCCAACAGGCAGCAACTGCTGCCTGTCAATTTCCTCGGGGAACAATACCAACTCCACTTGCGAAAGCGGTGTGGAGTTGGGTTTCAAGCACCAGGGCGACGGAAATGACTGTAGGCTTGCAGCACATCAAATAGATCAGTCGAGATCGTGATCTCGTCGGATTCAAAGTCTGTTAGCCAGGTGCGATCGCTAGCCACTGCATCGGCCAGAATGGGCAAAATATCTCCGAGCGTAACTTTGATGGAGTCAACGGAGGGTGAATTGTTCAGCGTGCAGGAGTTGGAATCGTTGTTGAGCGGACCGGTATAGACTCGAAGTTTTCGCATGGCCATAAAAACACTCCCTTGCTAATGACGAGAAGATGAGACTCGTGGGAGTGGCGGGTGGGCCAGAACCGGCCAACCATCTTCTTGACGGTCACCAATCCCACACAAACTTTATCGGCAGAAAGAACCGGCAAAGTTTGGCCCAATTCCCCGGCTTATAGGGAATATGCCTGCGGCACTGGCAAGCCGGGCACGTTAGGAAGAATGGCCGGGCTTAGGCATCACCATTTTTTTTAGACAGGCTTTCCATGCGCCCAGCGCGAAAGGCTTCTCCCATCGCCTTGGGCACGAGCGCCTCGGCCTGAAAAACCCGCGCACGATTTTCGGCGGTGGCGGCCTTCATCTCTTGCTCGCGGGCGATGGCAAAGCTGCGGCGTTCCTCGGCTTTGGCTCGGGCCACGCGTGTGTCGGCCTCGGCCTGATCGGCCTGCAGTCGTGCGCCAATATTTTCACCCACATCGATGTCGGCGATATCAATCGACACGATTTGAAAAGCTGTTTGGGCATCGAGGCCACGGTGCAGCACCGCCTTTGAAATTTGATCGGGGTGTTCCATGACCTCAAAATGGCTCTCTGCCGAACCGATTGATGTGATGATTCCCTCTCCGACGCGGGCGATGATCGTTTCTTCTGTGGCCCCGCCGATGAGTTGCTGCAGATTGGTGCGCACCGTGACCCGCGCACGAATCTTGAGTTCGACACCATTTTTGGCAACTGCCGAAAGCGTTGTTTTGCCGCTGGCGTTATCGGGGCAATCGATCACTTTGGGATTCACGCTTGTCTGCACGGCATCGAGCACATCACGACCAGCCAGATCGATCGCACAGGCCCGGTCGAAATCCAGATCCAGATCGGCACGATGAGCGGCGATCAGCGCGCGAATCACGCGTGGCACATCGCCGCCAGCGAGATAATGCGCCTCGAGGCGACGGACGGTGATGTCGCGGCCCAATCCGGCTTGCGTTGCCATGATCTGTGCCTGCACGATCGTGCGGGCATTGACCTTGCGCAAACTCATCCCCAGCAATTCTAAAAATGTCACCGGCGCCTTCGACCAATAGGCCTGAAACCAGATTTGACCGTAATTGAAGATGAGCAGGACCATCATCAACGCGACCAACCCCAGCACGATGGCTGCGACCGTCAAGGCCGGCAGAGGAATTTCAGATGGAAAGGCAGGGGGTTGATTCACCGGTGAGCCTCAGTTTCTTTCGAAGAAAAACCATTGTTGCAAGCGCGGAGATGGTCTCACGCCGACACCACCAGCCTAGTTCGCCCTTGGCGGCGAAGAAAGCGGCCCCCAAGGGCCGCGAGAACATTCCGCCAAAAACGGCTCCTCAGCAGCGCAAAAGAACGGTTATCCCGAATAAATGGAGGTTCAAACACTAGCAGGCTGTGGATAAACCACGTGTTGGGCCGCACGATGCGGTCCCGGGTACGTAGCACCCGCAAAAAAACCGGAGGTTTTCAAGTGGACAAAGTGCATGGAGGACTTTGTCCACGGGCAGCTAGGGCACGCCGTCCTGCCAGGAGCGGACGGACCGCTTTCCCGCTGAGCGTGTCTGGGACGCGCCGCTGCCAGCCCGTCCAAAAGCTAATACACAAGCACGCTCTCGACGCGATGCGGTGCCAGTTTTTTTCGGCCACCGAGCGACTGCAACTCGATCAGAAAGGCCACGCCGGCGACGGTTGCCCCACTAGCGGCAATCAATGCCAGACAGGCCCCTGCCGTGCCACCGGTGGCCAGCACATCGTCTACCACCAGCACCCGCGCACCGGCGGGGAGCATGCCGGTGTGCATTTCTAATCGGTCGCTGCCATATTCTAATTCGTACTCGTGGGCGATCGTAGCACCGGGCAGTTTGCCGGGCTTGCGCACTGGGAGCAGACCGACTCCCAAAGCCATCGCTAAGGGCGTGGCAAACAGAAATCCGCGGGCTTCGATCGCGGCGACGGCATCAATCCGTTCATTCCTCCACGGAGCGAGCAGTCGCTCGATGGCAACCGCCAAGGCTCGTGGATCGGCCAGCAGTGGCGCAATGTCGCGAAACAGGATGCCAGCTTTTGGAAAATCAGGAATCGTGCGAATGAATGCGGTTAAGTCCAGTTGCGTGGAATCGGCAATGGTTGGCGTCATGGGTCAGGCACCCTGTCGCAAGCGAATATTGGCGACGGGCACACCATCAATCTCGAGTGCCAAACTTGCCAGCGTCTCCGATTCGATCTGTCGCACGCGTTCGCGAGTCAGCCCCAGCACAGCGCCTATTTCCTTGAGTGTCATAGGCTCGCCTCCTTCAAGGCCAAAGCGCAGCTTTAAAATCGTGGCGGCGCGCGTGTCGAGTCGTTTGATCCGTTCCAGCACATGCAGGAGCGTGTCGCTATCGAGCAAAACATCGGCTGGACATTTGGCGTTGTCATCGCGGATCATCTCATTGAGCGACCAGCCGCCATCGGCCTGTTCGGTCTGCGGCGTTGAGGTGTGGACGTGGATCGCCTTCTTGATGATCGGCAGTTTCTTTCGGGCCAACCCGAGCATCCGTGCGATCTCTTCCGGGGTTGGGGTGCGGCCGAGTGCTTCCAAGAGCCGCGCTGTGGCCCGCCGCCATTTCGAGAGCAACTCCACCATGTAGGCTGGAATGCGAATAGTCTTTCCGGAGTTGATCAGCGAGCGTTTGATCGATTGCTTGATCCAATAACTTGCGTACGTGCTAAAGCGCGTGCCCATTGTGGGATCGAAGCCCTCGACGGCCCGCAGCAAACCTAAGTTGCCCTCCTCGATCAAGTCGGGGAGCATCAGGCCGCGGTTGGCATAGCCCCGCGCAATGCTCACCACCAGACGCAAATTGGCACGCACCATGTGATCGCGGGCAGCGGCATCGCCTTGGGCGATGGCCCGCGCCAGTCGCTTCTCATCATCGGCGGTGAGCAGCGAGGTGGCATTGATATCGCGGAGGTAGGTTTCGAGTGGATTTTGGGCGGCAGTGGAAAGTTTGCGACGGGGAGCGACCATAGTAGAGTGACAACCCTTAGTGTGTGACGGTGAACTGTGACGGCGATCAAAAATGAATGCGGGAAAATTGTGAGTGCCGGTGCCAGCAGTTATTTCTGCTACTTCACGGCCCACCGCAATCCGACCCGCACCCCTGATATCGGCGTCGCTACGGTCCAACTGCACAAGGCAGGCAGGAACGGTGTTTTGTAGTGACTGAAGCAACCGCACCGATTCTCACGAATGCTCCGCCAGCCTGGGGCCTGGCTCATGCCAGCGACCAATCGATCTGCACCAATTCCGGCGTGGCGCCGATGCGCACCGGCAACAGCGATGTGCCGATGCCGCAAGAGACATAGAGCGGCGGCCCGTCGTCTCGATACCAGCCAGACACATAGCGGCCGCTGCCCGTGGGCCGCACCAGCGCGATGCCAAAGGGGGCAACCTGGCCGCCGTGCGTGTGCCCGGAGAGCACCAGGCTCGCGGGATGCTCTGCCGGCATTTGCAGACGATCGCGAGTGGCCGGGCAGTGGGCCAGCACCAGATGGTTTTGCACGGAGTCCCCATCGGACAAGGCCGCCGCGGCATCGGGCCGACCGCCGATCAAATCATCCAAGCCCGTCACGCGCACGCGCACGCCATTTTTTTCGATGACAATCGAGCGGTTGATGAGCAGCTCAATGCTGTGCTGCTCGTAGAGGCGGCGCAGCGTGTCAGTGGCGATGCCCGAGCGGTATTCCCAGTTGCCGACAATCGCCACCATGTGAGGGCGTTGCGGACACTCGCGTAAAAAACTTTCGAGGTGCCGCAGGCCAGCCGGCCTGTCAAGGCTGTCGCCAGTGAAGGCCACAACATCCGCTTGCGAATCGTGCAACTGTTCGAGCACCTTCTGCTCGAGGCTGCCCATCCGTTGCAGATGCAGGTCGCTGATTTGCAGCAGCCGCAACGGGGCCACGCCTAACGGTGAAAGAGTGCCAAAAACATGCGTATTTTTCACGAGTTGTCGCGGTGTGATCAAGCAGCCATCGATGGCGCCCACCAGCGGCACGACGCCGGCCAACAGCCCAGCGCGCACGAGGAGATCGCGGCGGCAACACGTACTATTCTGCGGGAGCGGCTGCATGGACAGTTTCCTCGCCCCGGATGCCGGGGCCGAGCGTTGTGTCGAGAAAGAGAAGCAGTGCCCGTCCGGCAAGCGAGGAACGATCCAGCGCTGGCTTGTGACCGGCACCCGCCAACACCAGCAGTGTGCTCTCAACGCCGGCAGCCCTGAGCGCTGCATCGAGGCGAATGCTCTGATCGACGGGAATCGTCTGGTCGCGATCGCCGTGCACCAAGAGACAGGGGGGATCATCGGCAGAGATATGCGTCAGTGGACTGGCTTGTTGGGCCGCTTCGCGAAATTCCAGCAGCGGCCCGCCGATGAGCAGGCTAGCCGGAGAATTGGCCCGGTCGTGCTCTGCCCCCAGCGTGGGCAGATGCGTGGGAGCCGCCACGGCACAAACTGCTGAGACGCGCGTGGGATTGGCAAAGCCCACCAATGACGCCAGATGGCCCCCGGCCGCGGAGCCGACAACGCAGATGCGTGCCCTGTCGATGCCCCACACATCGGCGGAGTCTGTGATGGTTTTGAGCGCCGCTCGGCAGTCGTCGAGTTGCGCGGGAAAGACGGCTGCGTCACTTAGGCGGTAACCAATGCTGGCCACCGCATAGCCCTCGGAGATGAGCCACTCCAGCGGGCAGTCGGATTTCGATCCCTGCCGCCACGTGTCGCCGTGGATCCAAACCACTAGCGGCATCCTGCCGCCGCTGCAACCGGGCGGGAGAAAGATGTCAAATCGCTGTTGATTGTCGCCACTGGTGCCATAGGCCTGATCGCGGTGGCGGATCGGTTTGTCGGCTAACGGCCCAGCCTGCTTATCAAATGGAGAACCCAGCGTTGTTTCCACCGTGATGGATTTCAATTCGGATCGGTTTGCCAGCGGAGCCGGCAGAGGCGGTTGCCCGCTGCTGGAGGATTGGCTCTGTTGGCTGGCCACGTCGATGGGCACGCCATCCAGCGGCATCTGCCGGCGGCTGCCAGCTCGCCGTTGGGCACGACGGGTCACGCGTCGCCCCGGCTGCGGCACCTCAACGCCGCTAGGCGCATCGACTGGCGGACGCGGATCGTCGCGCCAGGCCAGTTGCACCTGCGACCAATCGCGCGCGGCCCCACTGCGAGCCGGCTCTGCGTTTGCGTCAGTCCCGCCCCAGGCCGGCCATTGCCCAATGAGCAGGCCGACGAGCAGACCGACGAGCAGGCCGATCAGCTGCAGGCGTTGCGGCAAGAGAATTTTCATGAGAAACCGTTGGAACAGAAGGGATGAATATCCGCACGGCTGCTGAAAAAGAAAAAGTATACCCGCGCACCAACCGGCACGCGATGAGTGGCCGATCCAGACGATCTCCTCTGCCATTTAGGGCGTTTCGGTTATTTCCCCACCGCTGCGAGTGCTCAGCGCTCTCCAGACTTCGCTGGTGATGCTGTTGTCGATAGCCTGCACAGAGCCATCCATACGGGCAATGTTCACGATGCCATTGTGGTAGCTTCGCGCTGTGATGGCGGCAAATGTTTTTATAGTGGCACTGTTTCCCTCCTGCCGGGAATTGAAGTCAATGTCATAGTCCTTGCCATTACTGCTGAAAGGCACGCGGGTGTTGGGCGTAAAAGTAGTGGTGAAACCGCTGTGATGCACGCGACCATCGGGCCATTCGGTGTGGCCGGTGTTGTCGTTGGGAGTGGCACCGAGTTTCTGATCACCAGCCGCTGCTCCGCTGACAAGACCGGACACCACCGTTGGATCGTTTGGTGGCAGCCCAGCCGGATAGGTCGCTTCTGGATCGGACGTGTTGCGAATGTATGGAGTGAAGGCTTTCACCTCGGAAGTACACAAGGTTTTGCTCAGGCCGTCACTAAAACTACCTGCTTTCAACTTTGCATTTGGATGGAATGCACCATTGCCACCGGCCCCGGTGGCCGGGTTGTAGACAAACCACGTTCCAAAGTTAAAGCCATAGTTGTGTGGGCGAACGTAAGGAGAATTATTCTTTGTGCGGACAGCAGCATTTGTTTCACTCGGACACAGAAACACCGAGATTTGAATCAGGGCAACGCCCTTCGTGCTGTTGGGCGGTTGATCCCACGCCTTCTCTAAGTCAACCTTCACGGCCGCACCCCCCTCCTCAAGAAAAGGCAGGAGCCGACCGTGGATCGACCACGAGCCGTTGTTGGTGGTAAACGTTGTCCCCGGTGGGTGCAGCATGCTCGGTGGAAAATAGCGTTTTGCACTTTCGAAAACTTGGACGGCTAACGCCAACTGCCTCATGTTGCTGGCACAGAGCGATCGCCGCGCCGCTTCGCGTGCCCCCTGCACCGCCGGCAACAATAACCCCACTAGCGTGGCAATGATTGCGATCACAACGAGCAACTCCACCAGCGTGAATCCCAGCGGCAGCGTTTTTTTATCGGCTCTAACCGTCATGCCGTCATGCACTCCGTACTCTCTCTAGCGATCCGTGGCGAGAAGTCAGTGGCTCGCTGTCGGTGGCTCGCTGTCGGTGGGAAGCCCATCTAACCCCAACTGGCAGTGCATAAAGCGTGCCAGATTTAGGGGCGTTCTTTTCAGGTGGATTGCCAGCCAAAGCGGCAGAAAAAGCCAGCAAGAAGCGAAAAAATCGCCACGGCAGCGGTGAGTCTTTCACCGCGCGGCGAAAGGCTCACCGCTTGAGCTTGCCCCGCAGCGTTGCCCGATCGAGGCCGAGCACCTTGGCCGCGGCTGTGCGATTGCCGGCCGTGCGTTGGATGACCTCCTCGGCCAGCGTTCTTTCCAC
>CAMBUD010000045.1 GCA_945871035.1 Planctomicrobium piriforme | reverse complement strand
AGGACGGTTTGTAGATCGCTTTCCGCTTGCTCGGTGTTGCCGGCCTGTTGTTGGATCCGCGCTCGCAGCACGAGAGGAATCGCGTCTTCAGGATCGATCTCAATCGCTTTGTCCAGATCGGCTATCGCTCGCGGTCGCTCCCCACGCATGGCCAACACGCGGGCCCGCTGCAGCAGAGCGCCCGATGACTGAGGGTCGATCTCCAGCGCCTTGTCGAAAGCTTGCTGCGCCTCCTCCATCTTGTTGTCCATCATGTAGGTCATGCCGAGCGCTTCTTGCAAGGAGGCATCCTCCGCATCCTCTTCGATAGCAATAACGATATCGACGCGAGCTTTTTCAAAGTCATCGTTGAGCAGATGGAAGAGGCCGCGCGTGCGTCGCACATCTTTGTCGCGTGGGGCAAGCTCCACGGCGGTGTCGTAATCGGCGGCACGTTTTTCCTTATCGGCGTCTAAATTGCCGCGCACGACGTGTGCCTGTGCGGCCAGTAATCGGTCATCGGCGACGAGCTCGATTGCCGCTGCAACAGCCTTGTGGGCCCGTTCCCGATTGCCGCCGGGCAGTGACTCCAGCCGCGCGAGCATGAGCTGCGCTTCGCCAAGATTAGCGTTGCGTTCGATAGCCTCGTTGAGATCGCGAAGAGCAAAGGATCGCATCCGTGGCCACTGCGGATCGGGAGTGGACGCATTGAAAATTGCTTCGACAACCATGCTGGCGCGGTCGATGAGCGTGCCAGTGTAAAGATCATCGGCAAATTTCCTCGAATCTTCCGCCAGCCCCTTCTTGATGCTCCGTTTGCAAAGATCGAGAACCGTGGCGAAGTCGTCGAGATCATTAGCCGCCAGCTTGGCATCGATCGCGGCGTCCAGATCTGCTTGACCGGCACTTTCGGCAGGGGCCGAAGCGTTGTCTGCAGCCAATAATTTAGCCGTGCCAGCAGGACTCCCCAGCAGTCCAAGCAGCACCAGCAGGCCGCAGCAGCGGTGATGGATCATCATGATGAAAATGCCCTTGGAGGGAAAACGGATAAAGATCAATACCACTCACTTCAATAGTATGCGACAAAGGCTCGGAATGTTGCCATCCTAAAAAAATCAGAGGCCGATGTTCGAGCCCACAAGCAGGCTATAGCGGTGCTGGCAGATCGCGACGGCAGAAAACGACGGCACCTGTGACATACGCGATTGTCCCCACCCCCAGCAGCACGCCGTCGTAGCAGGCCAGCAACCGCCAAGCTTCCGCCGCACTGCCGACCAATTGCTGTGGTTCGTAGGCGTTGAGAATAGAGAGATAGCCGACCCATCCCAGCGACACGCTCAGCCGTCCGATGAGTTTGGCCAGAATCGAAAAAACATAAAAGCCAGAGAGAATGCCAACTGTGCGCCAGCGGTAGCTATCGGCCGCCGATACGCAGGCCGATATTCCCGCCATGCACACCATCAATCCAAACACGTTGGCTGCCGCGGGCAAAAACCGCAACGGATCGACCTTTCCGGCCCAAGCACCGGTAGCAATGGCCACCCAAACCGCCGTAAAGAGCACGCTGCACAGCAGAGCGGCTGCGACTGTGGTGGCGATGGCCTGTGTGGCAAAGAGGGCCCCGCGTTTCACTGGCTGTGCCAGCACCATCTCCAGCGTGCCGCGTTCCAACGGACCAGAAACGGCATCGCTGCCGCGTGTGATGCCCCAGACGGTTGCGCCCAAGACGATCACCGGATCCACAAATGCCAGTGCCACCCGACCGGCGTGAGTGGCCACTTCGGTGAAGGGCACGCCGGAAAGTTTTTGCCAGTCTTGTGGAATGGCACGCAGCAACACTTCCCCAAAAGCCGACATCGGAATCTGTGCGGACAGCCAGATATAGATGGAGGGAAATGCGCCCCAAAGCGCCAAGAGCGAGAGCAATAATCCGCGCTGGTCGCCCCAAGTCTTTCGCCAAATTGCTGCGTTCCACATCTGTTGCCATCGCTTCTTTTGTTGGGGACCAATGCCAGCCGCTAGTGGGTTGCTGTGTTCAGATCAGGCCGATGAAAACGGTCGTAAACTGCACCCAAGCCGACCGGCTCGATCCGGACTTCCTCCAGGGGCAGCGTGGAGAGCCAGCCTAGTAAAGGCCCTAACGAATCGGTGGCTTCCAGCACGGTCGTGCCTGCTTGGACCTCGCTGCCCTGCAGAATTTTCACGCGTTGGGCGAGTGCTTCGGGAATGCCTCCCATGACGCCGGTGAGCCGGGCTGTGATCCGATGGCACCGGCGCAGGTGGTCGAGAGATTGTTCGTGTACCAATCGGCCCGCACGCACGATTGCCACACGATCACACGTCGATTCGACTTCCGAAAGCACATGCGAAGAGAAAATCACCGTGCGACCGACTGCCCTGGCTTCCTGCACGAGATCCAGCACCTCCGCCCGCGCCGTCGGATCGAGATTGGCCGTCGGTTCGTCCAGAATCAGCAGCCGAGATTCAGTGGCAAACACCACCGCCAAGGCCAGCTTCTGCCGCATGCCGGTGCTCATGCGGGCCACCTGTCGCGAACAGTCAAGATCGAGACGAGCGGCCACGGTCGCTGCGAGTTCACGCCGGCACTCACGCCGCAAGCGGGCAAAAAAATCGAGCACCTTGTCGCCAGTCATGCGGCGAAAAAGCCGCGCTTCGCTCGGTAGATAGGCGGTTTGCGTGCGGACGGCCAGCGACTCTCTCACACAGTCAAAGCCGGCCACAACAGCCGCCCCCGAGGTGGGCGTAATGAACCCCAGCAACAGCCGCAGCAAGGTTGTTTTACCGGCGCCATTGGGCCCCAGGAGTCCAAAGATTTCTCCGCTTGGCACCTGGAGCGAACAGCGATCAAGCGCCACCAATGACCCATACCGTTTCGAGAGATGTTGTGTAGAAACGAGCATTGACAATCGATCGGTAACCGTTCAAAAGACGAGCAGTGGCGGGGCGGGATTGCCGAATAGTTTACGCAGCCCAGTAATAGTAGCCGGCTAAAGCAAAGCCGATGAAGGCGACAAAGCGCCGGACAATCGCGGCCGGCAGGCGACGGGCCAGGCGGGAGCCAACGAGGCCTCCGATAACAGCGCTGACTGCCATAATAAAGACGTGCAGCCACGAAACACTACCGGAGCCAGCCAGCCATTGACCACTGGCCAAATCGCTGCTGCCTGCACTGCGCAAGCCAAAAAAATCGAGCCCCGAACCGACTGCGAACAGGCCAGCGGCAGCTCCGTTGACGAGCATGCCCAAGTTGTTTTTTACGGCGTTGAGCTTGTGGATGTTGCCCAGCTGAAAGCTGCCCAGCAACGCCAACATTAGGATGCCGATGCCGGCGCCGAAGTAGCCGCCATAAATAGCAACCAAAAACTGCAGCCCACACGCCAAGAAAAGCCTCCTTGGCGACAGTGAGCCCGCCGGCTTTTCATGCTGGGCAGTCAAGCGCGACAGTTGCGGCTGCAGGGCAAATAACATCGCAGCACCGAGAATCAACCACGGCACAAGCAGAGCAAACCAGTGCGGTGGCAGTGCAAACACAAGCACCGCCCCGAGCATTGCGCCGGCGAGACTGGGCACCACCAACCACCGCGCCCAAGAAGGCTGGTCTGCGCGATCTTCCCGATAGGCCCACGCTGCGGCAATGGCACCTGGCCAAAGACCGATCGTGCTGGTGGCATTGGCTGTGACCATGATCGCGGGACTGGCTGGCAAGATGGCGACGAGCACCGGAAAGGTGAGGATCGTGCCGCCCCCGGCCACCGAATTGACTGCCGCAGCAAGGCAGGTGATGAGAGCAAGCGCCGCCAGGCCGGGCAGGCTGTCTAAAAAAATGCTATCCATCAGGGGCTGCTTGCGGAGGGGCTGCTTGCGGAGGGGCTGCTTGCGGTGGTGCTGCTTGCGGTGGTGCCACGACCGGTGCCGGTCGACCGGCCCGCGCTGGCGGCGGGTTGCGAGCGGCCGCTGGCAGTGGCTCGGCAGAATACGCGCCTTGTCCACAGTCCACCAATAGGTAACCGGCCCAGAAAAATGGGTGTCTTGCATCGGAAATGGCAGCTCCCGGAGAGGGTTTGATGCGTGGCTCACGGGCAAGCTCAGGCGGCTCCGCCACGATCAGATCGACGGCACGGCGCCAACTCTTGGGCGCGGTAGAGAATGCGTTGAGGGATTGTTCAACAGTCGCATCGGCAGACAGATCGCGTAGAAATTCATCCACAAGATCGACGCTCACTTTACCGCCGACATTCCAGCGGCTGATCAGTGCCGTTTGTGCGCCGGCCGCCAACAGATCGGTGACGGTCAAAAATAGATCCTCGCCCGGCTGGGGTGGGATTTTCGCCAGCCCGCTGGCCATGCTCGTCTGCCAGCCCGGCAGCACCACGCACCGCGGTCGCTTAGCCGGTGGCGCTAACCAATCGGCGACCGTCATGCCTCCCTTGCCGCCCGTAGCGTTCACCAAGCTGCGTGATGCACTCGACCCCGTGCCCACCAATTCTTCAACCACGACCAGTGTGTCGAGCAATGAGGCTACCAGTGGCACCGGTGCACCGCCGCTGGCAGTGGCGGCGCCCCCGCCGGCTAGAGGCGACAGCGGCAGGGCCCGATCGAGTGAACGTGCAAGTCGGGCAACAGTCTCCTGCGCAGCGTCTGGCCGATCACTGCGAAACATTTTTCCCGCGTAGAGGCCGAGTATGCCGTTCGGCTGCAGCTTTTTGAAGCGCCCGACAGCCAGGCTGCGCGTGGGGCAATAGCGGATGCGGCACGTTTCGCGTAGGAGCATTTGCTCGGCCCCAGCCTCGGCCGCCTCTTTGCCGCGTCCCGATTCCACGGGCAAGAGTTCAAACGGCAGATACCAGAGCAGGCCATCCGGCACGATCACCAGTTCATCGATGCCAGTCTGCAGAGAAACCTTTGAATTTTCAAAGAGCAACTCTGCAATGCGCCCAGCCACCGCCCGCCACTGTGTGTCGCCAAATCGCTCGGCCGATACCGGCGCCACCGGGTCAAAGATGCCGATTGATTTGGCAAGTGTCGCAATTTCTTTGGCCAGCACCGCAGGCTGTTGCACGGTCCATGTGACTGTGCGGTCGTGGGATTCGAACGCCGCCAAAAGACCAGCGCCGGTCCAATGAAACGAAAGGATAAACTGCTTGGCAGCGAGGCGACGACGAATTTCAGCAGCCGGGGTGAGCGGTGGAAAATCAATCACTGTCGGATCGCGACCAGCGGCAATGCTGGCAGCGAGCAGAGCGCAGACCCGACTTTGCTGAGCGTATTGGCCCCACTCGAGCGGATCGCCCAGTGGACCGCCGCCGGCATTGCCGGCAGCTTGTGCTACCAGCGCAGCTGTTAACGAGGTGCGCACTTGCGTCAATTTGTTGAGGGCAACAGTCAGTTCCGGATGCTGCACAAGCAGAGCCGCGCGTCGGGCGGCAGCCTCTGCCGGTAAGGCATCTGGATCGGCAGCAATCAAATTCTCAATTGCTATCCGGCGACCGCCAAGCGGTTGAGCGGTGAGCCAGCGGGAGCCGATCGAGGATTCAATAGCCATGAGCAGAGCATCGTTGCCGCGCCGCGAGGCTGCCATCAGCCACGCCGCAAAAGCCTCGCGACGCGGGGCGGTCGTGACAGCGAGCATGCCGAGGGGATCCCGGACAAAATCCTCTGGATTCGGAACGCCGATGAGGCGGGTAAAGAGAGCATCGGCCTGACGATCGGAAACAGCGCTGGAGCCAGTCGTCACCAATTCAACGAGGCGTTGGGTTTGAAACAAGCGCGGCGAGCGTGGGCGAATCTTGGCAAGGGCACTGGACAGATGCATTTCAGCCTCTGCCGGAGCGTTGATTTTGTAGGCGATGATTGCCGCGGCATAATCGGCCTGCGCCCCGCACGCCCCGCGTCCCAGATCGCCCCGCAGCAGCCGAGGATCGATATCGGCTAGCGTTTTTTTTGCCTCCCGCACGTTGCCGGCGTTGGCCAGGCACTCTGCCTGCATCGCCAGGAGTCGGGCCCGCAGCGTCGGCAGGTTGTTGCGTGCCCACTCTGCGCCGATGCGAATCGACGGCGGCACGTCGCGCGATCCTGCAACGGCATGTGCCGTAAATGCCAACGCAAACGCCTCCTCTAAGGCCCGCGCATCGCCGTAGTCTGCGGCACTGTACGTGGCCTCCTCAAAAAGCTTGGCGGCAGCGGCGGCTTGGTCGCTGTTCAGCGCGATCCGGCCCAGCACAATCAGGCCCCATGCCGTGAGCGGGTGATCAAACTGATTGCCGACCAGCAAGCCACGGTTGAGAAGGGGCAGGGCTTGATCAGATTTCCCCTGCGACCATAGCGCTGTGCCAAGTGCGATATCAATCCACGATTGCGAATAGTGATTGGGAGGCGCCGGTCGACGGCCAAGCGCTTGCGCGGCCTCAGCGAGCGACGATCCATCGGGGGAGAGTTCGCCGAGGATTTCATGGTGGCGGTAAAGCGCGATCACAATCGCGCGCATGATTTCCTGTGGACGAACAGGATAGAGAACTGGACTTGAGAGCACGCCCCCTTTTTGTAAGACCTGTTGGGGATCGCTGCCACCTCTGCGGATGCTCATCGTTCCGGGAATGGCGGCGGGGAGGGTGTTGCGTTGGGATTGGCCCCACGTCGCCGGTCGTTGCTGCCTGAGAGGCTGCAAGGGCTGATCGGGAAACTGGACCGCGAGCAGCCAGTCGGCATGAGTCGCCGATAGCAAAAGCGCTTCGTTGTAGGCGACAACGGCGGCGCGAAGATCTCCCAGTTCGTACTGGCATTCACCAACGGCCGTGGCGGCAGCAATCGAATCGATCCAGCGCTGCGTGCCGATTTTAATGCAGCTTTGGTATTCGCGCATGGCGATTTCCAAGGCAGTGCGCACGTCGCCAGCGGCCAGCGTGGCCAGCGCGAGGTCGTAGCCCGCCGTGGGCACAGTCTGCCCCCCGCCTTCTGCGCCGAGGCCAGGTGGCAGAATAATTTGAGCCTCAACACGAGCGGAGCAGAGCCAGAGCAGAACAATCACAGCCAGCTGGCTTGCCAAGTCTGTAGGCAGTCGATTCATGCCCGTTGTTTTACACCAATCCCAGCAGTCCCTCCGCAGTCAATTTGCACCAGCAAGCCGCTGCTCAGATGGCGGGTGCAACGGCGTGGCAAAACAGGAGACGGCGAGACACCATTGGAAGGCGATCGAGCCGATCGCCTCAATCCGGCTCGTTGGATCACACTGGGCGCATTTGGCAGTGTGCGCGGTCCCTAAAATGTCTTTGGCTGCAGAGTTTGACGGTTTTTCAAAGTTTACCGGTTGCAACGGTCGATACTCCTGTGGCTCCGAGAAGTTGCTCGGGCTCAAGGCTGTCGCGGGATATGCTCGCGGGACCGCAACAATAGGCCAATCCATCCATCCCAATTGCACACCTGTTTGAGAGCCAAGCCATGCACGATTCAGCGCTCAACATACGAGGCACAGCACTCCAAAACACTGGGATCTGCCGGGCAGTATTTCTGCTGGCCTGTGCCAGCGGCGGACTGTGTCTCAGCGGTTGCCAAGTGGATGTTGGCGGTCAAACGCTGCCCAGCGCGTACTACCTGCAGGACGACATTCAATACTTCCCCGCCGGCCCGGAGTTCAAGCTTTCCAAAGAGGCTGCGGCCCTGAAGGCCTACAAGAAAGAATTGGCTGAAGACGAGAGCAAGTAACGCTTTCTAAAGTCAGTTCACCCCTTGTTTTTCGGGCTCATTTCTAAAACCCCGCCCGCCCGGTCTGCCTGCCCGGTCTACCCGCCCGCCCGGTCTGCCCCTCCTCTGCTCAGCCGCGCTTGTACTTTTCCCCAATGGCAGTAGAATCATTTTTTTGTGGGATATAAGCCCAATTCTATTCTAAAAGAATGTTGTTTTGTGGGTTTAATGCCACAAGCTATTTTTCAGACGGGATCGGCGGCTGAGGACAAAAGCACGGAGGCTGGCACCTTGATTTTTACGAAGCATTTTTGGCATGAGCGCTGCTACCGGCCTTTTGATCGGCGAATTTATCCGCACCGTGGACCGGCGTTACCGGCTGGCGATTCCACCGGAGTTGTGCGAATTGCTGCTGGCAACAGGCTCGCGACTGGTGATCGCCAAAGAGCGCAGCGGTTGCCTGTCGCTGTGGCCGGCAGCCATTTGGCAGCCGCGAATCGATGGGGCGATCGAAATTATGGGCAGCAAATTGCAGGCCGGCCTCTTCGCTCAGCGGGTCGGACAACTGCAAGAACTCGGCAGGCTGCTCTCTACGCGGCACAAGATCGTGTCGCTAAAAGCGCGCAGCAGGCTGGTGGTGCCCGAGGGCTTTCGCGAATTTTTGGGCGTGCAGCCCGACACCGAATTAGTGGTAGTGGGCGCGGCTGTCTGTGTGGAACTGTGGCAGCCGGCCGCTTGGAACGCCTGTATCAGCAGCGAGATGCCGGAGTTTCGCCGCCGCATCGATGCCCTAACAGCTTAAGAACTTTGGCCATGCCCGGATGAGAGGAAGCGATTCGGACCTGTCGGTTGTATCCGATCAGGAAAAGAGAACCACGAAAAGAGAACCACGGAACGGGCCCCAATCAGCACGGATGCTGCCGAGGGACCTCCTCCGGGCATGGCCTCTATAGACTCACTTGACTGTAAAAAAAGTCCCCATCGGCACGGATTGCCAACGCGAAATTCTTTTAAAGGACTTTTTCAATAACGTGTTAGCCGAGTGGATTACCACCGCTTGAGAGCAACGGGTTCAGCGGCCACTCGATGCGCGTGCCGCTGAGCGCTGACTCATAAATGGCAGCCGTCATTTCCACGACGGTGCGACCGGCGTACATGCCTGTTTCCGGTTCGCGATCGGCGCTGATGGCGTCGATCAGATCGGTCGTGGCCAGATGGGCCCAGTGCACGCGCTGCGTTTGCCGATCGGGATCCCCCGCCGCCACTTCCAAGCCCAGGCCTTCCGGCCCGATCGGGCGCCACGAAAATTCCTTATCGACCCGCCAGAGCGGCGCCTCGCGCAGATAGGCATGCGGCACTTGATCGGGTCGAATGTGGATCGCACCTTTTGTGCCGACGACAGTCAGCCCAAAGTTGGGCTGCTTGAGGCCCGCTTCTCGCACGCTGGAGAAAAAACCGATCGGTCCGTCGGCGAGGCCAAACACGGCGTTGAGGGAGTCACCGGCAATCAGGCCGATGCCTTCTGGACCCGCTACGGCATCAGCCTTTGTAATCGCTCGGCCGCCGAGCGTGACAGCGGCTTCGCACCACTGCGGCGTGCCTCCCAAATCGACCATCATGTCGAGCACATGACAGCCGAGCACCCACAGATCTTCACCACCGCCGCGGGCATCTTCCTTGCCGCGTCCCCGCAATTCCAGCACTCTGCCGATGCGACCGTCTTCGATCAGATCGCGAGCAGCGGCATAGGCTGGTGAATGGCGATTGACCAACGCTAGAGAAAGCTTGGTGTTTGCTTTTTGGCAGGCCGCGATCACCGCATCGGCCTGAGCGCGAGTTTGCACAAAAGGTTTTTCCATAAAAATACCCTTGGCCCCCGCTGCGGCTGCGGCAATTGCCATTTCCGCGTGGCAATCGATCTGGCGCATGCAGATGGCAACGATGTCGGGACGCACGGTCGTTAGCATCTTTTGCCAGTCGCGAAAGGCAACGCCCGGCGACGCATCGAGCGAAAGTCGAGCGGCGGCTTTGACAAGGCCTGCCTGTGACTCATCAGCCACGGCCAGCAGTTGCGTGCGGGCGAATGGTTGCTGGGCATCAGCCCACAGTTCATCGATGGCGTGTCCCCAATCACCGCGATCCGTTCGTCCAATCACCGCCACGCGCAGCCGTTCCATGTGTGTCAACCTTTTTGAAGGAATGGTATCTTTTCTGCCCCATCCAAAAACATCTGCACTGCCGACGCAACCAACACCATTCCCATCACCCGTTCAATGGCCGTCAGCCCTTTTTCGCCAAAAAAATTGCTCAGCTTGGCGCCGGCTAGCAGGATGACGGCAGAGGCTAGCCACGCAGTCGATACCGCCACAAACCAATCGGTCTGTCGGCCCGGTTCGCGACTCATCATCAGGATCACGGTGGCCAGTGCCGATGGACCGGCCACATAGGGAATTGCCAGCGGCACCACAAACGGCTCACCGTCGATCTGTTCGCTCAGGCTACCGTGGGCCGCAGGAAACACCATCTTGAGCGCGATGAGAAAGAGCACGACTCCACCGGCGATCGTCAGCGCAGGTTCCGAAATTCCCAGCAGCACCAGCAGCGGTCGGCCTGCAAAGAGAAATGCCACCAATAAGACATAGGCAATCAGGAGTTCGCGTCCCACAACCCACAGCCTGCGACTGGGATCGACGGGCTTGAGTGCCGTCAGAAAGAGCGGAATATTGCCGAGCGGATCCATCACAAAAAAGAGGAGAATTGCCGCAGATGTTGTCGTCATAATCGATCCAATTGTGACGCATAGCTGACCACCTTCACCGCTGCCGATTCTACGGTACTCTAAAGCGCAACGATCTGGCCCGTCATCTGGCCCGTCTTTGATGGCACTCATAAGAGTCTACGGCATTGAGCAGAGCAGTTCCCACCACGCAGCCTGTTTCCGCTGCTTGCCTGCACGCGCAGCATGCCCAACACCTGGCAGCCGGCAGCTTGAACCGCTCCATGGCGATCGGAGTTGGACTCAATGCCCTTTTTGTCAGCGTCGAACTGGGGACCGGATGGTGGGCGGGATCGTTGGCACTTCTGGCCGATGCCGGGCACAACGCCGGCGATGTGGTGGGACTCCTGCTGGCCTGGGGGGCGCACGCTCTGGCGCAGCGGCCGCCGACGCGGCGTTACACGTGGGGCTTTCGCCGCTCAACAATTTATGCGGCGCTGTTCAACTCGCTGCTTTTGCTGGCAGGCTGCGGAGCCATTCTCTGGGAAGCAGTGCACCGCATGGGCACGCCGGTGCCGACGATGGGCGTAGCCATGATCGCCGTGGCGGCCGCGGGCGTTGTGATCAACACGCTCACGGCCTTGCTCTTTATGCGTGGCCGGCAGCACGATGCCAATCTGCGCGCCGCCTTCCTCCACATGGCTGCCGATGCGGCTGTTTCGGCGGGCGTTGTTGTGGCGGGGATCGTCATTGTGCTCACAGGCTGGACGTGGGTCGACCCGGTTGTTGGCATGTTGGTTGCGATCGTGATCATCGTCGGCACTTGGGACCTCTTTCGGGAGAGTATTGATTTAGCCATCGACGCTGTGCCGCGGGGGATCAACACAGAGGAAGTGACAAAAATCTTAGCCGGTATTCCGGGCGTGGCGGCCGTGCACAATCTCCACTGCTGGAGCGTGAGCACAGCGGAAAAAGCGCTGACGGTGCATCTGATTGTGCCCGAAGCTACCGAGCACCAGCGTGTGCTGGAGGAGGCTTCTGCGCAGTTGCACCAGTACGTAACGATCAACCACACCACGATCCAAATTGCCTCTGCAGCGAGTCATGAGCAGCGCGATCGATCGTAAGCCAAGCAAGGTCCAGTCTAGCCGGGCGTAAGCCAAGAAAAGTCGGGCGTAAGCTCTCTGCAGTGGATTGCATCCCAACTGCAATCGATTCCCACCCACGGGCTACGCACAATCGCGAACCGCTGCCCGCGCAATGCCGATCAGCATGTTGCGAAAAATAAGTTCGTGTAGCGGCCAGATGGCATACCAGTAGGCGAGGCCACCGAGCCCCTTGGGATCAAAAACCGCAGTTTGGTGAATCGTGACATCGCCGTCGCGTGGAACGACTTCAAATTCTAACCAGCCCCGCCCCGGTAATTTCATCTCGGCTGCCAACCGCAGGCGACGCGGTCTATCGCAAATCTCTACATGCCAGCAGTCGAATTTTTCTCCCGGAGACAGCCGCTTGGAATCACAGCGGCCACGGGACATGCCCGGGCCACCGATGCAGCGATCCAGCCAGCCACGCACCGCCCAGAGCCAGTTGTAGCCGTACCATCCGTTTGTGCCGCCGATCCGCTCAATGGCTGCAAAGGCCCGCTCTGCCGACACCGAGACAACAATGTGCCTGTGGTCCACCAGTCGCGTGCCCAACGCTTTGCCACCATAACGCGCGGGCATGGCCTCGAGATCGGCCCAGCGTTTACCAGTGAAGGAGGTATCTTCCTGCAGCCCGGCCTCGTAAATGGCTTTTCGGAGAGTGCGGGGCTGCAAAACAAATGCACCAGCAGCGGCATTGTTTGTGACCACGGTTCTGTTTTTGAGGCCGTCGATCAACTCTCGCCCAACCTTTGCAAACTGTGGTGCCACGAGGGTGAGCCAGAGGCTCGAGAGCCTTGGCGTCAGCACGGGCACTGGGATCATCAGCCGCATGAGGCCGCGTTGCCTAGCGTACTCCTGCATGATAGCGCGGTAGGAAACTTTGTCTGGCCCACCAATCTCAAAAATGCGGGATTCCCCCGGTGGCAGAGCGCTGGCGGCTGTCAGATATTCCACCACATCGGTGATTGCGATGGGCTGTGTGATAGTGGCGGCCCACGCCGGACAGACCATCACCGGCAGTCTCTCCACCAGCGTGCGAACCAGATCAAACGAAAAGCTACCGGCACCGATGATAATGGACGCGCGAAACTCCACAACATCTAACCCACTGGCGCGCAGGATCGCACCGACCTCTTGACGACTGCGCAGGTGCGCTGAAAGCAATTCGTCTTCGGCCCCGAGGCCTCCGAGGTAGATGATCCGCTGCACGCCGGCCTTCCGCGCAGCATCGGCAAACCGCTCAGCTGCCAGCCGATCAGCCCGTTCAAAATCGGCGCCGCTTTCCATGGAGTGCACCAGCCAATAGGCGATATCGATGCCTGCGCATGCCCGATCGAGCGCAGCCGGATCGGAGGCGTCGCCCTCCAGAATCTCAGTGGTCGCAGCGATCGAGCCGACAATTTTTCCCGGCCGCCGCGTTAAAGCGCGCAGGCTCGCACCGCGCCGCTCAAGCTCGGGAAGGAGGCAACTGCCCACATAGCCTGTGGCACCTGTGAGCAGAATCTTCATAGGCTCTTCATCGGCTCGGTGTTGGCTCTTTGTTGGCTCGGTGTTGGCTCTGTGTTGCCACCGCGCACGCTCCTTGTTTGCGGCAAAGTCACTGCCTATTAAGGATTATCAACCTCAAAAGCCCGTTCCATTAGGGTCGGATCTCCGCTCTTGAGTCCGGCGAGAAACCACCGCACCCGCTGCTCGCTGCTGCCGTGGGTAAAGGCATCCGGAACAACGTATCCCTGCGATTGCTTTTGGATCCTGTCGTCGCCGATTGCGGCCGCTGCATTCACCGCTTCACGAATGTCTTCCTCGTCAACGATCCCTGCATAGCGGGCAACATGGTGTGCCCAGACACCGGCCAGAAAGTCGGCCTGCAATTCCATGCGCACCGAAAGCGTGTTGGCGTCGCGCTTTGAAAGCCGCTCGCGCAGCGCCTGCACCTTGTCACTGATACCGAGTTGGTTTTGCACGTGATGGCCGATCTCGTGAGCAATCACATAGGCCTGCGCAAAGTCGCCGGGAGCACCGAAGCGATCTTTCAAATCTTCGTAGAAGGCCAGATCGATGTAAACCTTTTTATCGAGTGGGCAATAGAAAGGACCGACGGCAGCGCTGGCAAAGCCGCAGGCGCTGTTGACCTGTCCTGTGAAGAGCACGAGTGTCGGCGGCACGTAGCGACTTTGAAAATAGCGTGGGAAAAGTTTGCCCCAGACATCTTCATTGTCGGCGAGCACGACGGCCACAAACTGCTTCATGGCGTCGTCTGCTGGTTGGCCTGCCGGTTGGCCTGCCGGCTGGTCTGCCGGAGGTCTGTGAGCGGGTTGAGGGACAAGGATGGGTGCAATAGCCGCAATCTGTTGTGGATCAACGCCCAGAAACAGCAGCGCGATGAGCAGCACAATGGAGAACAATCCACCCCCCACGAGCACCGGGGCGGCGTTCAACTGCCGCCGGTCTTCAACGTTTGTGCTTTGGCGACGGCCTTCCCAGCGCATAGACCCGATACTCCTCAAGAGAACGCGTGCATCCAATCCGCCCCAAAGTCTATGCGGCGGATCGGTTGAATTAAAGCAAGCAGGCCAACATGCTGAAGAAGCGCTGCGCAACCGTGTCGCGCACCAGCGAATGCCGGCCTATTCGGGTAGCGGTCGGCCCTTGGTTTCGGGCAGGAATGCCAGCGCGACCAGACCCAGCAGAAAGACCACGCTCATGTAGGAGCAGGCATTGCGAAACGCCATCAGCTTCGCCTCGGGGGTGGTGGCTTGCGCCTTGAGGATAGCCTGCAAGCTGCCCAGCGTGAACGGACCGCTGGCGGCCACGAAGCGGCCGACGTTGTAGCAAAAGCTTGTGCCTGTGCTGCGCAGGCTCGTGGGAAAGAGTTCTGGTAGATAGATCGCAAATCCGGCAAACAGCGCCAGTTGGCAGCCCCCCATCACCGCACTCATCCAGATGTCTTCGCGACCGTTGAAATTTTGAAAGTAGGCAACCGTTGCCACGAGTGCCGCTACAAAACCAAAGGCAAAAACGGGTTTTCTGCCAAAACGCTGCGCCATCTGTGTGAATAAAAGCATGCCAAAAAATGCACCGATATTTTGCACAATCGAGTTGACGCCAATCCAAAATTGTTTCTGCCCGGCGATTTTATCGGCCGGCACTCCCTCCGCAGCCAGCGATTGCGCCATCACGTCGCCCACCAGTTCGGGGCTGAAGAAGCCAATGCCCCACAGACCAATCACGCCCGACACGCAAAGCATCATGCCAAACAGCGCTGGGCGGCGCCAGCGGCGATCCCCCAACAAGACCGCATACGACCCAAACTTCACCCCCTCGGCCTTGCCCAGCGCCCGTGCCTGCACCCATTTCTCCGGCTCCTTGAGACGCATCTGAATAAACACGCAGAGAAAAGCCGGAATCGCGCCGACTACAAACATGTATTTCCATGCCGTACCCGGCGGGATCGCATGCAGCTGTTCAAGGTGGCCTAGATACATGCTGACACAACCGGCTGCGATGTTGCCCACCGCCGAGAGCGCCTGCAACAATCCCAGCGCCGCGGTTCGGGAGCGGTCGGGCAGCGTATCTGCCACCAGCGCAACGGCCAGTCCAAAGACCCCGCCCACGCCGAGACCGGTGAGAAAGCGGAAGAGCGCAAAGACCATCCAGTTTGTTGAAAAGGCTGATAAACCCGTACAGCAAGAGTAGATGAGCACCGTATACGTCAGCATTTTTGCCCGGCCAAAACGGTCCCCAAGCGAACCAAAGATCAGGCCTCCCATGGCCCACCCGGCTACAAAAATACTGGTGGCATAGCCGCCGTAGACCTTTGTATCCATCCCCGGTGGCAGCAGCGATTCCATCGCACCGTTGCGTGCCAGCAGAAAAAGTTGCTGGTCGAGACAGTCAAAGAGCCAGGCCAGCGATGCGATGATGAAGACAAACCAGTGGGTGGCTGTGAGATCGCGATACCACGGACCATCGGCAGACACAGACAGCGGCAGAGCCGCGCGAGGCAATTTTTTTTGAGCCATTGTTTTCTCACCCCGCTTCGGATTCGATGCGCTGCAGATAGCGAATGCTCTCCAGCGCCAGACGCTCGGGGCCCGGAGCATAGTCAAAGACTTCGACGCTCACCCAGCCGCTGTAGTGAATCTCGCTCAAAGCACTGAAAATTGGCGTGAAGTCGAGGGCACCGAATCCGGGCCCCTGCAGGTTGATGTCATTGGCGTGAAAATGCTCGAGGTGGCAGGCGCTGGTGCGGATGCTATCGCAGGCGGGCACGGATTCACTGGCGAGGGCTTTAGCGTCGAGATGCAGGCGGACGTGTGGCGAGTTGATTCGCTCAACGAGCCGGATTGTTTCTGCCGTGGTGGTCAGCACGTCTGTTTCAGTCGCGGACAGGGGCTCGATTGCCAAGACGGTGTCGCTGGTCTCAAGCACTGGCAGCAGGCGGAGAAAGAGTTCTGCCAAATGGTCGATGGCGGCCTCAGGCGAGACGCCCGGCAACAGGCTCCGCTGCTGCGGCGAACCAAATACAAGCACGCGGCCTCCCAGATCGTGGCACAGTCGGGCAAGTTCTCCGAGATACGCAAGCGTGCGTTGCCGCACGGTCGGATCGGGATCGACAGCATGCAAGCCCGTCGTCTTTGCCAGGAGCCAGTGCAAGCCGACGCACTCAAGCCCCGCCCGCGCGATCGTGCGGCGGATTTCTGCCCGCACTTTGCTGGAAAGATCGGTGGCCAACGGCGCGAGGCTGAAGGGCGCAATCTCGATGCCCCCATAGCCGCACTCGGCGGCATAGGCGCAGGCTTTAGCCAGTGGCCAGTCGCCAAATGTTTCGTTGCAGATTGCGTAGCGCATGCTTAGAGCACCTCCTGTAAGCGTGCGGCCTTGCCGGTCCGAGCCGATTGGTAGCAAGCCGCCACGATGGCGACGGCCTTGCGTCCCTCCCGCCCGTCCAGCAGTGGAGTCTGACCGCTCGAAATGGCATTGATAAAGTCTTGGAAATTGTGCTGGTGATACACATCTAGAATCGCCAGCGGATCGGCCGCACCACCCGAAGAAGGACTCAAGCCGCCGTAGCGACTGCGCACGGCAGCATCGTCGGCCGTTTCGGTACGAAAGCGCCAGGCCGTCAGTTGTTCCTCAAGCAGTTCCACCGTGCCGTCGCGGCCGCCAAAAAGAAAGCGTCGCAACTGGCCGGGATAGAGACTCGTTGCGGCCAGCAACTGCCCAAGCGTGCCGTTTTTAAAGCGCAGGATTGCAACGCAGGTGTCTTCGACCTCGAGACGCTGGACGTCGTGCGATCGAATGGCCGTTAATGCCATCACGCTCTCGACCGGATTCTCACCGGCGGCCAGAGTCGGCATCGTAGCGCCGACAATCCATTGCAAGGCATCGACGCCGTGGATGGCCTGATTGATCAGCGCACCGCCGCCATCCAGAGCGAGCGTGCCTTGCCAGCGGCCCGGCCCGTAATAGGCATCGTCTCGCCACCACGGCACACAACTAACCGCAACGGCAAGCGCACCAAATCGCCCCAGCTGAGCGGCTTCGTGCACCACCTGCACCAGCGGGTTGAATCGTTGGGGAAAAATTGCCCCCAATGTTATGCCAGCTTTCTGCGCAACAGCGATCATCCGGTCGATTCGTTTGAGCGAGATTTCTAGCGGTTTCTCGCAGATCACGTGCACGCCCCGCCGCGCAGCTGCACCAACCGCATCGAGGTGCGCTCCGGAGGGCGTTGCAATGGTGACAAAGTCGGGCTTTTCACGACGCAGCATTTTTGCGGTGTCGTCATACCACGTACAGTTGAACGCCTGCGCAAACGCCTGCCCCTTTTCTGCGCTGCGGCAACTTGCAGCCACGAGGGTTACTCCCTCGATGCCGCCGAGTGCCCGCGCATGCACTTGCGCAATTGCTCCGATTCCGATGATCGCAGCCCGCATGCTCACGACTCCTCTAGCAATCTTTCAAGCTGTTGAAAAAAGTTATCGCCGTACTTTTTTCCACTGAGAAAACCACTGTCCCTCTGTGCAGAGTGTGGCCGATTGTGCCGCCGGATTCCAGCGCGATCGAGAGCCCGGCCTAGTAGGGTAACCAGACGGCCGAGCAACGCGACTTATTTGGGAGTGTAGAAAAAGTCGACGAATCGGTCGTACAGATAAGACACTCTTGCAAACCGGCAGTGGTCGTGAGTGCCGGCACGAGGGGAGCACGGTCCGCGGTAGATCGGTCCGCGAGATGGTAGCCCGCGCACGCCGATCAGATCGGAGGGGCAAGGCGGCTGGCTGGGGTGGCACGGAGGCGGCGGCACGCAGGGCGATAGCAAGTATGGTTCACCGGGTCTGTGCAGGCATTCCAGTTGCGACGACCAGTCGACTGGCGAATCCGTGCGGCGCGGCAGCATCTGTTCTAGCATCGCAACAGACTCTGCAACGGTTCGCTCAGGTGCCATGCTGGGCGAGTTTCGCAGGGGATTCAAGCCGGGATCGCTCGGCGCGGCGAACAGCATTGGGTGTGGCGCCAGGCTAGTAGTCAGGATCAATCCAAGCAGGCTTGGCAGCACAAGCGGTGCGTCAAAAGATCGAAAGCCAAAGTGCGGTATCATGCAGGGACCCCCTCACCACACAATCGGCTCTCATGAAAGCTGCGCTCAAACGAGTTTTGTCTGTCGGTAAAGAAATAGTAAAGGTGGCGCAGGATCGGCGAGATGGGCAGGCACAGGCCGCGGTGTTGCGGTCCGTGAGTGCCGTTCAAGTTTCCCGGGCTTTCCCGGTCGCACAATGATGAATCTTCCCGAACCCGTTGCTTTGATCGAGTCGCTCGCTCGTGCCGACTGGGGAATGGTCATTGTTTCAACGGGTGGGGGCTCAGAGGCGATCTCACATCTGCTCAGCGCGGGCGGGGCCAGTCGAGTTGTGTTGGAGGCGATTGTGCCCTACGCAACTCAAGCGGTCGATCGGTTATTGGGAGGGCCGCAGGAGGTGTATTGCTCCAGCCGGACAGCGCGACGATTGGCTATCGCGGGCTGGCAACGCGCATGCTTGCTGGGCACACCGGCCCCGCAGGCCGTGGGCGTGGCGGTGACGGCCGCCTTGCGGTCGCAGCAACCCAAGCGGGGGCCACACCGCATCTTTGTCGCCGTGCAGACGCTGACTGCAACGAGCGTGGTGACGCTCTGCTTGGAGAAAGACGCTCGCTCCCGGCCAGAGGAGGAGCGTCTTGCCGCTGCGCTGCTTTTGCAGTGCATTGCCGTGGAGTGTTTGGGGAACGCTGCGCAGGCGTTTGACAGGCCACTTCTGGCCGGTGAGCACGTGCAAGTGGAGCGTCAGAACGCACCGCAGGCCTGGCAGGAACTGCTGGCCCGTGTTCGTCTGGGGGTGGGCATAGAGACCAGTGGCCACGCCGCATTAGCGGGTGTGACTGGCGAGCACAGCTTAGCCGAGCAGCACGCCCCCTCTGCGCAGCAGGGACTCGTCGCGCCGGGGCAGCTCATTTTTCCTGGGGCATTTGATCCCCTGCACGCAGGACATCGGCTGATGGCAGAAATAGCCGAACGCATCTCGTCGCAGCAGGTTGCCTACGAGCTCTCGATTGTAAACGTCGACAAGCCCTTACTGGACTACTGTGAAATGCGCACACGCGCGGCACAGTTTACCGATCGGACTCTCTGGCTCACCAGTGCCGCGAGTTTTTTGGAGAAGAC
>CAMBUD010000044.1 GCA_945871035.1 Planctomicrobium piriforme | reverse complement strand
CTTGGCGTCGGCGTCGGTGGCCATTGTCACGCGACCGCGCAGCTTCCCTTGGATTTGCACGGGGATTTCCACCGTGTCATCCCGCAGCCACGTTTCGAGAGCAACGGGCCAAGCAGCCAACGACAACGGAGCGGGTTGGCCGAGAACTTCCCAGAGTTCTTCGGCCAAATGGGGCGCAAAGGGACAGAGCACAGTCACAAATGGTTCAAGGATCTGACGCGGTCGACGTTCCAGTGGAGTGCAAAAATTAACAAACTCCATCATTCGTGCAATGGCAGTGTTGAATGAAAGTAACCGAATGGCTTTGGTGACCTTGTCGATCGTGCGGTGCAATTCGCGGAGTTGATCGTCTGTTGGTGCATCGTCCACGACCTGTGCTGCCAACACGCACTCATCAGCGCGATCGTCAACGATCAATCGCCAGCAACGATCTAGAAAACTGCGCACGCCTCCAACGCCCGTGGTGCTCCAAGGCTTAGTGGCCTCGAGTGGACCCATAAACATTTCATACAGTCGCAGGGCGTCAGCACCAAAATCTCGCACAACCTGATCGGGGTTCACAACGTTCCCACGACTCTTTGACATCTTGTAGGCTCGGCTATCAACACGAATCCGTAGATTGTCGCGCAGGACGAAATGTTCCCCCTGTTTTTCAACCTGCTCGGCCGACACACGAGCAGGCGTATCGTTTTCGTCGTGCTTTTCCGCCGATACCCAGCCGCCGGCAGCACGCCGATAGCCGGTGAATTCCATTTCACCGAGAATCATTCCCTGATTGACGAGCTTGTTGAAGGGCTCGGATTGCGACACGTGTCCACGATCGTAGAGCACCTTGTGCCAGAAGCGGCTATAGAGGAGATGGAGAACAGCGTGCTCGGCGCCACCGACATAAAGGTCCACCGGCATCCAGGCTTGCTCCACTTCGGGATCGATGATTTGCCTGGTATTTCTCGGATCCAGAAAACGGAGAAAATACCAGCAAGAGCCCGCCCACTGCGGCATGGTGTTGGTCTCGCGCTTGTATCGCTTTCCATCCCGTTCCACAAATAACCAATCGGCAGCAGCGCGACCCAGTGGCGGTTCGGGCGTATTGCCCGGGCGAAAATCGATCAAGTCTGGGAGACTGATCGGTAGTTCGTGTTCTTCGACAGTTCGAATAACACCGGTGGCCTGTCCGGCCGAGTCGAGCTCATGCAGAATCGGAAAAGGCTCGCCCCAAAAACGCTGTCTGCTAAAGAGCCAGTCTCGCAGTTTGTAATTCACAGCCGGCTGTCCTAAGCCAGCTGCCTGCAAATCCTGTGATACCTGTTCGATGAAGTCAGGCGTTTTGAGGCCGGTGTAGGGGCCAGATGCAACAGCGCGACCACTGCCGCTAAAGACCCCCGCAGCAATGCTTGATGCAGGCTCATTCGGTTCGACAACGGCGAGAGTCTCCAGGCCAAATGCGGCCGCAAATTCGCAGTCGCGAATGTCATGTGCAGGCACCGCCATAATTGCCCCAGTGCCGTAGGTTGCCAGTACATAATCAGCAACCCAGACCGGGATGGCAGTACCGGTGAGAGGGTGTATGCAGAACGAACCTGTAAAAACACCAGTTTTCTGTCGCGACACGTCGGTCCGGTCGAGATCACTTTTGCGCGCCGCCGCTTCGTTATAGGCTTGAACGAGCGCGCGCTGCGACGGTGCTGTAAGCGTTTCGAGAAGGGGGTGCTCGGGAGCCACCACTAGGTAGGTCACGCCATAGAGCGTGTCGGGTCGTGTGGTGTAGACACGCAAGGCATCGCTGCTGGCACGGAGTGGATATCCGCTTCGGCTGCGGTGTTGTAACCACATCCTGTAGGTGGCTTGGGTTTCGTTGGGGGCAGCGCTTTGGACAATCAAGAAATCGACTTCGGCGCCGGTGCTCCTGCCGATCCAGTCACGCTGAAGTTTTTTGATGCTGCTTGGCCATTCGAGAGCGTCGAGTTCATGGTCGAGTCGATCCGCATAGGCTGTGATCCGTAGCATCCATTGACGCAGAGGAATCCGCACGACGGGATGACCACCGCGTTCGCTCACGCCGCCGATGACCTCCTCATTTGCTAAGACAGTGCCCAACGCCTGGCACCAATTCACTAGGGCCTCCGACTGATATGCCAGCCGCTGAGTGTCGCGATAGGCCGCCACAGCAGCCGCACCTTGCTTGTCAATGGCTGCTGGAATCGGTAATTCGGCTATCGGTCGTCCCTTCTGCTGCGTTGCATCAAACCACGTATCAAAAAGGAGCAGAAAAATCCACTGTGTCCAACGCACGTACTCTGGATCGGTTGTGGCAAGTTCACGGTTCCAGTCGTAGCTAAAACCGAGCATCTTGAGTTGTCGGCGAAACGTATCAATGTTGCGCTGGGTGCTCTCCCGCGGCGGCGTACCGGTGCGGATAGCATGTTCCTCCGCCGGTAGCCCAAAGGCGTCGAATCCCATTGGGTGCATCACACTTGTGCCGCACATGCGTTCAAACCGTGACACAATATCGGTCGCGGTGTAGCCTTCGGGATGCCCTACGTGCAAGCCGTCCCCGCTGGGATAGGGAAACATATCCAGAATATAGGCCTTGCGACCGGTCGGTAACCGCGGGGCGGCGAAGGTGTTATGGGCATCCCACCACGCCTGCCATTTTGGTTCAATGCGTGAGGGCTGATAACGAGGCATCGCTTGGGTCCGGGGACAAAGAGTGAATCGCTGGTGCAGGAGCGGCGGGCAAATAGGAGCGTTCCTGCACCTCGCGCTTTGCAATTGGTTGTCAACTGTTCAGTTTGGGCGAACTCGATTCTAATAACCATCTGAATACGGGCAACGAGTCCCATTCAAATGCCGAGCCAAGCGAGTGCAGATGCCGATGGATTCAGCCGCTGACGTCAGAATGGTGTTGCAGCGACGACTGCTTCGTACCTGCCGAAGCGCTGCCAGCAGACTCAAAATGGCCGACTCGCTCGGCACCCGCCTGAATGGCCGACAATTACTAATGCGCATTTTTGCCGCTCGAAGTGTGCTGGCACGCGTGCTGCAGTCTGACGAAAAGATGGTGGGAGTGCTTCTGCCTCCAACCGCTGCAGCCGCAATCGTCAACGCAGCACTAGCGATCTCAGGACGGATCGCCGTCAATCTCAACTACACAACCAATCAAACGATTCTCAACACCTGCATCGAGCGTGCCGGACTCCGTCACGTGATTTCGTCTCCGCTCTTTCTCCAGCGAGTCAAGTTGGAGTTGGGAGAGAAACTGCTCGATGCTGGTACGCTTAAAAACAAACTCACGATCTGCGACAAGATTGCGGCCTTCTGTCACGCAACACTCACACCGGTATCGCTGCTCGACAGAATGTTGGGGCTCAATCAGATCCGCCCCGACGACACGCTGACGGTCATCTTCACCTCTGGTTCGACGGGTGATCCAAAGGGAGTTGTTTTGTCTGTAGAAAATGTCGGTTCAAACGTGCGTGCCATCGACAGTTTTCTGCATCTGTCATGCGCGGATGTGGCCCTTGGCGTGCTGCCGTTCTTCCATTCGTATGGCTACACCACAACGCTTTGGACTCCATTTGCGCTTGAGCCGGCAGTGGTCTATCACACCAATCCGCTCGATGCGCTGGCAGTCGGTCGATTGGCTCGCGAATTCCACGCCACCATTCTTATGGCCACGCCCACCTTTTTGCGCACCTATATCCGCCGCACGCCCGCCGAGGATTTCTCGAGTCTGGAGGTCGTATTTGGGGCGGCTGAAAAACTCACAAAAGATGTTGCCGATAGTTTTGAAAAACGCTTTGGTGTGCGCCCCTACGAGGCCTACGGAGCCACGGAGCTTGCACCCTTGGTGGCGGTTAACGTGCCCCCCTCGCGGCATGTGCCTGGCCGCCCAATCGATGCCCGTGAGGGTACCGTTGGCCAGCCAATTCTTGGCTGTCAAGCGCGAATCACTGATCGTGAGACCCAGCTTGAATTGCCGATTGGTCAAGAGGGCCTGCTTTGGATCACAGGTCCAAACGTCATGCAGGGCTATCTTGATCGTCCCGACTTAACTGCCAAGGTTGTACACGATGGGTGGTATGCCACGGGGGATGTTGCCCGATTGGATGAGGAAGGTTTTATTACGATCACTGGTCGTGAAAGCCGGTTTTCCAAGATCGGCGGCGAAATGGTGCCGCATCTGATTGTGGAAGAGATGATCAACGAGGCTCTCGGAACGCTCGACGGTGAGATACTAGCGGTGGTCACATCAGCTGCAGATCCAAAAAAAGGGGAGCGATTGGTGGTGTTTCATCTGGCCACAACACAGCAACCCGAGGCCATCTGTCGCACGCTCTCGCAACGCGGTTTACCGAATCTTTGGATTCCGTCACCCGACAGTTTTTTTGAAATCACCGAAGTGCCTGTCCTTGGCTCAGGCAAACTCGACTTAAAAAAGCTTTCCGATATGGCGACGGAGCGGCTGGGAGCCGGCCGCAGTTCGTGACTATTTCCAAAACAGCCCCGGCGGCAGCGATGGCACTGATCGATTCACCACCGGCCGCGGCCAGCGACGGCATTCCGCAGTGGTCAGTTGTGCTCGGACGAGCCGATGACATGCGGGCCGAAGTGTATGTGCGATTGGCAGGCACGGCTCTCAGGGAACGCCGTGAGCACCTGCGCATAACGGGCACGTTGGTCGGGCCACAGTGTGAACGGGCAACAACCCTGCCGATAACGGTGCCACTGACGGCTATTCCAAGCGTTGCTGCTGGCTGCGAGCCGATTGCGAGGGCAATTCTTACAGAGCCGTCTTATTGGACGCCTGAACTTCCCAATCTTTACCGACTCCAGGCACAGTTGATGGATGGCACGAGCCTGCTGGAAACATGCGATTGCCTTGTTGGACTGCGGCGGTTGGGAGTGCGTGGACGATCGTTCTGGTTAGAGAGTAGGCGTTTTGTCTTACGAGGCATGGCTGCTGACGGAAATCATCTGGAGGCAACCGCCCTGCACGAGGCAGGGGCTGCGGCAGTGATCGTTAACCCCGCTCTGGATGTCTGCGAGCGGGCTGATCGCAGCGGTGTGGCGATTGCCGCGATCCTACCAGAGTTCCCGACTGCCGGCTTTGATCTGGCGAGCAGACTGGCACACATCGCCGCTTGGGCCCGGCATCCCTCTGTAGTATTGGCAGTCATACCACGGCCGTTTGAATTAGAAAGCGTTCAGCAGTTGGCAACGCAGGCCCAAAAGATGAAGGGCACCATGCTGCTTGGGCTGGAAGTCGACGGCACTGCGCCACCGCCTCGAGTGCTGCCAAAGGAGATCGATTTCCTGGCGGTCTGCTTGCCACCGGCGACCTTGCCTGATGCACAGTGGCGTGAGCACACCCACGGGATTCCGCTCGTGGCTCGGCGGCCTGACGTTTTGCACAGCGCAGGCCATCGCAGAGACTGCGATCAATTGCAAGCCGCGTTGGCGGCATGGGGTATGGCGGCGGGCGAGCAGTGCCTGCCTTGGGATTGGGCCGGGTATTGTGTGGGGTAAAAGCATGCACCCCGTTCATGCATCTCGTGCTTGAGCAAACGCTCGATGAAAAAGAACGCACTGTTTCGCAATCGGCCGCCTGCTCATGTGGTAGCCTTTGAGCATGCAACCTCTCGATTCAGAGCGATATTCTCGGCAAATACGCTTTCAGCCGCTCGGTTCTGCCGGACAAACGCGGCTTGCAATGGGGCGGGTTGTGGTCGTCGGTTGCGGTGCCCTTGGGAGCGTGGTTGCCATGGCATTGGTGCGGGCCGGTGTGGGCCACCTTCGCATCATTGACCGTGATGTGCCGGAGTTGAGCAACCTACCACGGCAGGTGCTCTTCGACGAAGCCGATGTGGCCGCCGGCATTCCTAAGGCCGCTGCGGCAAAGCAACATTTGCAGCGCATCAATGCTGCCGCGACTGTTGAAGCGATTGTGGCCGACCTGAGCGCTACGACTGCCGAAAACCTTCTGATGGGAGCCGATGTAATCGTCGACGGCACTGATAATTTTGAAGCCCGCTTCATCATCAATGATTTTTCCTGTCGTGACAGGGTGCCTTGGATTTATGGCGGTGCCATCGGGGCCGAGGGACGGGTCTTAACGGTGCTGCCCGGTCAAACGGCTTGCCTGCGGTGCTTGATTCCTGAACCACCGGCCGCAGGCGTCATGCCCACTTGTGAAACGGCTGGCATCATCGGCCCGGCGGCCTTGGTTGTCGGTGCCGTTGAAAGTGCCGAGGCAATAAAAGTGCTTAGTGGCATCACAGCGGGTCTGGGTAATCGGCTGTTTATCTGCGATCTCTGGGCCGGTGTATGGAGAACGATCGATCTTTCAGCACTGGCAGCGGAAGGATGCCCAACCTGTCGAGGCAATGATTTTCCCTGGCTGGAAGGACGGATTTCCGGCCAGACAGCGGTGATCTGCGGGCGAGCAGCGGTGCAGGTATCGCCTGCGCGGAATGAAGCAATCGATCTGATTGGCTTGGCAACGCGACTCAAAACGATTGGAATTGTGACAGCTAATCCGTGGTTAGTAAGAGTTGAAGTTGAGCCAGGCATTCAATTATCGGTGTTTGCCGATGGTCGTGCCATCGTGAGCGGTACGCGTGAAGAAGCAAAAGCCCGTGCGATCATTGCCCGCTACCTAGGCGCCTGATCCATCCTGCCAGAGGGCACAGGCGATCGCATCGCAGGCGTCCCGGAGTCATCCTGACGGTTAAAGCGTGGCAGCTTCCATGATGTTTTGTTCGGTGGCCTCAGCACGCTCGAATTCAGCAGTCAATCGGCCCTCAGCCAGAACGATGATGCGGTCGGCAAGCGCGAGGAGTTCGGGGAGTTCGCTCGATGTGAGGATCACGCCCATTCCCTCGCGACAAAGCTGATTGATGAGTCTGTAAAGTTCCGCCTTGGCTCCTACATCAATCCCGCGCGTAGGATCGTCGAGGAGCAGGATATGCGGTTTGGTGAGCAGCCAACGACCAATGATGCACTTCTGTTGATTCCCACCTGAGAGCCCCATGATGGAGGCGTGTGGGCCGGTCGTCTTTACGCCTGTATCGCGAATCGGTGCAGCCACGAGAGACTCTTCGCGACCGCGGTTCACAAAGCCTCTGACAAGCGTGTCGGTTAAGCTGCAGAGGCTGATGTTACCAGCCACATCAAGATCTGGAAAAAGACCGAGTCGCTTTCGGTCCTCGGTGACCATTGCAATCCTGGCCGCACAGGCCTCACGAGGATGGCGAAAGCGCACCGGCTTGCCTGCCACGGCAATCGTGCCCGTCCACGTTGGCTCAACGGCACCGAAGATCGTCTCCAGGAGTTCAGTCCGTCCGGCCCCCATGAGTCCGGCCACCCCGAGAATCTCTCCGGCATGGAGATCGAGCGAAATGTTGGAAAGCCTGTAGCCACGCGGATGCTCCGGCCAGGGAAGAAGCAGATCGTGGATTTCAAGAAGTTTTTTGCCCCGCGACCGCGGCTCGCGAAAATCAACCCCACTGATATCTCGACCGACCATCCATCCGGTCACCTCACGCGCTGTCGTGTCAGCACGATTCACCGTCTGAACGTGGCGACCGTCGCGCAGCACAGTGATCCTATCGGCAAGCCGAAACACCTCATCCATCTTGTGCGAGATGTAGAGTATCGTTGTGCCACTTGCGAGCAAGCGAGCGATCGTGCGCTCGAGTCTAGCCGATTCGCTTTCAGTGAGTGCGCTGGTTGGTTCATCCATGACCACGATAGAAGCATTGAGCGACAAAGCCTTGGCTATCTCAACGAGTTGTTGGTCGCCGACGCGCAGATTGGCTGTTCGCGCATGTGGTGAAACACTGCACTCCAGCAGTTCAAGCAATCGACCACACTCCTTCGTCATGGCCTGCTCATCGAGAAAACCAAAGTCGATGCCACCCACGCGACGGCATTTCTCACGACCCAGAAAGACATTAGCGGCAACAGATAAATCTTCGACGAGCGTTAGTTCCTGATGGATGATGGCTATTCCAGCCTGTTCGGCAGCGCGGGTACTTGCAAAGCCAACCTCGGCACCATCGATTTGCAACGTGCCGTCGTCCGGTTGATAGACCCCAGAAAGGATCTTCATAAGGGTACTTTTTCCGGCGCCGTTTTCGCCACAAATGGCATGCAGTTCACCACGGCGCACCTCAAGCGAAACGTTTTCCAGAGCAACAACACCGGGAAATCGCTTGGTGATCCCCTGCATGACGACGGCGTTTTGGGCGTGGCTCATGGAATGCCTGAAGTTATTGTCGACCACGCTGCCGGGGCACTAGGCTGTGCGTCGTGATTCCCACCAGCGCACCAATCCCAGCAGCACGACTGCCGCAAAAGCCGAGACCAGGCCAGATCGCGTGCCGGTTGTCATCGCCACAATGGTGCCACAGAGAATTGCCAGCGTGGGGATGGCACAGAGCCCCAGTGCACCGGGCAGTAGGCGTCTTCCGCCTTTGGCCATTTGGCCGATTTGTCCAAATGTTACGGCGATGACAACAACGATGCCGACAATTAACCCCTCGTAAACATCTGCACCGGTCTTGATAAGTTTTGAAACGGCATCAATGACAACTCGTAAAAAGATTGCTCCCAATACCGTGCCAGGCACCGTGCCCACACCACCGGCCAGCGAGCAACCGCCGACCACTGCTGCCGCAATGGCATTGAGTTCGTGGCCACGTCCTTGATTCACCGGGGCTGCGACCGATTCATTGGCCACATAAAAGAGACCAGCCAACGCGGCCGACATGGCCCCAAAGCAATAGGCAAACCACTTCACATTATCGGTACGGATGCCGGCCAATTTTGCCGCCTGCTCGTTGCCGCCAAGGGCATGAAGATGACGGCCTAGGACTGTGCGGGAGAGAATCAGCCAAGTGATAAGAGCAAGCACCCCAAACACTGCCACCGGAATCCAGACGTTTTCGCGGACCATTTTGAAAAATGGATCAGAAACATTAATCAGCGCGCTCTTGGTAGGTGTTAGAGCGGCAGTGCTGCTCTCGCAGAGGGCACGGGCAAAGCTGCGCAGCCCCACGAGGGTGGCCAGCGTGGCAATGAATGGTGGCAGGCGAATCGATGTGATGAGCCAGGTGTGGAGCGTGCCGACTAGAAAGCCAACTAAGAGACTTGCCCCGCAAGCGACCGCCACGATTGCCGGACCGACCGGCTTGAAGCCCATCATTTGCAGCGGGGCAAGCAACAGCATCGTTGTCGCACAGACAGTGCCAGATAGTGCGATCATTGAGCCGGCTGAAAGATCGATGCCGCCAGCGATGATCACCACCGTTGCCCCCAACGCAAAAATGCCGAGGAGGGCCGTATTACGGGCGATATCGCGGAGACTCTCCAGCGGTTGAAACCAGTAACTGTGGTTCGCATCGGCCAGTGCCGTTAAGCCAACAGCGATGACAATCGCCAAGACAAGGCCCCATTCGCTCGGACGAAGCAGGCGCGGGCCTTGCAGCACTGGTTCTCGATGTGGCATGAAGGACTTCTGCTTGTTCGCCGGGTGGCTTTTCGCTCTGTAAGGTGCGCGGGCGTTCGATCAGGAACTCGACAGATTGTAACGGGCGAGCCACTCGCGGAATTGTGACAGCGGCATGCATTCGATGTTATCGCCATCGATGTCCCCAACTTTCAGTGGCGATTCTTCCGCAGTAGCCGTCTTGTCGGGCACGATCAGTCGCAGGCCTGTGGTGTAAATATCACCATCGGGTTTGTCGGCGTCGGGATACATTTCCCCAATCGTTTTTTCATCTCCCGTTTGCATGGCCAGCAGCAGTCGAACGGTCTGCTTTCCCATTTCAAAAGGATTCTGCACGACCATAGCATCGATTCTGCCTTCGGCCATGTGCTCCAAAGCTGCCGCCTGAGCATCAAACGTAACGATTGTCGTGCGGTCGCGCACGCCGCGGTCTTGCACCACCTCAGCAATAGCTGGAGCATTGTAGGCCCAGATGCCGACGAGTGCCGTGAGATCGGGGTGATTGACAAGCGCTGCGCGCACATTATCGCGTGCCTTAGAGAGATCCATTTCATCGCTCATACGGTCAATTTCTTTGAAGTCTTCCCCAATCGTCTCCTGGAGTCCGTTCATTCTCGCCCGAGCGTTGTCATTATCGGTGAACCCAGCAAACTGCACGTAGCCACCCGATGTTGTGCCGCGACTCTCGAGAATTTTCTTGGCGGCTGTCCCCAGCAATCTGCCGCCAAGAATGTTGTCGGTACCGATGTACCAAGAACGGGCGTTACGAAAACTTTCCCGGTTGACGTCGCTGTCGACAGTGATCACATGCACCCCTTTGGCGCGGAGTTTTTTCATCTCTTCCACGATGGCTTCATTTTCCGCTTGGATCACCGAAATCGCCACGCCAGCGATGTCCGACTGACTGGCAAACTGCCGGAGCTTCTCGATTTGTCCCTGCGCTGTACCGTTATTCTTTTCCATCACCACTCGCAGGCCTTGCGAGTCAAGAGCCTGCTGCTTAGCGCCTTCGATCAGCCCAGCATTGCAAGCATCCCAGAAGGGATCATCGCCGTTGGTGATGAAGATGAATCGCTTCACAGTCGATTGTTCCGCACAGCCGGAAAAAATGACTATTGGCAAGCAGCTCACAAGGGGTAGAGCGGCGAGGCAAAAACGTTTTAAAAAAAGCATAAAAGGTATCCCAAAAGTTGAGAGCCATAGAGCGTGGCTGTTTATTCCCAAGCCCCCGAGGCGATTCGTATCCAATCCACAGGCAGCGATTGATTCAATACCGTAGCCCATTTCGTCGCAGATGCACCAGAGGGACCTCTGCCGAGCCTGCACAGGCTGCTGTAATGGTGGCAATCACGACTGCATGCTCGCCGTCTTGCCCCAGGGGAATGCCACTGCAGCGGCATTCCAGCCAACCAACGGATCCGTCAATCGCTGCGGCTCCGCACGGCGTGCGCACAATGGTAAGCCCAGTAAACGGATTCTCCCCACTGCTCCCCGAACGGCCAAACTTAGCGAGCAGCCCGCGTTGTGATTCTCCCAGAACGTTGACGACAAATGGCGACCCCTGCTCAATCGCAGTGAGTAAGTTTCGTGATCGATCAATGGCAATCATAATCAGCGGTGGCTGAAAGCCAGCTTGCATCACCCAACTGGCGAGCATGCCGCGATCCTGAGATTGCTCCAACCACGTCACCACAAATAGCCCACTGGGGATTTTTCCCAGTACGGCCGCCACACCGTCGATCGGAGCCCTGCCGTCAGCGGGTTGAGCGCTGGCAACTTGGGGAACTACGTTGTCATTCTTGGAGGTTGGCTGGGCGGGCGTCATGCAGGTCGTTCAGTTAATAGACGGTGTCTGGGAGAGAAGCGGGTTTGCAATCTTGCCCCGCTTCACACACTTAGCACACCATGCATTCAATGTTGTAGATGTGCTGGCGAAAGTCAGGACGGGATGCCGATCTCTCTCTCGTTATGGAACTCAATACGCCTAGATTGTTGCAGCGACTGCACTGATTCGCAACTCATCAGCAGTTTGTCGACACCCGACCCAGATCCTGCTCGCTCGATACGATGCCAGTAGCCTTTCTATCATCTTTCATAGTAGCGCGTGCCCCAAGAGCGGCTCTCTGCTGGTTCCTGCGCGGTCGGTGTTGGTGGCTTCTGCTTTGTGGCTTCTGGATGGTGCCACTCTCAGCGTTTCAGCCAGCGCAATCGGTTCAGGCAGAGCCCCCAATGATTTTTGAAATCCCTGCCCCGCTTCCCGCTCCCCCACCATTTATCCCGGGTGACTTTTCCAGCGCACCGTCGGTCTGCACTTTGCCGCCAACAAAACCAGGCGCGGCCGTGGTCCTCGATGTTCCATACGAAGAGTCGCCAGCGTGTCTTGATGACTGTGTTGTGCCCGGCGCAGGATTTCCGGAATGTTTCGATGACATTTGGGCACCACGACCGTGGTTCTGGCAACTGCTGCCCAATAACTTGATCTACACGAGCTATCTGGCTGGTCCCAAAGAATCGCGCATCGGATCAGTTGTCTATAACGACACAGCTCCGGCCGTATACGACCCATCGGTGCCAGAGGGCACGCTCTGGGACACCACGCTCGGTGGACGGGTTTCTATCCTGCGATACGGCTCCGACTCCGTCGTGCATCCGCAGGGGCTAGAGGTGCAGATCGAGGGCGCGGCATTTGTGCGTCTGGATCCGCAGGATCAGCGCGATCTGCGATCGTCTGATTTTCGCTTCGGCGTGCCTGTTGTCTACGGCCTCGGCCGCTGGCAGACGAAGCTCGCGTACTACCACAACAGCGCGCATTTGGGGGATGAATTCATGATCAAGTACCCGACGTACCCCCGCATCAATTACGTGCGCGATTGCATGGTGTGGGGCAATTCCTACTACGCGTACGACTGGCTGCGACTCTACGGTGAAGTGGGCTACGCATTGTTTAATGCCGGCGGCTCTCAGCCGTGGGAGTTTCAGTTTGGTACTGAATTGATTCAAGCCAGACCCACGGGGGGTCGGGGTGCACCGTTTCTAGCTGTCAACGGTATGTCACGGCAAGAACTCGACTGGGGCGGCAACGTCTGCGTACAGGCGGGTTGGGCCTGGCGGGGCAGACGCAGCGAAAAGCTCTACCGCATCGGTTTTGAGTATCTCTATGGATCGGACCCGCAGTATGAGTTTGCCTTCAGTAATCAGAATCGGTGCGGCGTGGGTATGTGGTACGACTATTGATCGTTGTGGGTTCTGACGATTCGTAGCCTGGAGTCTGACTGTGCCGCTGCTGGCGATTGAAACCACCTGCGATGAGACCGCCGCTGCGGTGGTGACCCGTGCCCGCGAGGTGCTGTCTAGCGTGGTTGCCAGCCAAGACGACTTGCATGCCCGCTGGCGGGGCGTTGTGCCTGAAGTGGCATCGCGGGCGCATGTGGAACGAATCATACCGGTGATCGACGAAGCCCTCTCGCGGGCTGGTATTTCCAAGGCCTCGCTGGAGGCTGTCGCCGTGGCCGTCCGGCCCGGTCTTGTCGGCTCGCTGCTGGTCGGACTTTCTGCCGCCAAGGGCATTGCCGCTGCGCTCGGCCTTCCGATTGTGGGCTACGATCACATCGCCGCGCATCTGTATGCCTGCCGGTTGGCGTATGGTGAGAGTATGCACTATCCCTGCGTGGGCCTTGTAGCAAGCGGGGGCCACACCTCCCTCTTCCACGTGCGGTCGCCCTTGGAGCTTGAACGATTGGGAGGCACGATCGACGATGCCGTCGGCGAGGCGTTCGACAAGGCGGCAAGTCTGCTGGGATTAGGGTATCCCGGTGGACCCCAGATCCAACTCGCCGCCGTCGGGGGCAATCCGCGGGCCTATCGGTTGCCGCGACCGCTCGCCAATGATCGCGAACGACTCGACTTCAGTTTCAGCGGTCTTAAAACAGCGCTGCGTTATTTGGTGCGTCCTCCGGGAGCCGCCGAGAACACGCCTGCCCCGGTGGGCCAACAACGCGCCGATCTGGCCGCATCTTTCCAGCAGGCAGCGATTGATTCCATACTGGCAAAAGTTGAGATCGCTCTTGTCCGCACCGGCTGCCGCGCGTTGGCTATCGGCGGCGGTGTGTCAGCCAATGCGTTGCTGCGTGAATCGATCCAACGGCTGGGCCGGGAGCGAGGCGTAGCGGTGTTTATTCCACCGCTATCGCTTTGCACAGACAATGCCGCCATGGGCGCGATCGCCTGGGAGCGATTGGAACGCGGCGAGGACGATGGCCTTGAGCTCGATATTTTGCCAGGCACAGACCGCAAAAAGCACACCAGCAAAACTTTCGGCAAGTAAGCCTTGCCAATTCGCCCAGCAGAATAGGGCGACAGGCCGAGCAGATTCAACGAATCAAGCGGGGCTGCAGGGCTGCTTTAGAAACCAGAGAACTGTTCAAATTCGTCGTGGGGACGGTGTTCGAGATTCACAAACCGTGTGTAGTCGTGCTGCCAGAGGAGCTTGATGTCGCCAATGGGGCCATTGCGTTGCTTGGCAACAATGATCTCCGCCTGGCCCTTTACGCGTTCCCGATCTTCGTCGTTGGTTTGATAGTATTCCTCGCGGTGCACAAACATCACGACATCTGCATCCTGTTCGATTGCGCCTGATTCTCGCAAATGGTTGAGGCGAGGCCGGTTGTCACGGGAAGCCTCGGCCTGACGATTGAGTTGGGCAAGGCACAGCACCGGGATGTCGAGTTCCCGAGACATCATCTTGAGTCGGCGGGCAATCTTTGCCACTTGCTCCTGCCGTGGATCGCGTGGATTGTCCGGCTCGATCAACTGCAGATAGTCGATCACAATCAGAGACAGCCCCTGCTTGCGTTTGAGTCGCCGGGCGACAGCAGCAATTTCAGTGAGCGTGCGTCCCGGAGTATCGTCGATGTAGAGCGGTGCCGAACTGATTTCTGCCGATTTCTGTACGAGTCGGCGTCGATCTTCCTGCGAGATTGTGCCATTGCGCAGCCGGTGACCATTGACCTGAGACGCCGAACACAGCAGGCGATCGGCAAGTTCCAAACAGGCCATTTCCAGACTGACAAACAGCACCGGTTTTTTGATTCCGATGGCGATGTGTTCGGCGATGTTCATTGCCATCGCTGTTTTTCCCATGCTGGGTCGGGCAGCGAGGATAATCAACTCCGAGTTGTGCATGCCTCCGCAGAGTGAGTCGAGCTCGGTGAATCCTGTTTCCACACCACCGATCGCATGTTCGTGCTTCATGCGTGCATCCATGCGCACCATCACCTCTTCGAGCACGGATTGAATCGGTCGTGCCTCAGTCGAGCTGCGGTGCTCGAGGATCGCAAAGATTGACGATTCAGCCCGCGACAGTAATTCGCGGGGCTCGTCGGGGGAGTCGTAGGCGTCGCGCAGGATGTCGGTGCCCGCATCAATCAAAGCGCGGAGCATCGCCTTGTCGCGAACGATATGCGCGTAGTGGGAGGCGTGAGCAGCGTGCGGCACAGCTTCCACGATTTCTGCGAGCGCTGCAGTGCCACCCACCCGATCAAGATCTCCCTTGGTGCGCAGCCGCTCCAGAACAATCGTGACATCAATCCGCTTGCCCGAATCGTGCAGATCGAGCAGATGCCGGTACAGAAGTTGATGGGCTTCGTCGGAGAAATCTTCGACGCGTACAATCAGCGCAACATCATCACAAACATCAGCTTTTAGCAGAATGCTTCCCAGCACGGCCCGTTCGGCGTCCACATTAGCGGGGCGATCGCGGGAGTCGATCAGGGCGCTGGTGGCGTGAGCACCTCCGGAGCTAGAACTGCTCCGACCAGCGGGTCGCTGGTCGCCCCGCGAACGAGATTCACGGGATGCCACCATTTTTTAAGCCTCCCTGCTCGAGATCCACTGCCGCCAAAAAACCGCCGCTTGAATACCTGCCCCGTCCCTTACTTCGATCCAGCCTCGCTGCTTGATGGCACCACCCAAACCTTGAGATCTCCCTCGACTTCAGCCGATAGCCGAATGCGGACAGTGTAGAGACCAACCTCTTTGAGTGGGCCTTGCAAAATAATCTGATCCTGAGAAACAGAAAGGTCTTGCTGCTTGAGCGAGCGAGCGATTTCTGGAGCCCCAACGGAACCATACAGATGCCCCTCATCGTTGGCATTGGCCTCGATCGTAACGCTTGTGCGAATAAGTTCTTCCAGCAAGCTGCGCAGGCCAGCCAATCGTTCGCGGGCGATTTCTTCGAGTTTAGACCGGTGCTTGTCGACCATCCGCTTGTGGTGATCGGTGGCAATCGTGGCCAGGCCTTGCGGGAGAAGATAGTTGTAGGCATAACCGCGACGAACCTCGACAACGTCCCCTTGTTTGCCGAGCGTTTCGATCGTCTGCACGAGCAACAATTCGACTCCACCGTGGGCGCCCTTGGGGAGTTGACGTGAGCGAGGCATGCGTTCTTTGAGCAACTGTTTCACCGACATGAATCAACTCCTGAAAAATAAAATGAGTGCGAACGAGAATGGGTACGAATAAAAATAGTTAAGAAATAACCTTCGGGCTTCTTCAGCCTCTGAATGCCAAAGGCATTCAGAACGGAATGTCATCGTCGGAACCAATGGGCCCAGAGTTTTGGCCCGACTGCGTGCCGTGGTGTGCCGTGCTCTCCGCGCCGCGACTCTCTGGATCGATCCCATCGGCCCCATCATAGCCGCCAGCGGGATCAAAATCGTCCCCACCAGAGCCGCTACCCCGAGAGTTGCCGCGTCCGGAAACGTTCGATTTGGGTCGCGCACCCTCGCTGCGCGAGCTTTCGGCGGAGCCTGGTCGACTGCCAAGCAACTGCATGCGCTCGCCAACAACCCGCAGCTTGGAATTCTTCTTGCCATCCTTTTCCCACGTATCCAGCTTGAGTCGGCCTTCAATTAAAAGCGGCGAACCTTTGGTGACGTATTCGCCAGCTATCTCTGCTGTGCGACCCCAGAGCGTGACGTCGACAAACGTTGTTTCCTCAACCCATTCGCCGGTGGCGTTTTTGCGACGGTCGTTGACAGCCAATCCGATGTCGGTCACGGCTGTGCCGTTAGAGATGTAACGGAGTTCTGGATCGCGGGTCACATTGCCCAGAAGAATCACCTTATTAAAGCTAGCCATTCGATTGGTCTCCTCTCAAGAAGTGCTGAACGCATGTACAAGAGCACGGTTAGGATAAACCCTGCCGTCGAAAGTTGCAAGGCTTTGAAAAACACTGCTCTCAGACGCGGTTCCCGGTGCTGGGGCCGCCCTTCATTCCTCGCTCTCAATTTCGGATGGATCAATGGCACTTGCGACGACCGCCGGTGGTGGGGTCCGCTTCGGCGCCGCATCGCCCGCTAAGGCGTGCTCGACCAGTGCGTCGGCAATGCGAGCATCGACCTTGAGAATCAGTTTGCGAATGATCTCGTCAGTAATCTCGCACTGGCGTTCCAGCGGCGTGATGTTAGCCCCTGCCATGCGAAAGTACGTGAGCCAGTAGATCCCTTTGCGATGGCCTTTGATTGGGTAAGCCAGTTTTCGTTCGTCCCACAACCGAGAGGCGAGAATGGTGCCCCCGAATTGCGTGATGAGATCGGTGACCTGCTGCGCGGTCGCAACCGGGTCACGGGCATACTTTGACGCATCGAGAATAAACATTCCTTCATACACCACCATCGCGCACTCTCCTATTTTTAGATTTTCTAAATACTATCTGAATAAGACTAGTTGTACCGATTCATAGCGGCCTCGATACCCAGAGCGACCCACTCCTCCGCAGCATCGGCTGCCCGCCCCAGCAGCAGATCGACGTTTGCACGCTCTGACTGAGCAAATTTACCCAAGACAAAGTCGGCCGTTTTCCAGCCCGGCTCAACCGGACCAATCCCGATGCGGAGACGCGGAACAGAGGTCGTTCCCAAGCGGGCCACGATATCGGCGAGGCCGTTTTGGCCACCCGCTGATCCGTTGGCACGCAGTCGAATTGTATCGGTTGAAAGTTGGAAATCATCGCACAGTATTAAGATGTCAGTTGCATCGATCTTGTAAAAATCTCGGGCCGCCAAGACGCTGGCACCACTGAGGTTCATCCACGTCAGCGGCCAGAGTAATAAAACGGGATGGCCACGCAGGGTTGCCTGCGCTGTTTCACCCTGGAACCGTGTTCGTCGCCCCGGTGAACCAGCCCTAGCGGCCAATATTTCCAGCACTTCGAAGCCAACGTTGTGACGAGTGGCCTCATAGGCGCGGCCCGGGTTGCCCAGTCCAACCAAGAGTTTCACGTGTTGTCACCTGGAAAAGCCTACGCCGCAAAAGGCCGCACCACAGTCGAGAAGCACCGCGATTGACAGCACTTAAAAACTGCAAGCCGAAACTGCAAGCCGTTGCGCATCAGGCTTCCTCTGCTTCTGGCTCTCCTTCCTCGGTTGGCTTACGGCCAATCAACTCGGGCTCTACGCCGCCAGTGGCCGCGGCCACGTCGTCGCCCTTATGGAGCGGAACCACGCAACTCACGACAGTCTCATCCGCGTCGGCTACGGCCCGCGATCCTTTGGGGAGATCTAAATCGCGCACCTTTATCAGGCCGCCGAGTTCTAATTTTGCAACCAAAGCGTGAATCTTTTCAGGGACGGCATCGGCCGTGCACTCCAGTTCAATTTCATGCAGGAGCAAGCTCAGAATCCCACCGGCACGCTGACCGGGGCATTCTCCCTTGAGATCGATCGGCACCTTGACCCGAATGCGGTCCGACGCACTGACGCGCAGAAAGTCGATATGAATCGGTTCGACACCAAACGTGTCCCATTGCAGTTCGCGAACGAGGGCACTTGTTTGCACAGCGCCCTTGAGTTCCACAACGCGGCTACCGTGTCGAATGACCGCTTCGAGCAATTCTCGCTTGGCCGATAAATGAACGCACTCGATTCCGTGGCCGTAGAGAATAGCAGGCACCAGGCCCTGCCGGCGCAGACGACGACTCTCTCGGGTACCGTTTGCCGTGCGGGCGATCACTTCCAACGAATCACTCATGGGAACTCCTAATGGGGAAGGGGTGAGTCTGTCACAAAACGGCACTTTCGCAAGCCTGCAGCGTGGATTCCCAATGAAAAAAGGGGCCGAGCATGGGCGGAGCACAATTCTTACTGAAACATCATGCTCACAGACTCGTTGCGGTGAATGCGTTTGATTGCTTGGCCAAGCAGGCTAGCCACCGAGAGAACGGTGATATTGGGCAGCGACTTTTCCAGCGACAGTGGAATGGAGTCGGTGATGATGATGCCTGCAAAGGGGGCGGCCTTGAGTCGCTCAACGGCTGGGCCGATCAGCAGGCCGTGGGTGGCCGCCGCATAGATCGCCTTGGCACCACTGCGGTGCACAACGTCAGCAGCCGAGCAGATAGAGCCCGCCGTGCTGATCATGTCATCAAACATGAGCACTGTTTTTCCCTCAACACTGGCACCAATAATGTTGGCGCTGCTGGTTGTAACGGCGCTGAGTCGCCGCTTGTCCACGATTGCCAAAGGGGCACGTAACCGATTGGCATGACCAACGGCACGTTTGATGCCTCCTTCGTCAACGCTGACAACCACAAGCTCATCGCGCGGCAGATCGATCGACTCAAAGTGGTTGTTGAGTACCGGTGCAGCGTAGAGATGATCGACCGGCACGTCGAAAAAACCTTGAATCTGCGCAGCATGCAGGTCCATCGCCAGTACGCGGTCGGCTCCCGCTCGCGTGATTAAATTGGCGACCAGCTTGGCTGTAATCGGCACCCGCCCGGAGTCCTTGCGATCTTGTCGAGCATAGCCGTAATAGGGAATCACCGCAGTGATGCGATAAGAACTTGCGCGCTTAAAGCTATCGATCATCACCAGCAACTCCATCAGGTGCTCATTCACCGGCGGGCAGGTGGGCTGCACGATGAAAATGTCGCGGCCGCGGACGTCTTCATCAATTTTGCAGGAGATCTCACCATCGGGAAAATTCCCCAGTGAAATCTTGCCCATTGGCAGATTCAAATACCGACAAATGTCCTGAGCAAGGGCGGCGTTGGCCGGGCCACTGAAGATTTTGAGATCATTCATGGAAGACAACCTGCGTGCGTGGCGGCGGATAGGAAAAACTGAGGGGCTGCAAAAGCAGAGCGTTCAAGCGAAAAATATTCTACTGCGATCTTTATCAGACGGCCGTTTCAAGCCGCTGGTGCTATCCGACTGGGGCTGCTGGCGGGGTCTGGGTGTGGAATCGCTTCTGCAAAGCCATCGCAGCGACTGCCAGTTGGGTTGGCGTGTTGACCGAAAGCGTTTCGCTCTGGTCGAGGCACGCAACGGCATCCACAACACATCCCTTTGCCAGCAGCAATCCCGGGCAATCCGTCAGGTAGTATTCTCCGCAGGCGTTGGCGTTGTTGAGTTTTGAAAGTGCCCACAGCAGATCGTCAGCCGCAAATACGTAGGTGCTCATGTTGACTTCGCAAATCATCTTTTCTTCAGTCGTAGCATCTTTTTCCTCAACAATCCCTCGAAAGCAACCGTTGGGCCCCCGCACGATTCGACCCAAACCGGCCGGATCGACGGCCAGTGCTGTGCCTACGAGGCAGGATGCCTGACGGGCGGTAAATTGCTCAAGCAGGTCGGTCACGCTTTTTGTGCGCAGCAATGGTGAGTCGCCACAAACGATCACCACCGGCCGTCGGCCGTTGGCTGCTATGCCGACAAGAGTTGCCTGGATCAGCGGGGTGGCTGCGGCCACAGCGTCGCCGGTACCGCGTTGCTCCTGTTGATGGGCAAAGGTCACGCCCGGTAGATCGACAAGTGCTGCTCGCACCAATTCGCCACCATAGCCAATCACAACGATCTGTTCGTGCACGCCGGCGGTTGTCAAGGCCTCAACCACCCAGCGCACGAGTGGCTTGCCGGCCGCTGCAAAGAGCACTTTGGGGAGGTCGCTCTCCATGCGGGTGCCACGGCCTGCAGCCAGCACAACGCCGATTGGATCGAGCTCTTTGGTGGTCAGGGCCATTTTTTCTCCATAAAGATCTGTTTCAGAATGTAGCTGAGATGCCGGCCGTATGAGATGCCGATAGACGGTCCTTTTTCTTTGTCTGGAAGGGAGCCGGTCGCAGGGTGGTCTGGGACGTGCACGGGTTGGCCACTAGAGAATGCATGCCGAGCAGTTGTCAGGCGTCGGGCTGCCGAAAAGATCGCCCACAGAGTAGATTAAGAGTAGACTGCATCTTCTGACAGATGGCCACTCACACAATCGAGCTTATCGCTGCGGGCAATGCATCCACTGGTGCTGCTGCGCCTGTCGATCAGGGTGGCATTGTGCTCGGTCCTCTGGCCGTGCGTTGGCAGCGGCTGCGCGGTGGTTTGCGGGAGGGGCTGCTTTTGGTCGAGTTGGTTGCCGGCACGACGCAGGTTTTTATTCTGCCCGACCGAGG
>CAMBUD010000043.1 GCA_945871035.1 Planctomicrobium piriforme | reverse complement strand
ACGCTCTGGGGTATGTCTTGGCCATTGCGCTCAAAAAGTGTTGGCTTTGGATCAAATAGATCGACGTGCGACGGACCGCCCCCCTGCCACAGCATCACAATCCGTTTGGCGGTGGGGGTGTGGTGCGGCAGGTCAGAAAGGCCGGGCACTCGCGGCGCAGATGGACCAGCGGCAGTGTCCCGCTCTAGCAGTGCCGCCAAGGCCAGCGAACCGATCCCCGCTGCGCCCGAGCCAAATAGGCGGCGGCGAGTGACGCGGTCGATATTTTCATTGTGCAAATCGTGCATTGTTGATCCTGTCGGCATCGCGCCGGCTTACCACACTCTCTTGCTACTCTCTCGTCAACGCCTCATCAAGATTGAATATCGCCAGACAAACGGCGGTCAACGCCGCATGCTCGGCGGCGTCGAGAGTGTTATCTTGCGCATACTCTCCCACGCTGACAATCTGCTTTGCGGCCTCAGTGTCGTTGCGATACACAGCCAGTTGACGCTCGTGCATTCGCCGCAGACTGTTTAAATCGGACGCCGTGGGTTGGCGGCCAAGCACCCGGCGAAAAGCAAAGATCAGCCGATCATCCAACGTCGATGCGGCCTGCAGGCTGCGCGCAGCAAGCACCCGCGCCGCCTCGACCCACGTCGGATCGTTGAGCGTGGTAAGCGCGTGCAGCGGCGAGCTTGTGCGACTGCTGCGCACGCTGCAGGTTTGCCTGTTGGCTGTGTCAAACATGTTGGCTGGACTCACCGTTCTGCGCCAGAATGTGTAGAGGCTGCGGCGGTAGAGATCGCTGCCGTGGGAGGCCGGGTAGGTGAAATCGCGTTCATTTGTAATGGCCAATGCTTCCCAAATCTGTTCGGGCTGATAGGGATAGACGGGCTGACCGCCTCGGCGATCTTCGAGTAGGCCGCTGGCGAGCAACGCTGCGTCGCGCAGCAGCAGCGACGGCATGCGAAATCGACCGGCGCGCGCGAAGCGGGTGTTCTCGGGATCTTGGGCGAGATGGTCGGGAGTGATCCGGCTGGCCTGCCGGTAGGTGGCGCTTGTCACAATCAATCTGTGCATTTTCTTCTGGCTCCATTCCTGCTCGCGAAACTCCACCGCCAACCAATCCAGCAGCGCCCTGTGCAGGGGATATTCGCTCTGCACTCCCATGTCTTCAACCGTCTTAACAATCGCAGCGCCGAAGAAGTGCTGCCACATCCGGTTGACTTGCACGCGGGCCACAAGCGGATGCTCTGGCATAAAGAGCCAGCGGGCAAGACCCAGCCGGTTGGCCGGTGCCCCGGCGGGCAACGGCGGCAAAAACGCCGGCACAGCAAAAGAGAGTTTCTCTCCCTGCGGGGAAAGGTAATCCCCACGATTGAGAATCTTTGTGTCGCGTGGCTTATCGTCGTTCATCACCATTACCAGCGGAACACGATCGCGCTTGTATTCGCTGAGTTGTTTTTTTAGTTGTTTTTGGTTCTCTACCGCTGGCAACTTATCGACGATGCTCGCCCGCAGTTTGTCGTGGAAGTGCTTGTGCAGTTCCGGATCGACCAGTTGTGTCTCGGCTGCGGTTCGCTCGGCCTCGGGCTTGTGCAGAATCGCGGCCAGCGGATCGGGGAGGCCATGCCCTTCGACTAACGTGCCGTCTGCGAAAAGGCCCACCCGCCACGCCATGAAAGCTGCTTCGATGGCCGCCGCCGGATCCGCTGCAGCGATGCGGGCCTCGAACTCGGTAATGTGGGCTTGGTTTTCCGCACTCGGGGCCTCCATATAAGGCGGCGCCAAGCGAATCTTGGCCGAGCGCATGTCTGGCATTTGACCGGTTTCAGTCACGCGATTGAATGCATCTAATAGCGAATAGTAGTCGGTCTGAGTGATGGGATCGTACTTGTGATCGTGACACTGAGCGCAGGCCAGTGTCAGCCCCAGCCACGTTGTGCTGGTGGTGTCAACGCGATCGAAGAGAATCACATTGCGCTGCTCCTCGGGAATGGCGCCCCCCTCTCCGTTCAAGAGGTGGTTGCGATTGAATCCACTGGCAATCCGCTGCTCGACTGTGGCGTTTGGCAGCAGATCACCGGCGAGTTGCTCTGTCGAAAACTGATCGAACGGCATATCGGCATTGAGCGCGGCCACCACCCAATCCCTCCAGACCCACTGCGCGGTGTCACCATCTTGCTGGAAGCCGTTCGAATCGGCGTACCGCGCCGCATCGAGCCATGACAGGGCCATTCGTTCACCGTAATGGGGGCTCGCCAATAATCGATCGACAAGTTTCTCATAGGCCTGCGGATCGGAATCGTTTACGAAGGCATCGACCTCTGCCGTTGTCGGCGGCAGACCGATCAAATCGGTCTGCAGTCGACGGATCAGCGTGACAGGGTCTGCCTCTGGCGATGGCTCTAACTTTGCCTCTTCCAATCCAGCTAGCACGAAGTTGTCGATAACGCTGCGCACCCATTCCGGGCGGCCAACTGCGGGAATGGTTGGACGCAAGGGCGCTGTAAACGTCCAGTGCGGTTGGTAGACAGCGCCGGCGGCGATCCAACGTTCAAGAAGTTTTTTTTGCTCATCCGAGAGCCGTCGGTTTGAAGCGGGGGGCGGCATCAACACTTCCGCATCGGTTGAGTGAATGCGTTCCAGCAGCACGCTGGCGCCTGCATTACCGGGCACGATTGCCCCAGTTTCAATGGCCGCATCACGCACATCAAGTCGTAAGTCCGCTTTGCGTTTGTTGCCGTCTTGACCGTGGCAGTAGAGACAGTTTTCCGAAAGGATCGGCCGGATATCTCGATTGAACTCGATGGGAGCATCGGCGCGTGCCGTTGCGGCAATCGCCAGTGACAGCATGAGGGCCGCCAAAAGGATGCGTTGTTTTTGAAGCCGGTGCGAATGCGAGGATCGAATCATGGCACCCATTAGAATAGCCCACAATCGGTCGATCACTTCAGGCGAAGAATCTTCGTCGCATAAAAGCCTTCTCGAGGCTTTTTTTCCACAATCCGCGGAGCGGGTGAGGCGAAAAAAAGGTTTCGCCTCACCCACAAACACGGTCTGAGCCGACACGTAGCACTTTACTTGGGCAGGATAACCGAGTCAATCACGTGAATGACTCCATTGGATGTCACGATGTCTGTTTTGACAACAGTAGCGTCGTCAATCTTCACCTTGTCACCGATGACGGCAATTTTTACTTTGCCACCTTGGACCGTTTTGGCTTCCTTCAGCCCGACCACGTCGCTTGCCAATACCTTTCCTGGCACCACGTGGTAGGTAAGAACAGCGATCAGCTTGTCCTTATTTTCTGGCTTGAGCAGGCTTTCCACTGTGCCTGCTGGCAACTTTGCAAAAGCCTCATCGGTTGGGGCAAACACCGTAAACGGGCCCTTGCCTTTCAAGGTCTCAACGAGTCCAGCTGCCTGGACGGCTGCAACAAGCGTTTTAAAACTTCCGGCCGCCACTGCCGTATCGACAATATCCTTGGGAGCTTCGACCGCCGCAAAGGCCACTGAGCGGTATTGCACCTTTGACTTGGCACATTTTTCGCCTGCGATAGCCAGCTGTCCCATCAGAAGAACCAGCACCGCCGTGGCAACTGTTGCTCGAATGATCATGGTTTACCTGCCTTTTCATGGATTCATGGAGGAGAAAAACAAAATCGATGGCTTACAAACCACCTTGTGTTTCGTACTGTAGACTCCCCAGCGAATACGACCGCTGCTGTTTACTCAATGCACCCGGACAGATTATTTTTTGGCAGATCAGATGCACGCCGATATTGTGATCATCGGTGCCGGGGCTGCTGGGCTGTTTGCCGCTATCTGGGCTGGACGCACGGCCCATGCACTGGGCCGACCGCTTTCGATCATTGCTGTCGACAGCGCTTTGAAGCTGGGGGCAAAAATTCTTGTTGCCGGGGGTGGTCGCTGCAACGTCACCCACTACACTGCAAGCGCTGCTGACTTTTCCGGCAGCACCTCACCGGCCATTCGCAACGTACTTAGCCGCTACACCGTCAGCGACACGGTGGCTTTTTTTGCCGCGGCTGGCGTGGAACTCAAACGTGAAGAAACGGGCAAGCTCTTCCCCGTTTCCGACTCAGCCCGCACCGTGCTTGCTGCGCTTGTGCGGGAAACAGGTCGATCAAGCGCCAGCCTTGTGCATCCGGCCCGCGTGACGGCGCTTGAAAAAACTGACAGTGGTTACCGAATCACAAGCACCGCCGGAGAATTTTGTGCCCGCCGCGTGATCCTCTGCAGCGGTGGAAAATCGCTGCCTAAATCGGGCTCTGATGGTAGCGGCTATGCGCTGGCTGTCGGCCTAGGCCATTCGCTATCGGCGCCGATTGTACCAGCCCTTGTGCCACTGCTCCTGCCAGTAGACCACTGGATCACCTCGCTCTCTGGCCTGACAGTGCCAGCCGAGATAGCAATTTTTTCTGCCAGCGGCAAACGGTTGCACGCGTTTACTGACAGCACGCTTTGCACGCACTTTGGCCTCTCTGGTCCGAGCGTTCTCAACATCAGTCGCCACTGGCTCATCCACAAGCAACGCGATAATAGCATCTACATGACCATCCATTGGCTACCGGGAACGTCTGCCGATGAGTTGGATCGAATGCTCGTGGCTGCAGCGAGACGCGGTAGCCTCGCGCTGCTTCGCGACCACCTGCCCGATAGGCTCGCACGCACGCTCTGCGAAGTTGCCGACGCACCAACCACCGGAGACATTCCCCGCGAGGCACGGCGGCGATTGGTGGCAGGAGTGACAGCCACGCCGCTTGAAATTCGGGGCGACCGGGGCTTCACCAGCGCCGAGGCCACGGCCGGCGGCGTGCCATTGGCCGAAGTGCGTCTGGAGACGATGGAAAGCCGGATCTGCCCAGGACTCCACTTTGCCGGTGAAATTCTCGACGTGGATGGACGGATCGGGGGCTTTAATTTTCAGTGGGCGTGGGCCAGCGGCTTTGTGGCCGGCAAGGCAGCAGCAACGGCTGCTTTTCAGTCGCCCCTGGCTGCGTTGCCCGAGGCGATTTCAGCCAGCGACTCCACGGGAACGGCAGCGAACGACTGAGGGGTGGCTGCCGGAGACGCAAACACTTGATAGCGATACGTTCCCCTGCGCAAGTCGATGGTCTGGATGCGAATAGCCGATGGTTTCCGGGCGGATGGGCTCGGCTCGAAGTGTGGGATACTGGTTGAGTTATCGGCTATTTTTTCCTCGATTGCCTGGTCGAGCAGAGGCGCAATGCTGGCCAGAACCTGTTCGACATTGATATCGAGAATCGCCGTGATGCCCACGGGCCAGCGATGGCTTTGGGCGGGGTTCGCAAAAAATGGATGCCACGTGAGACGCTTGGTGGGTTGCAAAATTGTGGCCGAACGGATCACTGCGCTCTGCGTTTTCCATGGGCTCCACTGATTGGGATCGGTGGGTCCAAAGAGCGTGGCCACAGGCACCCCAAAGGATGCCGCCATGTGCTGCAGGCCGGTGTCAACGCCTAGACTCAAATGCATGCGGGCCAGCAGCGCTCCGGTTTCGCGAAGTGACAGTTGCGAGGAATAGTCGTGGATGGACGCGGCACCCTGTGGCCCCACCAGCGATCGGATTGCATCATGTGCCTCAACGTCGTAGGAGCTCCCGCAAAAGAAAATCTCGCAGCCACGATTCTTGACAAGCCATTGTATGACCTTAGCCACACGCTGCAGCGGCCATTGCCTGAGGCCGTTGGTCGATCGGGGGGCTATAAAAACGCGCGGCCGATTGGTCGGCACCTGTGCCAACAGTGATTCAACTTTGCGAGCTGTCGCCTGCGATACCCAGTTTTCATTGTGTCCATCGTCAACCTCAATGTTATCGCCGCGCAGCAGGTCGAGAAAAAGCTCTGCTTCATGCCGATGGGACCGCAGAGGCACCGCGCGGGTGAACAGACAGCTGCGCAGTTCTGAGGCAAATCCAACGCGATGCGCAATGCCGCTGAGCCAAATGAGTAGGGCACTGGAAGCCGATCGCTTGAGAACGTAGGCGCGCGTGTAGTGGCGGGACCTGAGCCACTTTGCTGTGGCCAAGAGATTGACCAGCGTCCGCAGCACTGAGCTCTGCTTGCGCTGCGGACGCCTCCACGTGAGAATCGCATTTTGGTAGGGGCAGTCGGCCAACACGTCGCCAGAGTCGGACTCAACCAGCACATCGATGGTGGCCTGAGGAAATTTTCTGCGCAGATTGCGCAAAAAAGGGATGGCCAATACGGTATCGCCAATGAAGCGATTGCGGACGACGAGGATCCGCTCAGCCGCCGGAAGCACCGGTTGTGTGTGCTGAGAAAAGAGCATGTTTTTAGCCAATCGAGCTGAGCAGGCCGGGGATACAGTGCATGGATGACTTTCCCCACAGGGCCGTTAGCGAGCGAATCCCACAAAGAAGCTGAAGAGTTGCTGGCTGTCGTCTTGGGCGTAGGCGACCGGGACGGCAAAATCGAGGGCGATCGGCGCCGGGCCCATTGCCGGCAGCGTGATGCGCAGACCAAAACCCGGGGCCACGCGCATTTGTTTGATCGTGACGTTTGATTCGACCGTACCAAAATCGGTAAAAATCACGCCACGCAGTGAGTCGTCAGCCGTAATCGGAAACAGGTATTCAACTGTGTTGAGCCACTCAAACGCACCGCCCACGATGGCGCCGTTTTGCCGCGGGCTTGCACCACGGAACATGAACCCGCGCAGGGTGTTGTAACCACCGGCATAGAAGTTGTCGTAGGCGGGGGTGTTGGGACCAGTCATGCCCAAGACGGAGCCAACCGAGAGCACGTGGCGGCCTGAACCATCGGGACGCTCGTTTAATAGAAAATATTGACGCCCTTCGAGAATGCCTCGCGGATAGACATACGTGCCGATCACCTGCTCAAATTCAAACGTCGCCAGATGCCCCTGCGTGGGAAGGAACGGGCTGTCGCGCGTATCGTGGATAAGGCCACCACTAAAGCCGTATACGGCATTCGTGCCGAGCATATTTTGAATGTCAGGCGCGTACACCCGTGGGTTGTAGATGTCGACGCTTTCGCCTCGGAATCCAGCGTTGACTGAGAGATCTGGGGCGAAGGCAAACTGATACCCCAAGCCAACGCGGCCACCGACGCGACCCTCTGCCCAGTCGTAGAAGTAGCGCGTGTAATAGGAGGCACTGGTGGAAAGACCGATCCGGGTATCAAAGAGATACGGTTCCTGAAACGTAGCGGTGTAGCGTTGCAGTTGTGTGCCGGGCGCCGCTTCGAGGCGAAACCGCTGGCCGGCACCGCGGAAGGCAGTGCCGTTACGAATGTCGTCCCAACTGCGTGGCAGACGGGTGATATCAAAATTTTGTTCGTCGATGACAATGTTGCCGACTAAGCCTGCATTGGAGTTCACACCGGCACCGATCATCAGCCGACCGGTCTGTGTTTCCTCGGCATCGACATCCACAACAACGTAAGGCTCGGAGCCAGGAAATACTTGGAAGGGCTGCTCGGGGTTGAAGTTTGGCACCATGCCGGGCTGCTCCATGCCCGGCTGCAATTGTTGAGGAAAACCCGGAATTGGTTGGCCGGGAACTGGTTGGCCGGGAAAGGGCTGGCCGCCTTGCACGGGCACCAGCGGGGCTCCTGGAACCCCACCTGGGTTTTGTGCGAACGCCGGTTGCATTGCCGGTTGAAAAGTAGCCGCTGGACCGGCCGGGAAGCCGGCTGCTGCCGGTTGCTGGGCGATCGATACGGGAGCCTTGGGGGGTGGCGCACGCAGCCGCGAATAATCGAGCGACTCAGGTCCGGTGGGGGCCAGTGGTGCGCCTCCCCACGTTTGCGCGGGCGGAGCAGCGAGTGGCTGCTGCGGGCTTTGACCGCGCCACACTTGCTGGCTCGCGAGTCTCCCGGAGTGGGTCGGCGCGGCGGGCGTTCCTATCTGCTGCAAAGGCTGGCCGGATTCCTGCTCCGACATCATGGGCGTCAGCGATTCAGTCAACTCGCCCTCTAAATCCAGATCGATCAACGCATCGCCTTCTGATTCCGGATCTGGACTCTGGCCGCGAAAACCTGGGCGGGAGGTGTCGCGCGCAACTTGCTGGTCGCTATTTTCAGAATGCTCCGGTTTGCTAAAGACAATTCGCGGTCCCTCTCCCTTGGAGGCGTCGGCCAGAAAGAGACTGCTCGACTTGAGGCGGCGTTCGTCGTCGCGGAGTTTGCGAATGTCAAGAATGTCGCCCGGTCGCAGTGACAGGCGATTTAAAATCGTGCTGTGACGCGTGTGCGGATGCTCGCCGCGGATGCGCACATTAATCTTGCCCACGCGGTAGCGCTGTCCTTCGGTGACGTTGTAGACGAGATCGAGTTGGCCGGGCTCTTCGAGAAACCGGGGGTCGGCTCGGATATCGGCAAAGACAAAGCCGCGACCACCATAAATATCTCGGATTAAGCCCAGATCGATGTCCATTTTTGTCTGGTTGAATGGCTCACCGCTTGTCAGCTTGAGATCCCGGGCCAGAAACTCTCCCTTAAATTTGCTGTTGCCGATGAACGATACGTTGCGCACCGAATAGCGCGGTCCTTCGCTGATCACAAACGTGAGCAGCGTCCAGTCGCGGCCGACGCCGTGCACCACTTCCAATTCCCGGCCCACCTTCGCTTGGAAAAAACCGAGGCTGCGATAGTAGGCAGTGATCAAGTCGATATCTTCGTCAATCTTCTGGCGGTCCACTTCGCCGCCGAGCAGCCAGAAAACACCCGGCTTGGATTTGATCTGTGTGAGCAGTCGGGCATCGCTAGCAATCGAATTGCCAACAAAGCTCGTCCAGAGCGACTTACGGCTGCGTCCCTCATCGACAAGAAAAACAGCTCCCTTGTCGCCGGGTTTACTGCCTTCAACGGTAGACACCTTGGCCGAGTCGTAGCCCTTCTCGTGGTAATGCGATTCGATCCTGCGCCGGGCTTCCTCAACGACATACGGATCCATCGAATCACCCACCTCAATCTCAGACTTTTTCTTGAGTGCGCGTGAGGAGATCTGATCGTTACCGATGTATTTCACATAGCGCAGCATCGGTCGCTCAACCACTTGAAAGATCACAACCACGCCCTCTGTCACCCGCACATACTTTGGGAGCACATCGATGAATTTTCGGGAGCGATGGAGCGATCGCACGTCCTCCTCAATCGCCTGAGGATCGAAGGTTTGGCCGGCCCGTGTGACAAGCTTCGGGAGCTTTGAAACCTCCGTGGCATGATTGCCTTCAATGCGCACTTCAACGATGCGATTGGCCTCGTCGATCGCGGTAACAGGAGCAACCGCTGCCGCTACGGCCGGTGGGACAGCCGGTGCCTCCGTGGGCGGGGCTGAGACTTGGGCCTGTGCCCAGGCGGGTGCTGTTGTCCACAACAACAACACAAACAGGGCAACCGCCTGTCGACGAGGGCGGGGCAGGGCGTTAAAAAAGGCTCGAGTGGCCATCAAGGGTGCTGATCCAAAAAAGGCGGCGGCTGCAGGCATTCAGAAGTGGAATACCGCAGCCGGAGGCCAGACCACAAGCCGAAAAAAGCTTTTGCTGCACGGGCCCGGCACAACGCCGCAAATGTGGCTATTTTTTCGAGTGGGTCTCGTTACTGCGGACAATCTTCTCCAACCTTCGATGCTTGACTGGCCCCCGCAAATTCCGGTAGTTTCTATCAGTTCGCTCTTTTTTTTTCGCCAGTTAGGCACGTTCGGTGCATGGCACCTTCTGCAGCCGGCTCCGCTCATGCCGCCACTGGTCATTGATTTACGTAAAACAGAGGATGCCCGCGATGTCGTGCATCGGGCTGTGCAGGCATTGGCGGAAGGCAAATTGGTTGCCTTTCCAACCGAGACAGACTACGTGATCGCTGCGAGTGCCCGGGATGCAACGGCGGTCGGACGATTGATTGAACTCTCTCCTCAGCGACCCGCTGAGCCGCGTGTCACGCTGGCTCTCAAAAGTGCCGATGAGGCACTCGATTGGGCGCCGCGCTTGAGTGCGATTGGCAGACGCATCTCCCGTCGCTGCTGGCCAGGGCCGGTGGCGATCATCGTTGCCGATGAACATCAAGAGAGTTTGGTTCACCGTCTCCCGCTCGGTGCACGCAGTGGCATTGTTGGTGCTGGTCGACTGCGTTTGCGGGTCCCAGGGCATCCGATGCTGGCTGATTGCATGCGCATGCTAGCCGGTCCCGTCGCACTGGCGGAGCCCTGTGCCGCAGAAACACCACCGGTCACGGCCCTCGATGTGATGGCCTTGGCCGATGGCCAACTCGCACTTGTGATCGATGATGGCAGGGCTCGCTATGCCCAGCCCCACACAACGATCGAGGTTGATGACTACGACTTTCGCATCGTACACCCCGGCATTGTTTCCGAAGAGACAATGCGCCGACTTTCTAGTTTGATGGTGTTGTTTGTCTGCACGGGCAATACCTGCCGCAGTCCAATGGCTGAAACGATCTTTCGACAACTCGTCGCAGAGCGTTTAGAGTGTCGGCCGGAAGAGATCCAGTCGCAGGGTGTGGTGGTGGCCAGTTCAGGCATTGCGGCCTGGGGTGGCGGCAAGGCAAGTGTGGGGGCCACCGAGGTCATGGCCGAAACGGGGGGCGATCTCTCGGGGCATGAGAGTCAGCCCCTGACAGAAAATCTGGTCCGCCAGGCGGATCTGATCTGGACGATGACCGCAGCCCATCGCACTGCCATTCTGGCTCAGTTTCCTGAGGCCGGCGGACGGGTGGCGATGCTTTCCCCGGATCGCATGGATGTGATCGATCCGATTGGCGGGACGGTCGCCACCTATCGGAAATGTGCGCAACAAATCCGTGCGCTTTTAGTAGCAAGGTTGGCTACAATCTTGCTACCCGGTTTCAAACAAAAGGGCTGAACAAGCTGTTGGATCGAGTTGTGTTTTTGTCACGGAGTCTGATATGCGAATTGCAATTGGCAGCGATCATCGTGGCGTGGCCGCCCGTCTGCGGCTCAGTGGCATGCTCGAACGGATGGGACACGCCGTGATCGACTGTGGCAGCAACGGAACGGAGGCTGTCGACTATCCCGACATTGCCGCCGATGTGGCTGGACGGGTAAGCCACGGCACCGCTGATCGAGGCATCCTGCTGTGCTGCACCGGTGTGGGCATGGCAATCGCTGCCAACAAACTGCCCGGGGTACGGGCAGCCACCTGCCACGACGAGGTGACCGCCGAAATGAGCCGGAGACACAACGATCTAAATGTGTTGTGCCTGTCGGCGGAAATGATCGGCCCAGAGGTACAGGAAAAAATGCTCGGCACTTGGCTTTCGACGTCCTTTGAGGGCGGCCGTCACGCCCGCCGCTTGGCCAAGATAGCCGCCCTTGAGACGCATTGCGATGGCCCAAAGCCTTCCTAAATAAAGGAGTGGCTCTGCCTTGTCTTTGCCCTAGTCGCGGCCGCGACCTGGGCGGGTACAGCAGTTCTACCCCATGCTGCTTGGCGGGCGTTCTGCTCTGCTGGGAAGATAGGGCATGGTGCGAAAAACAGGGAATACCGGTGGGTGGCGGGAAGTCGTCGTGTCGTATCGGTCGTACCGACAGCCAACCGCACCGGCGCCCAAAAAAAAGGGTGAATTCCGTTGAAACGCCCGGCAGCGTTGGTATCGTCGAGACTTGGACACCAAGCGCTACCGACTCCCGTCGGCATCCTTGCGTGCGGTCATCACTGGAAAAAATAGCATGCCTCTCACGCACCATCCGGAACCTGAAGAAGTTGACTGCTTGATTCGGAACGCCGAACTGCGCGATGAAATCGAGCCGTACCTTGATGAAGCCATCAGCGAGATCAACTTCCGCCTGCTCCCCACCCCGACAGAAAATCGTTTTTTGGAATCGATGCTGGCTTGGGAGCGGGCGCCGCTGGTATCGATTGCCCGTTGGTTTGACCCGCCGCTTGCGCTGCAGCCGGCCTGCACACTCGATGACGAACAGCTCTTTAGCCGGCTCTGGGAAACGATTGAGAAGCTCTTCTCAAAACGCATTGTCCTCGATTTCACTGATCACTTTTCTGACCGCGAACTGTACTCCCTCATCCGTCGGGAAATTTTTCCAGCGGCTGTGAAACGGGTCGATCTGCCCGACAACTACATCCATTGGGATTGCAGCGCAGACGATGCGGGAGAACCGCTGGCGTGGCTGAAGTATTACGCCACCGATCAGGAGCGCGAACAGTGGGTTCTTGAGGAAAACCGTGACCCACCCGCACGGGAAGTGCCACCCTACCCACGAGCACTGCCGACCGCACCGGCCCTGAGCTAACGCCGGTGGCGTGCTTCCAGTCGTGCTTCCAGTCGTGCTTCCAGTCGTGCTTTCCATGGGGCGTCCCGGAAGCGTATCATGGTAGCACCGTAACGTTTTCTACCGGAGGCAACCGCGATGAAAAAAGCTCTTTGTGTTCTGTTGTGCTGGCTGTGCTGTGCGGGCATCAACCCGGCCGCAGGAGCGGCTGATCCAGCGGCCATCCGTGGGGCAATCGAAAAAGCCTCGCAATTTCTTGCTGAGCAGGGGCAAGCCGCCGACGGTAGTTTTTCAGCGCAGGCCGGGCCCGCTGTCACGGCGCTGGCCGTCACGGCTTTGGTTCACAGCGGTACATCGATCGATGCCCCGGTTGTGCAGAAGGGCCTTGCAGCCCTACTGAAATTCAAACAACTTGACGGCGGCATTCATCCGCCCGATTCGCCCGTTGCCAACTACGAAACCTCAATCGCCATGCTGGCACTTGCCGCCTGCAACAAGGGCGGCCACTACGATAAAGACATCCAGCGGGCCGAGGCATTTGTGAAGGGACTGCAGTGGGATGATGGCGAGGGTTCCGAGGCATCCGATCCAGCCTTCGGTGGCGCGGGCTACGGCAAGAAAAACCGGCCGGATCTCTCGAATACATCGTTTCTCATTGAGGCGCTGCGCGGTATTGGTAGCAAGACAGAGGATCCGGCCATTCAGCGGGCGTTGGTCTTTGTCTCGCGGACACAAAATCTTGAAGGCCCCAACAACACGCTCCCCTTTGCCGCCAAGAATCCTGACGGAGGCTTTTACTACACGCCGGCGGCCGGCGGCGAGAGCCAGGCTGGCACGACGCCCGATGGGGGCCTGCGCAGCTACGGCTCCATGACATACGCCGGCCTCAAGAGCATGATATTTGCGGGGCTTTCGCGCGACGATCCTCGCGTTAAGGCTGCAATCGCATGGCTGTCAAAGCACTACACTTTTCAGGAAAATCCTGGAATGGGCGATGCAGGGCTCTTCTACTATTTTCACACCGCTGCTAAAGCGCTCGATGTGCTCGGCGAGGAATCGTTCACCGATGCCAAGGGAGTTGTCCACAACTGGCGCAGCGAGCTCTCCGATGCCATCCTCTCGAAGCAACAATCCGATGGCTCGTGGATCAACAGCAACGCCCGCTGGATGGAAGGCGATCCCAACCTCGTCACCGGATACTCCCTGCTCGCGTTGACCCACTGTTTGCCAAACGCAAAACAAGACGCCAAATAATACGGCTCACACTTGAGCCTCGCTTAGGTTCGCTCTCTCGGGGAGAGCCCACGCTCCATTCATTCCTTCAGATCAAACAGGCGTTTGAGCGCATCGAGCAAACCGTGGGGCGATCCGGAGTGGCTGGCACTGCGCAGCGATACCAGCGGTGGATGTAAAATCTTCGCGGCATAGCGCTCAAAGGCTTGCCGGATCTCTGCCTGGGCGACACCGTCTAGGTGTGGAAGCCGGCGAAAAAGCCGGTCGAGCTCGGCGACGCCTGTTTCGTTCCAACCGGCACGCAGTTGTTCGATCACAGGCACCGTGGTGCGGTGGAGAAGGTCTCCCATGAATCGCTGTGTCTCTTCTTCGATGATCGCAAATGCTGCCGGCAATTCGCTCTGACGGCTCTTGCGGTTGGCGGCACAGGCCGCGCTCAGGTCGTCGATAGAGTACAGCCACACGCCCGGGCGTCCGGCGATCTGTGGATCGAAATCTCGGGGCACTGCTAAATCAAGAACGACAAGCGGCCGACCTGCCCGTTGTCTTTCGGATTTCTTAAAAAGTTCGAGGGGCACAATCGGCGCACTGGCACCGGTCGTGCTCACCACGAGATCCGCAGCGGTGAGCTCGGCTTCGAGATTCTCAAAAGATCCCGGCCGAGCACCCAGACGGGCAGCCAGTTGCCCAGCACGACCGATTGTGCGATTGAGGACAACGATGTCCCGCGCTCCAGCCCCACGTAAATAGCGCAGGGTTTCGGCTGCCATCTTGCCAGCACCGATGATGAGCACTCGTTTGTCGTCAAATCGCTCAAAGACACCGCGGGCAAAATCGGCAACGGCTACGCTGGGAATCGAAAGCCGTTCGCGACCGATTGTGGTCTGGCTGGTCACGCGTTTTGCTGTGCGCAAAGCCGCTTGAAACATTTCGCCGATGAGCGGGCCACTGGTTTGGCTATCTTGAGCGATCGCCCACGCCTGCTTCACCTGCGCTACGATCTGCGGCTCACCCAGCACCATGCTATCCAGACCAGAGGCGACGCTGAATAGATGCCGCACGACCGCTTCATCGCACTCTTCCACCAGCACCGACTCCAGCAATCCCACATCGATCCCGCGACATTCGGCAAGAAATGAGACCAGTTGTTTGGTGGGCGGCGGCTGCGCTTCCTTCTCGCCAGCCGTATAAAATTCGACGCGATTGCATGTGGAGAGCAGCACGCCTTCCCGACCCGGGAAGAGCCGGCGAAACCGCTGCAACGCCTCGGTTGCCTGTTCGGCGGAGAAAGCCAAACGTTCACGCAAATCCAGCGGTACGGTGCGGTGCGTTCCTCCAACGAAGGCAAGCGTCATGGTGCGGCCTCGCTGTGCACCGCAGTGGGTGCCGGTGGCGCGCCGTGCTGCGTCACTCCAAAGAGTCCCCACACGATCGAGGCTGTCAGCACACCAAAGCTCACCAAAGAGAGCCACGCATTTGTTCGCGCCGCATCGGGGCGACGACTGACAACACCCGACACCATAGCCGCAGCCACTAGCCACACCACAAGCGCGGCTATGCGCAGCACGACCGGATCGGTCCAAGGAACCGTCTCCATTAATTCACGCTGGCGGTAGACGGCGTTGAGTACGATCCCCGAAACGAAGCCGGCGCTAGACGTCCAGGCAGCGATCGAAGGCGTGCGGCTTTGAATGTGCGCAAGTTTCTCCAAACTCGGCATGCGGAAGCCACGCAGAGGCGCCTGCTTACGGGCTAGGCGTCCTGCTTGAATCAGCCACATCAGTCCAGCAATCGCGCCGATCGCCACGGCTACGCAAGCCGCTAGATAAAAGCTGCCGTGGATCGCCCCCCAGATCTGTGTGGCTGGACTCTGCGGGAATGGCTCACGACTCGAGACCTGCGCAGCACCAATCAACCCCAGGACAACCGGTAGCATGAAGAGTCCGACCGGCGTGCGCGGGTTGGAAATCGTGAGCCACAGATAGCCACCGGCCAACAGCCAAGACGCCAGCAGATACCAGTCGAATGCGCTGGAAAGTGGGATGGATGACTCGTTCGCCGCACGCCAGACAAGAAAGAGCGTGTGCGCGCAAAGGCCGGCGGCCGCAAAGGCCACCATCGCTGCACCGCGCACGCCCGAACGAAAAATCAATCGAGAGGCTTCGCAGGCAAGCGCCACCGCGTAGCTGGCCACAAAGCAGACAACTGAAATGCGCGAGACAAATTCAATCATGATTATTGCCGCTCTTCGGCGTTGACTTTCTAAAAAGACTCTCCAGTATTGTAGTTTGGAATCAATGAGCGAACGAAAATAGTGCCGCTGTTTTCTCGCTTCTCGTGTGGGCTGGCCGGCGGTGCCGGCGTCTTCGCCCAGAAGCCTTTGCCGAGGTGATGGGAATATCTCAACCGCTCTCTTTTTCGTATACTTTCGCCGATGCCAACACCTGCCACACCTACCCCGCACGCTCCGGTGCAAGCGGCCGATCGCTACAGCCAGTCACTCATGATGAGGGCCTGTCGTCGCGAACCGGTGGAGCGGACGCCGATTTGGCTGATGCGGCAAGCTGGTCGCTATCTGCCCGAATACCGCCGCGTGCGGGAAAAAGTCGGCTTCATGGAGCTCTGCAAAAATCCACAGCTTGCCGCCGAGGTGATGCTCGCCACGGTCCATCGGCTGGGCGTCGATGCGGCGATCATCTTTAGCGATCTACTGCCAATTCTTGAACCCATGGGCATGGATCTGGAGTTTACCGTCGGTGAGGGGCCTGTGATCCATAATCCACTGCGCGCAGCGACTGATGTGAATCGCCTCCACGAACTCGATCGGCTCGATCGGCTCGACTTCGTCATGGATTGTGTGCGAGTGACTCGCGCGGGTCTCGATGATGCTATTCCCCTGATTGGTTTTGCCGGCGCGCCTTTCACGCTTGCCAGCTACTGCATTGAAGGAGGCACCAGCCGTGCATGGCTGCATACGAAGTCTTTTATGTACCAACACGAATCGGCTTGGCACGATCTGATGGATCGCCTAGCCCGCGCTGTGAGCCGGTATCTCGTTGCGCAGCTGGCAGCGGGTGCGCAGATCGTGCAGCTTTTTGATAGCTGGGTCGGCTGTCTTTCGCCCGAAGACTATCGCCGCTATGTGCTGCCACACAGTCGCACGGCAATGGCCGAGGCTGCCACGCGGGCGCCGGTGATCCATTTTGCCACCGGCAATCCGACCCTCTTGCCACTCTTGACGCTTGCGGGTGGCTCGGTGATCGGTATTGATTGGCGCATTGATCTTGCGAATGCGTGGCAGGTTGTCGGCTATGACCGGGCCGTGCAGGGCAATCTTGATCCGGCTGTATTGCTCGCCGACCGCGATACCGTGCGGCGCTGCACGCACCATGTGCTCGCACAAGCCGCTGGCCGGCCGGGCCATATTTTTAATCTTGGGCATGGAGTGTTACCGCAAACACCGGTGGAGAATGTGCTCGAACTCATCGCCACCGTGAAAGCCAATGCATTTCCGGCGCCGGGGTCCTAAAAGCCCTGCGGCACGCCTGCCACGCCCTCACGGAGCAGGTTCACGACGGCCCCTCCACACAGCAGCCTCCGGCAGTATACAACAGCGTGTTGCGCGCCGGTCGCTCTGTAGCGATGATGCATTGCTCGCAACCACTCAACCCTATGGGCGTTTGCAGCATGACGAGTCTTGAAAAGCGGTTGTTCCATCTCTTCGATCGAGCCGACGTGAAAAAAGCGCGATTGATCGAATCGGTGCGTGTATCGTGTCCCCGTGTTGGCCAAGTGTCTGCCACCCTTGCCGATGAGGAAGGGCAGTCCCACGAAGTGCTGCTCGAACTCTCCGTTGGCCGACGGGGTGGCATGACACTCGAAAGCCGCTGCTCAAGCCGAACCGGTCGAATGGGTAAGCCCTGTGCGCTGCTGGCAGCAGTGATTTTGGAAGTGGACCGCCGCGGACTTTTTTCTAGTCTTCACGATCATACGCCGGTTGTGTTGGACATCATCGCCAGCGACCAAGAAGACACCGTCGCGGAAGACTCGGCTGGGGCCAGTGACGGTATCGGTGACGAAAGTGAATCTGAAGGTGTGGATCGCGACGGCAGCTTTTCCAATGCCGCTAGCCCAGCGAGGATGTCCACCACCAATCAGGTAACGCGCGGCCGCAGCCACCGAGGACGGGAGCCGCATGTTGCTGTCGGCAAACGTGGCTCATCGCGGCTCCCAGTGTGGGCGACGGATCTGGAAGAACGACGCCGACTCGTCGAGCCGACCGTGCGCACCTATGCATTGACCATCATCGACAGTCGACGGTCGACGGGCACGCTTGTCTTTGTGCTCGATGTGGCAGCCTCATCCGATGCGCAAGCTGCAGTGCTGATCCCCTGCCGCATGCAACTCGATGTAGCGGGCAATGCCACCGGCCGACCACGACCGATCGTATTGGGCGCAACCGACTGGGAGGCCGAACAATTTGATGCCCAAGAACGCACGATTCTCGCACAACTCGTGGGTGAAATCGGGTCGCACGATTCTCCCGAGCGGCGGACAATCTCGCGCATCACCGTCAGCGCACAAGCGGCGCCCACACAACTAGCCATGCTCTGCGAAACGGGAAGGCTTGTCGTGCAGCCGGAGCCGAGGCGCTCGCCTGAAACTGTACTCCCGCTGACGTGGGACGATGGTCGCCCGTGGGAATTCGCTTTTGTATTGGAGCCTGAAGATACCGTCACCATTCGTGCCGAGACGGTTAAGGAAATGACTGACGGCGAAAAGCCTTTACCCCGCCCCGGTAAGGCAACGCTGCGCGGCATGCTTGTGCGCGGCAGCCAACGAAAAGATTTGCGCGAACCGCAGGCGATTCTGCGGTCGGGGCTCGTCATCTTTGCCGACAGGTTGGCACGATTGGCCGTGACGGAATCGAGCCGATCGCCCAGTTCCACTGGCTGGATTGAACAGTTTGAACGCCGCGGACCAATCGAGCTGTCCGGCACGCAAACCGACGGGTTGATCGAGCGTTTGGCATTGCTGGCTGATGTGCCTCGGTTGGAATTGCCAGCTTGGACTGGCTGGCGCGTTGAGTCGGGCGCACCGCGACCCACACTTGTATTGGATGACTCATCAACAGCGGCGGCTGATTCGGACGATGATTCACTCGATCCTGTCGACGATGAGATGGTGGCCGATTCACGCCCGCAGAAAAAGGGGAGACGCCGCGTCGTATCGCGTGTGCAACTCGTCGGGCATATCTGGTTTGACTACGGCGGCATCCAGATTGCGGCTGACGATCCTGCTGGCGGCGCGGTCGATGCGGCCCAGCGCATTTTCGTGCGGCGCGACCGCGTGGCTGAACGTGAAGCCCTTTCGATGCTGCCGCGCTACGGCGCACTGCCTCCTCGGGCCAGTGAGAATGGAGACGATGCTCTCACGCACCACGTGGAAATTCCCCGTGCCCGCCTCGATGCGTCAGTCTCTCAGCTAGCCGCTTCGGGCTGGGCGGTGGAGGTGGCCGGGCGTCGCTATCGGCCGGCCGGGAGTGTGGCGTGGAACGTCACCAGTGGCATCGATTGGTTTGAACTAGCCGGCACCGTCGACTTCGGTGGTGTTTCTGCCGAGATGCCCGATTTGCTGGCAGCCCTGGCACGGGGAGAAAGATCTGTTGAGCTTTCCGATGGCTCGATAGGAATCCTGCCCGAAACATTGGCTGTGCAGTTTGAGCCGATGGTCGCACTGGCGCACAAGCATGAAGGCCGGTTGCGGTATGGTCGCATCCAAGTCGCGCTGCTCGATGCACTCCTAGCCGGCCAGCCACAGTCGCACGTCGATGAAGCCTTTGAAAAAATCCGCGAGGAATTGAGCCGCGGCGAACGCCCTGAGGCCGAGGATGAACCCGAGGGGTTCATCGGCACGCTCCGACACTACCAACGCGAAGGTCTGGGGTGGCTGGCGTTTCTGGAACGCATGGGGCTGGGTGGTTGCTTGGCCGACGACATGGGCCTCGGAAAGACGATTCAGGTGCTGGCGATGCTTGTGCGCCGGCTAGCCGTGATGCGCAGTGGCGGCATCCTGCATCGACCCACCTTAGTGGTCGTGCCGAAGAGCCTTGTTTTCAACTGGATGGACGAGGCAACAAAATTTGCGCCCAGCCTGCGTGTGCTCAATCACACCGGCAACACGCGGGCTGGTGAGTCACAATCCTTGGCTGATTGGGATCTTGTTCTCACAACGTATGGAACGCTGCGTCGCGACATCGTGCGGCATCGTGAAATTGAGTTTGATTACGTTGTTCTGGACGAAGCACAGTCGATCAAGAATGCCGGCAGTCAGGCGGCCAAGGCCTGCCGCTTGCTGCGCGCTCGTCATCGACTGGCCGTAACGGGCACGCCTGTGGAAAATCACATCGGTGAACTGTGGAGCATCTTTGAGTTTCTCAATCCTGGCCAGCTTGGCAACGCCTCGCGACTCAAGCGCTTTCTTGTCGGTGGTCGCAGTTCTTCGGATGTGGTGGCGCGTGCTGTGCGGCCGTATTTGCTGCGACGCACCAAAGCCCAAGTGCTCTCGGATCTTCCCGAAAAGACGGAGCAGACTATTTTCTGCGAAATGGGAGAATCGCAACGCAAATCCTACGACGAATTGCGGGAGCACTATCGGGTGGAGCTGTCGGGACGAATCGGTCGCATGGGCGTCAATCGCTCGCGCATCGCCGTGTTGGAGGCTCTGTTGCGACTCCGACAAACGGCCTGTCACCCCGGGCTCATCGATCCAACTCGCATCGACGAAACAGGGGCCAAGCTGGAAACACTGCTCGCACAGCTGGGGGAGGTGCTTGACGAAGGTCACAAGGTGCTGGTCTTCAGTCAGTTCACAAGTTTTCTAGCCATTCTGCGCCGGCATTTGGAGGCGCGCGGCATCCCTTATGAATATCTCGACGGTAAGACGACCGATCGACAGGCCCGCGTGGCACATTTTCAAGAGGATCCCACCTGCAAGTTGTTCCTCGTCAGTCTGAAAGCGGGCGGGCAGGGACTCAACCTCACCGCCGCCGACTACATCTATATTCTCGACCCCTGGTGGAATCCAGCCGTCGAGGCCCAGGCTGTGGATCGCGCCCACCGCATCGGTCAAACGCGGCGGGTGTTTGCCTATCGCCTCATTGCCCGCGACACTGTCGAAGAAAAGATCCTTTCTCTTCAAGACCGCAAGCGGGAGCTTGCCGAATCGATCGTACGCGCCGATGAGTCGATGATTTCTAGCCTAACTGCCGAAGATGTTGAATTGCTGCTGTCGTAAACTGCTGCTGATCTGCGAAAAAGTTGTGGGCCTCATCAGAATCTAATGCTTTTTACCCTGCCGCTGCGCAAAAGCGCAGCATAGACTTTTAGGGGAACTTATTACCTAAACCACTGCCTACACCTGCGGAGAGCGATTACCGCTTTTGCCATGCCAACGGGAATCCTTTCGCGTGATCCTCCAATTCTTGGTGCATCCTTGAAGCCGATCTCGACCCACGTACCATCGCTGCCGGAAGAAGCAACTGCTCAGCACATCCTTGTCGTCGACGACGAAGAGGACCTGCTCGAATTGGTGCGCTACAATCTCATCAAGGAGGGCTATCGCGTGACGTGTGTTGCCAGTGGCGAAGACGCTCTCAAGGCATCACAGAA
>CAMBUD010000042.1 GCA_945871035.1 Planctomicrobium piriforme | reverse complement strand
GGATTGATCATCGACACCAGCAGCAGTCTCGCAACGATCACAAACTTTTTAAAACAATAAACGCAGGGAACACTTTTTCATGGATCCGACACACAATACTCCCCAGAAGGCTGCCGGCAGACTTGCAAGCGTGATGCAGGAAGATCGGGTGTTTCCGCCCCCGCTGGAGTTTTCAAAGCAGGCCAAAATTGGTTCGCTGGAAGACTACCAGCGTATCTACGACGAGGCCGCCCGCGACCCCGACGGCTTTTGGCATGCCCGCGCGCAGTCTCTGCCGTGGATGACGCCCTACACGAAGGTGCTCGACTGGAATCCACCGGACGCGAAGTGGTTTGTGGGTGGCCGCACCAACGCATCGGCTGCCTGCCTCGATCAGCACATTGCCGCCGGCCGTGGCGATAAAATAGCAATCGTGTGGGTCGGCGAGCCAGTCGGCGAGCGACGGGAGATTTCATATCGCCAATTGCATGCAGAGGTCTGCCAATTTGCCGCTGGCCTGTCGCAACTTGGCGTGAAGGCGGGGGAAGTGGTTTCGATCTACATGCCGATGACGCCCGAACTCGTGATTGCGATGCTCGCCTGCGCCCGGATTGGGGCCGTGCATTCGGTGATCTTTGGTGGATTTTCAAGCGAGGCGATTGCCGACCGCAATCACGATGCAAAGGCCGTGGCCGTGATCACAGCCGATGGAGGTTGGCGGCGAGGAGCGGCACTGCCGCTCAAGAAAAACGTCGACGAGGCTCTCAACAAGCCTGCGATCGACGGGCCCCAGACGGTGAAGCATGTCGTCGTGCTCAAGCGTACCGGCCAGCCAGTGGAGATGGTGCCGGGCCGCGATGTGTGGTGGCACGATCTGGTAGCTGGCATGCCCACCGACACTCCGCCGGTGGCAATGGATTCCGAGGCCCCACTCTTTATTTTGTACACCAGCGGCTCGACTGGAAAACCAAAGGGCATCAAGCACACGACCGCCGGCTATCTCGTGTGGGCCAAGACCACGGCCGAGTGGGTGTTTGACCTGCGCGAGGATGATCTTTTCTGGTGCACTGCCGACTGCGGTTGGATCACCGGCCACACCTATGTGACGTATGGCCCGTTGGCCGCTGGCGCGAGTATTTTGATCTACGAAGGAGCGCCAAACGCGCCGAACGAGGGCCGATTCTGGGAGATCATCGAACAGGAAAAGCCGACGATTTTTTACACCGCCCCCACGGCGATCCGCTCGTTTATGAAGTGGGGCATGCAGCACATCCAGGGCCGCGATCTCTCTAGCCTGCGCCTGCTTGGCACCGTTGGCGAAGGCATCAATCCCGAGGCGTGGATCTGGTATCACGAGGTGATCGGCGGCAAACGCTGCCCGATTGTGGATACGTGGTGGCAGACGGAAACGGGCGGCATCATGATGAGCCCACTGCCCGGTTGCACGCCCACCAAGCCTGGCAGTTGCACGCTGCCATTGCCGGGAGTTTGTCCTGAGGTCGTGGATGCCGCAGGCAACCCGGTGGATCAGGGAGAAGGAGGCTGGTTGGTGCTGACGCAGCCTTGGCCTGGAATGTTGCGAGGCATCTGGGGTGACGACGAGCGATTTCGTGAAACCTACTGGTCGCGTGTGCCGGGCAAGTATTTGGCAGGCGACAACGCCCGACAAGACGCCGATGGCTATTACTGGATCATGGGCCGCATCGACGATGTGCTCAACGTGGCCGGTCACAGGCTCTCGACGATCGAGATTGAAAGCGCGCTGGTCAGCCATCCTGCGGTAGCGGAGGCAGCGGCGGTCGGTCGGCCGCACGACGTGAAGGGGGAGGCCGTGGCTGTGTTTGTAACGCTCAGTTCGGGTGAGCCGGGCGACGCCCTCAAAGACGCACTTCGCAAACATGTGCGGCAGCAGATTGGGGCCTTGGCTGTGCCAGACGACATTCACTTCGCAGCGGTTCTCCCAAAAACTCGCAGCGGCAAGATCATGCGTCGCTTGCTCCGCGACGTGGCCGCTGGCCGCGAAACTGTGGGCGACACGACAACGCTGGAAGATTACACGGTGCTGGCCAAACTGCGAGACGACGATTGATGAGCCGCAATGGCCTCAGAGCCGGTGCGACGAATGGGCGCAGATAATACGGATCCTTCGAGATCCTCAGCGCACAAAACGAGCCTCCTGAATCAGATCCCCAGAGGAGTTGCCCATAGCCCCGGGAACCGGCGTTGCTGACCAGCGCAGCCACAGATGGCAAAACGCAAGCGCTTGCGCGTGGGCTCTTCCCGAGAGAGCGAACCTAAGCGAGGCTCAAGTGTGAGCCGTATCAGTCCTTCAAATCGCACCGCTCAGTCAACAATGTGCCCCGGCCAACGGGCTTTTGTTGGTCGGCAGCACCGCTGCAAAAAGAGCGTTATACTCTGCTCGTGGGCAGAATCATTGCCGACATAGCATGAACGCACAAAGCCCACCAACACTCCTGCGGCCCGAACTCCTTGCCCCTGCGGGCGACTGGGATTGTGTGAGCGCGGCGATCGAGAACGGCGCCGATGCTGTCTATTTTGGCCTCGACATTGGATTCAATGCGCGGGCCCGGGCCACTAATTTTTTGTTAGAAGATCTGCCGCGGCTCATGCAGACGCTCCATCGCCGCGGCCTCAAAGGCTACGCTACGCTCAACACGCTCGTGTTTACAAATGAACTCGACCAGTTTGAGCAGGTGGTTGTGGCGCTGGCTCTAGCCGGTGTCGATGCCGTGCTTGTGCAGGACGTGGGAGCTGCCCGGCTCATCCAGCAAATCTGCCCCGAACTTTCGCTGCATGCCTCCACGCAGATGACCCTCACCAGCGCCGAAAGCATCGCTCTTGCCGAATCGTTGGGAATCAAACGTGTGGTGGTGGCACGCGAACTCTCAATCGCTGAGATTCTGCAGATTCGCCAGGAAACCTCGATGCCGCTTGAGGTTTTTGTGCACGGGGCCCTCTGCGTGGCCTACTCCGGACAGTGCCTCACGAGTGAGTCCCTCGGCGGCCGCAGCGCCAATCGCGGGCAATGTGCGCAAGCCTGCCGGCTCCCCTACGATCTCATCTGCGATGGAAAAGACGTCGATCTGGGCGTGCAGAAATACCTACTCTCGCCACAAGATTTAGCAGCGTATGCCCTCGCGCCGGAATTAATCGCCGCCGGTGTTGCCTCTTTCAAAATTGAGGGTCGCCTGAAGACAGCCGAATACGTTGCCAACATCACTCGTTCGTATCGGATCGCGATCGATAACGCGATGCAATCGCTTCCCGTAGCATTTACGCCACACCAAGTAGAGGAGATGGAACTCTCCTTCTCGCGCGGTTTTTCACCCGGTTGGCTACAGGGGTGCGACCATAAGATGCTCGTGCCGGCTACGAGCAGTTCCAAGCGTGGCGTGCGACTCGGCACGGTGCTGGCTGTTGGTAGAGATCGCGTGTTGGTCGACCTGCAGGCCGGCATTAAGCGGGGTGATGGCGTATCGTTTGATTGCGGCAAGGCTGTTGACGATCCTCAAGGAGGTCGTGTCTATGAGGTCTTTTACGCCGGTGAATCTCTGACCGATCCAGTCAACTGCGGGCAGGTCGATCTCACCTTCAAACACGGTGCCATCGACTTCACGGCCATCACCGCTGGCCAGACCGTCTGGAAGACAGACGATCCGCAACTCACTGCCCGGCTGCGCAAGACATACACATCGGCAGATCCACAGCGACGAACGCCGATCGATCTCCATGTGAAAGTAGCCATCGGAGAGCCGGTGCACATCAGAGCCTTTTTAAATGATCTGTCTGGCAGCGCTCTCTCTAACGGTAGATTCGCAGGCGAAATTGTGTCGGAGGAACTCGCCGCTCAAGCCGAGCGACATCCGCTCAACGCTGATACGCTGCGCACCCAACTCGGTCGACTCGGCGGCACTCCCTTTTCCCTGCGTTCGCTGACTGCCGATATCAGCGGTGCTCCAATGGTGCCGTTCAGCGTACTCGGCAAGTTGCGACGCGAACTGCTACGGCTATTGGAAGAGGCTGCGGTAGCCCGGCCTGCTCGCAAAATTATTCAACGCGAACGAGCACCGCTTCGATCCACTGCAGCCGAATCAATTCCACTCAATGCCCAAACGCTGCATGTCCTTGTGCGCTCGCTCGACCAACTGCAAGCCGTACTCACGCTTGGCGAGCGAAATCTGTACGCCGAGTTTCAGGACATCCGCCAATACCGTGACGCCGTTGTAATGGCTCATCGTTTTTCTGCGACGATCCACCTCGCCACACCGCGAATCCAGAAGCCTGATGAACTGGGCATCTTTCACCTGCTCCACAAGCAGGAACCGGATGGAATTCTGGCTCGTAACTTCGGTGGACTTAGATTTTTTCGCGAGCGAAAGATGCCGGTTGTTGGAGATTTTTCGCTTAACATCACCAACGAGATCAGTGCGCAGTTTTTTATGGCCGAAGGCCTCGATCGTGTCACCGCTTCGTACGATCTCAATCGCGAGCAACTGCTCGGATTGGTGAACGCCACGCCGGCAGAGTGGCTAGAAATTGTCATTTATCAGCACATGCCGATGTTTCATATGGAGCACTGTGTTTTTTGTGCAGTGCTCTCGCCCGGTACGAATAAAACCAACTGCGGCCGACCCTGCGACGAGCATGTTGTGCAGTTGCGTGATCGGATTGGCGTTGCGCATCCGCTGACGGCGGATGTCGGCTGTCGCAACACGCTCTACAATTCTGTGCCACAAAGCGCTGCTGAGATCGTGCCTGCGCTGCTTGCCAAAGGCATCCAACACCTGCGTGTGGAATTGCTTGCTGAGTCGCCTGATGGTATCTCGCAGGTGCTGAGTGCCACTCGCGACCTGCTAGCCGGCCGCATGACTGGCAAAGAGGTCTGGACGCGGCTCAACGCTGCCAATCGCGTTGGAGTGACGCGGGGCACGCTAGAAGATCGCCGCAACCCTCTGGCGATTTTATAGTCTTGTAGAACAATCTCGCTCGTTTCAAAAAACAGAGCGCCTAGCCTAGCGACTCAAGACACCTAGGCGCACAGCATCGCTGCATTGTGTGTGGCGATTGTCATCCTGCTGCCGGGGGTCGTATGCTCAGAGCCACCCACGGCGGGAATACTGAATGACAAAAGTTTTTCACCCTTCTTAAAAGCTGGAGTTTGGTCATGGCATATAGACGGCACGCGGCGTTCATTCGGGGTCCTTTGGTTTGCTTGCTGCTGGTGTTGGCCCGATTCCAACCGACGGCCGCACAAGCCGAAGAGGATGGCTTCACAACCTTGTTCGACGGCCAGAGCCTAGCGGGCTGGAAAGCAAATGAAAATCCGGGGAGTTGGCAGGTCGTCGATGGCCAGATTGTTTGTCGTGGGCCACGGAGCCATCTTTTCTATATGGGCGATGACCCTGCGCAGTCTGCTGATTTTAAGAACTTTCATTTTAAGGCCGATGTGATGACAAAGCCGAGTGCCAATTCTGGCATCTTCTTCCACACGAAATTTCAACCGCAGGACTGGCCGGCCCACGGCTATGAAATGCAAGTCAATAACTCGCAGAGCGATCCCGTTCGAACCGGCAGCCTCTACAATGTGGTGAAAAACTTTATTGCACCTGCCAAGGATGACACGTGGTTCACCGAAGAGGTGATCGTAGAAGGGAAGCGCATTACGGTAAAAGTAGACGATCGCACCCTGTTTGAATTTGTCGAACCGGACGGAGTGACGGGTACAAGAAAACTTTCCTCCGGCACATTTGCCCTGCAGGCCCACGATCCGGGCAGCGAGGTGCACTACAAAAATCTGCGCGTAAAACGCTTGCCGTAAAGGGGTTGCTGGCTAGAGTTTTTCTTTGACCTTTACTCACCGAATCCACTCGCTCTATTCTCCCCGCACTCCTGCCCTACGCTATGGTTAGGACTTGAGTTGGTTACTGTTCAAAAGTTGTCGCCTCTCATTCGCCTCTAAACCGATCACTTCTAACTGAGTGGGTGCTTTATGATTATGTCCACGCTGCCGGCAGGGATTCGCGACGATATCACGCAGTGCATCGGTCGGACGCCGCTGGTTCGGCTCCGCCGTGTAACCGAGGACTGCGTGGCAACCGTTGTTGCCAAGATTGAAAATATGAATCCGCTCTGGAGCGTGAAGGATCGGATTGCCGTCGCCATGATCGATGCCGCAGAACGCGACGGTCTCATCGGCCCAGACACGATCATCATTGAGCCTACAAGCGGCAACACAGGGATCGGATTGGCGTATGTTTGTGCGGCGCGGGGCTACAAACTGCGTGTCACTATGCCCGAAAGTATGAGCCTCGAACGGCGACGCTTGCTCAAAGCGCTCGGCGCAGAACTTGTTCTCACGCCCGCTGCTGAAGGGATGCCCGGAGCCGTGCGGCACGCCGAAGAAATCAACCGCTCCAATAGTCAGTTCTTCATGCCGCAGCAGTTCAAGAATCCAGCTAATCCTGAAATTCACAGGCGTACCACGGCGGAAGAAATCTGGCAGGACACCGAAGGGCGGGTCGATGTGCTCGTGTGTGGAGTAGGGACAGGCGGCACGATCACTGGTGTTGGGGAGCTCTTAAAGAGCCGCAAACCGGGGCTCAAGGTTGTGGCTGTTGAGCCGCTGAATAGCCCTGTTATTTCACAGAAGCTTGCCGGACAACCGATTAAGCCAGGACGTCACACGATTCAAGGCATCGGTGCTGGCTTCATTCCTGACATTCTCAATCTGGATATCATCGACGAGGTCATCAAGGTCGATGATGAAGATGCAATGGAGACCACAAGGCAAATGGCTAAGCGCGAAGGACTGATGTGCGGCATTAGTTGTGGTGCAGCCGCATGGGGTGCCCTGCAGGTAGCACGGCGGCAAGAGAATGCTGGCAAGCTGATCGTGGTTGTACTCCCTGATCTTGGCGAGCGCTACCTTTCAACCCGGCTTTTTCCGGAGTGATCGTTGCTGCCGCACAGCAGCTATTCAGATCGCTTCTGGCTGAAAAGCCAGTCGAGAACGGCTGGGTCTCCGTAGGCGGGTGTCCACGAATCATGCCCCACTTTCGGCAGTTCGCTGTATTGAGGGGTGCCGCCAGCGGCCTTGATGGCCTCGATCATGCTGCGAGAACGCTCGACCGGAACGGCCTGATCTGCATCGCCGTGAAAGCACCAAATCGGCAGCGTGGTGAATCGTGCGGCCGTGCGTTCATCGCCACCACCGCAGATGGGAAGCAGCGCTGCAAAGCGGTCAGGCATGCGCGCACCTAAATCCCAGCAACCGTAGCCGCCCATCGAAAGTCCAGTCAAATAAATGCGGTTTGGATCGACTGGGTTACGATTGAGAACGTCGTCGAGGGCTGCAATTACAGCTGCTAAATCTATTGTGGGACGAGGGGCCTGCGGCGTGCTTTTTTTGTCGGCCCAAGAAATATCAACCCACCGTTCATCCATTCGGCACTGTGGGGCGAGCACAAAACACGGATACTTTTCTCGTGCTGCCGGTTCGGCGAGCCAGGTCGGTAAATATTTAAGTTGTTTACGATTATCTTGTCCGCGTTCGCCGGCGCCATGCAGAAAAATAACAAGCGGATATTTTGCCCCTGCAGCAGATACCGCTGGACTGAGGAGTCGGTAACGAAACTCCACAAAGGTCTCGCTGCCGGCAAGCTTCAGGTCAATGGCGTGCTCTTGATACAGCGTGTTCACATCGAGAAGCACAGCAGTTGACACGGTCGCATCCTCACCAAAGACAGTCGGTGCGAGAATCAGAAAAACACCCAAGGCACGGCAGATATTCCAACGTGCTTTCAATGAATTCAATCTATAACTCCCCGACACACAAAAAGCCATTGTTCCAATTTTCGCCTGTCCGTTCTCGGCCAGAAAAGTTGTCGAAAAAGACGCCAGCCAGCCCTGAAACGCGGTCTAGGCCCAGGTCTAGGCCCTGTTTGGGCTGTCGCCAGTTGCCAGCTTTATGCGTCGCGGCATTGCCATTCGCGAGAAGATTCCGAGGGCCCCTTTGGGCAACCCCAGAAATTCGAGTTGCTCAAACCACTGTGGGATATCCGCCACTAGTTTTCCCACCATTGTGCCACGCAGATCGAGTGATCGTAAATTGCTCAGCCCTTTTAGCTGCTGAAGCCCTTCGTCAGTGATGGCACCGCCTGCCAGATCAAGCACCGCTAAATCCTTGAGAGAATCGGCGCGGAATCCGAGCAAAATCGCATACAGGTCATCGGCTGCTGGTCCGTGCAATCGCACCGTTACGAGTTTGTCGGCAACGTGGCCAAAATCCTCACCGAATGACTTGCGAAGCCAATCGGTCTCCTCCATCATAACCTCACCACCGCGATTAATTGTTTCTGTCACCACCTCCTGCTGCTGCGAGTAAGCCTCGATCTTCGAAGCCAGCCATTCGAGCTTGCCGCCTTTAAATTTGACGAATTCATTGGCTTCTTCAAATGCCTTCTGCAGCCGAATGAATTGTTCCTGTTCGCCACCCCTGTCGGGATGCATGGTCTTTGCCTTGAGCAGATAAGCCTGCTTGACGTCCTCCAGCGTCACTGGTGGACGCAGCCCCAATACCGACAGGCAATCCGGTTGCAGGGGAGCGGTTGGCGAAACTGATGTCGACATTGGAATTTCTGCTCGGGTTGGAGGTACCGAAAGAGTTAGTGTAGCAGCGTTGGTCGCAATCCGTGTCAACTCACGTCCCGACCATGGGTTCCTGGCACGACCGCTCGCCAGGGGAACTGGCCGGTATGGAATCCGCTCGGATTGGTCTTTATCTGGCTGTTTTTCCGCAGTGGTTTCGCCATTGATCAACGGCGCGGGATTCCCTATTTTCCCCACTGATTTGCCCGCAACAATCGGCGCTGACCGATCGGTGGCGGGGCGCTTTCTATTCTGAATCGCTGTGCACTGGACACCCAGAGGGCCTCTCAATTGAACCGGCTAAAAAGTTGTCTCTCTATCGGGTGCCGGCGTTGGTTTGACAGGGCCTGCTGGCAACAACTGGCTGTCAGGGTGTCGCGAGGCGTACGGTTGCAATGGTTGCAGCCACTGCGCGAAATTGTGGCGTTGCTTTGCATTGTTGTTGTCTGCCTGCTGTGGCGTTATACGACAGGCCCAGCGGAGGCCGTTGCCAAGCCGCCACAGTCAGCAGCGCTGACTGCCGGACTAAAAACGCCGTCCAACAGTGGTGCGCAGGCAGTGCCTATCGACAAGATGATGGCAATGGTGAACGGCACTGAGATTAGTCAGAACCGGCTGACAGCCGAGTGCCTGAACCGACACGGAGCAGTTGTGCTCGAAACTCTTGTCAATAAAAAGATCATTGAAGAAGCTTGTGTCCAACAGGGCGTGACGGTTACGCCGCAAGATGTCGACGCCGACATCGACGCCATGGCGCGTCGCTTCAATGTGCCTCGCGATAAGTGGATCGAGTTGATCCAGCGAGAACGGTCTATCAGTCCTGAGCAATATGCCGAGGAAATCGTCTGGCCGATGGTTGCGCTGCGCAGGCTCGCTCACGCCAGCCTTGAGCCGACTGTCGATGAAATCAAACGGGCTTTTGAGAATCAGTTTGGTCCGGCCGTGAAAGCCCGCATCATTGTTGTCCGTTCACAGCAGGAAGCGGAGCAGATCCGGCAACAATCCTTGGCGGCAACCGATGATTTTGGCGCTTTAGCTAGACGGCTCTCGGTTGATGTTGGCAGTGCCAGCGCCAACGGCTGGGTGCAACCAATCCGACGCCATTCCGGCGATGAACAATTCGAGCAAGTGGCTTTCAAACTGCCGCTGGGGGGCATTTCCACGGTTGTGCGTGTGGCCGATCAATTCATCGTCATCAAATGCGAGGGGCATCTACCAGCCGCGGAAGTGAAGCTGGAGGACGTGCGCACACAACTTGCAGAGGAGATTCGCGAGCGAAAAAGCCGGACTGAATCGAGTGCGTTGTTTCGCAAGTTGCAAGACGCCGCAACCGTTGAAAATATTTTGAACGATCGGGTGAAATCAGCGGCTTCTCCGGGCGTGGCTGCCGTAGTGAATGGCAAGCCGATCGCCATTGAAGCAGTCCAAAACGTCTGCGTGGAGCGACACGGGAAAGATACGCTCGACATCCTCATCACGCGTGCACTCATTGAGCAGGCACTCAATCGCGAACGACAGAAGATTGGACAGGCAGACATCGATGCTGAGATTGCCCGGGCTGCAGAGTCGATGGGTTTTCAAAAAACAGATGGATCGACCGACATTGCAGCGTGGCTTGAGCGGGTGACTCGTGATGAGAAAATGCCGATGCGACACTATATCGAGGACATCGTGCAGCCGACGGTTGCCTTGAAAAAACTCGTCGGCAAGGTGCCCGTCACAAAGGAAGACCTCAACAAGGCCTTCGAGGCAACCTTTGGCGTGCGGTCAAAGTGCCGAATTGTGATCCTTGACAACCAGCGACGAGCGCAAGAGGTCTGGCAAATAGCCCGTCAAAATCCTTCTGCTGAACGCATAGGTGACCTAGCAGAAAAGTATTCTGTTGACCCCACCAGCAAGACATTGCGGGGCGAGGTGCCGCCCATCCAGCGACACGGTGGCCAGCCTGCCCTCGAACGGGAAGCATTTGCGCTCAAGCCTGGCGAACTGTCGGGTGTGGTGCAAGTGGCGGATCGATTCATGGTTCTCTTTTGCGAGGGTTTCACAGAGGCCGCGAAAGTAACGCTGGCGGAAGTTCACGACGAACTCTACGCCGATATTTTTGAAAAGAAGCAACGCATTGAAATGTCCCGATATTTTTCCCATCTCCGCGAGGGTGCAACCATCGACAATTTTCTGGCCGGTACCAGCCAATCACCGGTTGAAGCAGATAGGCTGCGGGCCGGTGGGCGCGCCAAGTCGACGCTCTCACAAAGTGATGCCGCCGAACTGGCTCTGCCCCGTTCGGGCAGCCTCAAAGCGGCCGCCGGCACAAAAATACAGCCAGAAAATGGCTCTGGGGTACTGCCCACGTCGTTCAACGCACCCATCACGCCTGCCCCCCGGTAGCGAATGCGCGACCTTCGTGCCTACACTAGTAGACACCTTCACGGACACCTTTCATGCCGCAGTCGTCGGATCTGAAACAACCCAATCCCACCGCATCCCATGCCGCTGCCATGGATCCGGCTAACACCATCGATAAGCCGCTCGATGTTCAGCAACCGTTTGAAATTAAGGTAGCCGATCGCATCGCGCAATTGCCTCCCTATCTTTTTGCGCGGATCAATCAACTCACCTACCAAAAACGTCGTGCAGGCAATGACGTGATCGACATGAGCATGGGGAATCCCTCCGATCCCCCGGCTCAACGTGTGGTCGACAAACTCACCGAGGCTGCCAATGATCCGCGCAACCACGGCTACGCACCGGCGCTTGGCATCATGAGCCTGCGGCGTGAGGTAGCGGCCAAATATCTGAAGAAGTGGGGCGTGAGGCTCGATCCTGAAAGTGAGGTGATTTCAACGCTTGGCTCGAAGGAGGGCTTCGGCCACCTGTGCTTAGCGCTTGTTGGTCCTGGTGACAGCGTGATTGTACCGGCGCCTTCCTATCCTGCGCACGTGTACGGAGTGGCTCTTGCCTCCGGAAATGCCGTGCTCATCGACACGACAGACCCCGCTCGCTATCTCCGCGATATTGCCAAAACATGCGAGACAATCCAACCCAAAATTGTGATTGTGAATTTTCCTCATAATCCCAGTGCCACGGTTGTTGGTCCTGATTTTTATGAGGAGGTCGTACGACTGGCAAACCAATACAACTTTCTCCTCGTCTCTGACCTCGCCTATGCCGATGTGACCTTTGACGGGTATGTGAGCCCGAGCATCCTGGCAGTCGAAGGAGCCAAACGACTGGCTGTTGAGTTCACAACCATGAGCAAGGGCTATAACATGGCCGGTTGGCGCATCGGATTCTGCGCTGGCAACCGCGATATTATCCGCGCCCTCGGCACCATCAAGACGTACTACGACTACGGGATGTTTCGACCGATCCAGATAGCCGCAATTATGGCGCTGCGGCACGGCGAGGCCGACGTGGAGGCACAGTCAAAGGTTTACCAACACCGCCGCGATGTTCTCTGCGAAGGACTGGCACGCATCGGCTGGACAGTCACGGTTCCGAAGGCAAGCATGTTCGTGTGGGCAAAGATTCCGGAACCGTTTGCAAGCCGAATGTCGAGCATGGATTTTGCCACAAAATTGCTCGAGGAAGCGGATGTCGCCGTCAGCCCTGGGGCTGGCTTTGGCCTAGCCGGCGAGGGCTTTGTGCGGCTGGCCCTCATTGAAAATGAAAACCGCCTGCGACAAGCCGTGCGGCAGATCGGTCGGGCAATTGGCGATGAACTCAAGGCCAATGGCACCGGCCTGGGGTTGGGCTAAACCAATCGCGAGTTCCGGATCATTCAATCGGTTTGCGTGCAGTTGTGCGTGCCGGTAGCCTATTCCAACTCTGGCAACACTGCGTTTTTGGCAGCCGCCTCGCGTAATTTTTCAAGGGCCTTTGCCTCAATTTGTCGCACCCGTTCCTTGGTTACGCCGAGCGACGAGCCAACTTCCTTGAGGGTCTGTGGCTCGTGTTGATGATCGAGACCGTAGCGACGAACAATGATCGCCTGTTCGCGTTTGTCGAGCCGGTCGAGAAACTTGCTCACCTGCTGGAGCCGATCTGTCTCCGCCAGTTGCTGCTGGTATTCGTCGGGCCCACGATCTATTTTGGCGTGCAGAATTTCGGTATCCGCAGCGCGGAACCTTTCGTGGTAGCGATGCTCATCAAAAATTGTTCGTGAATAATTTTTCATGATTGCCCACGAGGCGTACGTGCTAAACTTGTTACCGCGTGCGTAGTCAAACTTTTCCACCGCGCGGATCAGCGACATATTGCCATCGCTGACCAGATCAAAAAAGCTGTCCCCAGGAGACACCCGTCGCTTAGCGATCGAAACCACTAGGCGAAGGTTGGCTCGCACGATCTGATTCTTTAATGCCAGAATTTCTTCGTAGACTTTTTCAATTTGATCCATCAGGCGAGTGCTGGGCCGTTCCGAATCAATCTGCTCGCGCAGCTTGATCGCCTTGTGCTTGAGATAGTTGAACTTCCTGAACAACCAAACCTCTTGCTCTCGATTGAGCAACGGCACCTCATAGAGGCTGGCAAGGTAGGCGGGGAGTCCACTGGGACGCCGCACCCGCTTGACCGGTTCGTTCAGACCGGGAAACGGCTGGTTTACCACCTTCTCGGCAATCTTACGTGAAAAGAGCGCATTGGGCATGAAGTCGAGGGGCAGATGCAAGATCTGCTCCGCCCGCTGCGCGAGAATGACCCGATAGATGCTCGCCCGAGAGCGATGATACCGCTTTGCTATTGAATCAACCGCTTCTCCCTGTCGGTAAAACTGAAAGATGCGTTCGCAGGTTTCTGGGCGCAGCCGACCGTCGGTCGGCAGAAAAACGGCCGAATCAACATGGTCTTGATCATGGCGTTTGATTGTGTAGCGAATCGTCTCAACGCTTCGATTGAGACGCTTGGCGATTCTGCGGTGAACATCGGCCGGACACGCCCCGGCAGCAGCCAACCGACGTGCCCAGGAAATGATGTGCTCGTGCTCGGTTGTTGTGAGTTGGGTAAACCGACTGCCACGCTCAATCCGCACGGGATTCGACTGGATAAATTGGTCAACATCGCTGCCCAAAAATCCCACCCGATTACGACCGCCAATGTCGTACCGACGCGCCACAAGACCGCGGTCACGCCAGCGAGAAATTGTTTTGGTGGAAACGCTTAGGCGTTGGGAAAGTTCTTCTATGGAAAGAACTTCGCTGTTGTGAGATTCCCTCGCTGGATTGGCACCAGATCGATTTTCCAATTGAGGCATGGCTGTTTGATCAATTGGCCGAGAGTGCTCGCCGTTGCCGTTATCGCTGCGGAACGCCGCTGCCTCGTTAACCTGCTGAGCCAAACCGTCCCCGTACAGATGAACCAACGGACCAGAAGAAATTGAACGCATGATGACACTCCTTATGCTGGCAATCCGTGCCAGACGTTGTTTGTCGAAGACCTTGCGATGGGGCAGCCCTGACTTGCCCCAAAACCCGGCACCTCCGAAACCACTCACACACCGCCGAAACGCTTGGTCTGTTTCCCACTGCACCGTCTTGCATCGCTTGGGTCTTCCGTAACCGCAAACGATTCTGTCCCGCGTCTCGTCAGAGTTATACGCACAGTTCTCAAAAAGGTTCTGAAAACGACCCTGGATCTTGAGAAATTTTCTCAGTGGCGGCTTTTACGGCCCTAACCGTTAAAGTCAACTATTGGCCTTAAACCTCTTTGCAGCCTAGACTTGTGCTTGAAAGGCCGCTTTTTTTAATTCTCATTAGCGTGCCTTCCAAACCATTTCGACTCAACTTTGTGAATGGATTTTGACTTGCTAGACACTTAGTATCTATCAGAAAAAATGGGCTTTATTGCGTGTGGATGGCTTGACGGTTGCCTTTCTCGTCTCGGTGCTGCCGCTTTCGGGGCTGCTCAGGGAATACCAATGCTCTGCTGGGGTTCCGGCCACAAAAACACCACGCCTTGACGCCCGGACCCATTCACTGGAATACTCGGTGTATCTTCTGAGATCGTGCACAAGTAATGGGCCTGTGTGTTGGGATTCTTGGAACAATCCGCGAGGAGTGTCACCGTTGCCAGATTTGAAGAGCAAGCATTCTTCCCGGCCAGCGGCGTCTAGTCCGCGTCCGGAGTCGTGAGCCATCGAGAAGCAGCATCGCATTAATGAGCAAATTCGGATCACACCGATCCGAGTTATCTCAGCCGAGGGTGGCCAGTTAGGCATCATTCCAACCGAGGAAGCGCTGAACCTCGCACGGGAGGCCGGGCTTGATCTCGTTGAAGTTGCCCCCAACGAAAAGCCACCTGTTTGTCGAATCATGGACTTCGGTAAGTTCAAATACCAACAAAAAAAGAAACAACACAAAACACACATCCACCACACCAAGATCAAGGAGATCCGCCTGCGACCTAAAACAGGCGATCACGACATCGAATTTAAAGTGAATCAGGCAAAGGGATTTCTGGAGCACAAGGATAAGGTGATCGTATCGGTCGTGTTTCGCGGTCGTGAATTAGCACACATCGACGAAGGTCAGCGTGTGATGCGAAGCATTCTTGTACACCTTGAACCCGTTGGTAAAATCGACGCTCCGCCCCAGCAGATGGGCCGACGCCTCGTGTGCACGTTATCGCCAAAATAAAAGTCTGTTTAAACTAAAAAAATAAAATACAAATCCGGCGGTTGTGTCTGAAAAGGAGATGGTTCTGTGCCAAAGCAAAAAACTCACAAAGGCGCCAAAAAGCGATTCCGGATTACAGCCCGTGGCAAGGTGAAACACCGCCGCGCTGGCACAAGCCACTTGCAGGTCCGACTGTCCAGCAAGCGCAAACGCAACCTCCGTGGCACGGGCGTCCTGGCCAGTGTGAGTGCCACAAAAATCATCCAAGCTCTGGGCAAATACAGCTACTAATGTCGGGCTGGTTGTCCACGCGTATACCCGTTCACGCGGTTTTGTTCGCAGCCAAAGGGTTCCCCCCTTGAAAAAATGGCCAGTGGTGCGACAGTATCGTTTCCAGTTTCAGTGCAGTTTTTGAAAGCCAAGAGTCATGCGTACAAAAAGTGTTGTTCCTCGCCTGAGAGCCAAAAAGAGACTCTTCAAAAGAGTGAAGGGTTCGGTCGGTGGCCGCCGTCGTCTGCTGCGAACGGCTAAAGAGTCGATCATTCGCGCGGGTGTCTATGCCCGCCGCGACCGCCGCCGCAAAAAACGCGACTTCCGTCGACTGTGGATCGTGCGCATCAATGCTGCTGTTCGGGAGCGCGGCATGCGCTACAGCCAGTTTATTGCCGGCTTAGAAAAGATTGGGGCGGAGCTTGATCGCCGCACCCTTGCCGAAATGGCGGTTATTGATCGGGCTGGTTTTGATGCCGTTGTTGATAGCGTGCGGAAGGCCATGGGCCTGCCGGAGCCGGCTGCGGTCGCGTAGTGCCGTGGCAATGAGTGCTGAGACTGGCTCGACTGAACCCTCTGAGAATGCAGCGGTTTCTGATCTGCTGGCATCTTTTCTCAGTGAAACAGACAGCCTCTGCACCGCTGCAAAAACGGCGATCGCGGCGGCTAGCGATGGATCGATGCTTGAGAAAGCTCGGATCGAGTTTCTGGGTGCTCGCAGCGGTCGCCTCAAGGCAATGACGCAACTCCTCTCCGGCCTCACGGCCGTTGATCGGCCCGCTGGCGGCAAACAATTCAACGAAGCGAAGGCGACGATTACCGCGCTGTTTTCAGCGGCCCGAGAACGCATTGCTGCCGCCCAAACAAAAGATGGCTTGGCAGTCGTCGATGCCATCGACGTCACTCTGCCCGGCGAGCGCGTACGAATAGGACACGTTCATCCTCTGACGCAAACGATCCGCCGCGTGCAGGAAATCATGTCGCGACTCGGTTTTGAAAGCGTTGATGGCCCAGAAGTCGAGGATCAGTGGCATAATTTTGAAGCTCTGGCGATCGGTGCCGAACACCCCGCCCGCGATCCGCTCGACAATTTTTATCTGGCCGTGGCACAGGGAACCGAGCCGCTCCTGTTGCGTTCCCAGACGAGCACTGTGCAAATCCGCGTGATGGAAAAGCGTCGGCCACCGCTCCGGATCGTTTCGCTGGGGCGTGTTTACCGACCCGATACCGCCGATGCCACGCATTACCCGATGTTTCATCAGGTCGAAGGACTCCTCATCGAGCCCGGCACGACGATGGCGCATCTCAAAAGCGTGCTGCACTTTTTTGCCTCAAGCTTTCTCGGTGGCGATGTGCGAGTGCGGTTTCGTCCATCGTTCTTCCCGTTCACCGAACCAAGTGTTGAAGTTGACATGGAGTGGGATGGCCGCTGGATCGAAATGGGCGGCGCCGGCATGGTCGATCCCGCTGTGCTTGAGTCTGTTGGCTACGATCCAGATGCGGTTTCGGGATTTGCGTTTGGTCTCGGGGTCGAACGCATCGCAGCACGCCGGTATGGGGTGGCCGACATCCGTGATTTTTACCGTAACGACGTGCGGTTTCTTGAACAGTTTTGACCTCCCACACACCGTGGTGCTTCTTCGATGATCATCTCCACCAACTGGCTTGCCGATTATGTGCAACTGCAAGTTTTGCCGGCTTCACTTGCCGATCGGCTGCTCATGTCGGGACTCAATCACGAGTCGACGCGGGCAGTTGGCGCCGACACAGCCATCGAGATTGAGGTCACCAGCAATCGCCCCGACTGCCTCGGGCACATCGGCGTGGCACGAGAAGCTGCCGTACTGTTTTCACGGCCACTTTCTACCCCGGACCCACGACCGCTTGAAGGCAAAGGTGATGCTGCCCGTAGCATCACTGTTGAGATTCACGACCAAACCCTCTGCCCGTTTTACTCTGCGCGTGTGATTCGCGGCGTGCGCGTTGGATCGAGTCCACAGTGGCTCGTTGATCGACTGCGAACAGTCGGCATTGAGAGCATCAATTCCATTGTCGATATCACCAACTACGTGATGCTCGAATGCGGACAGCCACTGCATGCCTTCGACCTCCAAACGATTCAGAATGGCTGCATCACTGTGCGTCGGGCGCTTGCTGGCGAAGTCTTCACGGCAATCAATCACAAAACCTATTCGCTCACGGACAAAATGTGCGTTGTCGCCGACGCTGTTGGCCCCTTGGCGTTAGCCGGGGTGATGGGTGGTGTGCGCAGCGAAATTGGTCCACAAACCGTCGATATTTTGTTGGAGTGCGCCCAATTTGCCCCGTTGGCCGTGCGGGCCGCCGCCCGCGGACTCGTGCTGGCCAGTGCTTCGTCGTATCGCTTTGAGCGCGGGCCAGATCCGGCTGCAGTTGACTGGGCCAGTCGCCGTGCGGCAGCGATGATCCTGGACAACGCTGGCGGTATGCTTGAATCTGGAACCGTTACAGCGGGCACGCTGGTCTGCGCGCCGGCCTCAGTGGATTTGCGGCATGACCGCGTGGCAAACGTACTTGGCATCAATATTCAAGCGGCACGGCAACAAGAAATCCTGCTTGGTTTGGGATTTGAATCAGAGGGTTCCGACGCCGTTTGCTCGCGCTGGAAGGCTCCCACATGGCGGCGCGATGTGTCTCGTGAGATCGATCTGGTTGAGGAAATCGTTCGAATCGAGGGCTACGACCGCGTGCCGGAAGATGAGCCAATCGCTGCACGGCCGGTCGAATTATCTCTCCATGAAAAAACACTCCGCCTGGCATCCGACGCACTCGTGGGGGCGGGCCTCTGCGAAGCAATGACCCGCAGCGTCGTGAATGATGCACTGGAAACCACATGCAGTCCGTGGGGGAGTGCGCTGCCGCTTGTGGTTTCACCAGCCCTTGTGCGTGGGGCCGATCGACTGCGGCGCACGCTGCTGCCTAGCTTGCTGGAAGCTCGAATGGGGACGCTGGCAGTTGGAGCGCCGCACGGCGATCTCTTCGAAATAGCCCGCGCTTATCTGGCCGATGACACTGCCAATAAAGACCAGGGCACTGCTTCTTCGCGCAGTGGGCTGATTCAAGAACCGCTGCTGTTGTCATTGGTGACCAGCGGAAATTTTTCCACGGCCAAGGGCCTGGCTGAGGCGGTGCTTGGCCGTCTTGGATTCGATCCCTGGGAAATCAATCCTGCCTCCAACACCGGCTATGAATTCCGGCCGCTCCAACTCGATCTTTTCTCACCCGGCAGGGCAGCTGAGATTATGCTCTGCACAGCCGGCAGCACTGCTATCAGGATTGGTGTGGTGGGTGAAATTGCTCAGCCCATTCGCGATCGCTTTGGATCGCAGCCTGCGGTCAGTGCCGCAGAATTGCGATTGGATCGACTGGAGTTCGCCGCCGGCATTGAGAAAAAGCTGCAGAGTCTGAGCGATTTCCCGGCCATTGGGCGGGATCTCAACCTCGTCGTTGGAGAGGCTGTGCCGTGGGCCTCCATTGCAGCGGCCATCTACAGCGCTGCGGGCAAACTGCTCGAGGAATGCCGACTCGTGCAGGTCTGGCAGGATGTTGAGCGACTGGGGGCCGGCAAAAAAAGTGTGGTTGTGTCGCTGAGGCTGCGCAGTGCCACCGGCACGCTCTCCGGTGACGATGCTATGCGCACGATCGATGCCATTGTGGCCGCCTGCGGCCAGCAGGTGGGCGCCACTTTGCGAGCCTAAACTCAGAAGGTAGCGAAGCCATCAACGATCGGCGTAGACGTGCGTAATCTCTTCTTTTGTGATCGGTGATGGATGATCGTCGCTGGTGAGTTGCACTTGCATGCGTTGGTCACCGGCGCGACGACCGCGCACACGAATGCGGAAAACGGCATCTTCGGACGGGGACAGCTTCGCGAGTGGTTCGAATAAGATTGTCAGATTTTCCACGCGGTGGGCTACCGGACCCTTGGCATCGACCGGTTCGAGTTCGCCGAGCAATGTGACCATGAGTCGAACGCCGCTGGCCGACTTTGTGCCTTGATTGCCAATGCGCACGACATACTCTGTCATGCCGTCAACTTCTATCGGATCCTCGCTATCGGTAACCTCGAATACGAGAGCTGCTACGCCTTCCACATCGACGGTGTGTGTTGCTTGGTCGGAGAGACCGGCTGCCGAGCGGGCGGCCACCATAATTTTCTGGGGGCCTAGATCGATCGGCATGACCACCACTTCGACGCTACCGATTTCCCCAGCCGGTAGTTCTTCCAGATTCCAAAGCACGCGGTGTTGCCGCTCGTCGTAGTAGCCAGCATTATTAGCCCGCATAAATTTCATGCCCTGCGGCAGTTGGGCGGCGAGCTCCACGCCCTTGGCTGGGGCGGTTCCGGTGTTGGCCATGGATAGCACGCAGGTTGCTGGCCGCTGCAGATAGCGTCGCGACGGCATTTCAACCGACAGCTCAAGCGTGGGCGCCGTAATGTCGATGCGCACCAATTGTTCGACTTCGATTTGACCATCGGCCCGCGCAATAAACCGGGCCGCATGCACGCCGGGCCCAGTGGAATCAAGCACAAGGTCGATCGTGCGCGATTCACCAGGCCGTAACTGACCAACATCAAACTCCAGTTCACGACCCGCTTTGTGCGTGACACCTTCAGGCAACGTTCCTTCGAGCACCACGCCGGTGGCCACTCCTGTTCCCGGATTAGAAATCTTGATCGTCAGTTGCACATTTTTGCCAAGCAGCACCGGTTTGGGCGCGGTTGCCTCCAGTCGTAGATCGGGTTTTGTGGCATGGGATCGCACCGACGCATCGGCACGGAAGTTCACGCTTGCCACGCTCCCAACTTCGCCCTCAATCATCGGCATCACCTCCATTGAAGTGCGCGCTTCAGCTCCGGGCGCGAGCGAGCCAATGGTCCATACCAGTTCCCCTGCCGCGCTTGATCCGGCTTGAAACTCACTATCGCTGGCCTGACCGTGGCTGGCTGGAGGTGTTGTGGCGATCAGCTTTGTGCCATAGGGCACGGTGTCTCGCAGGGTGACAGCATGAGCTGTGGCGCTGCCAACATTGCGCACCAGAATTTCATAGCGGGCAGCCTTCCCCACCTGCACCTCCCGAGGGCCACGCTTCTCAACAGTCAACTGCGGAGTTTGCACGCCCTCTAGTTGCATCGGCCCGGGACGCCCTTGGCCGCTGGAGCCACTGCCGATCGTAGACGTTGCCAAACTGGCCGGCGCGAGCGTTCGTTGAGACGAAACAAGCGGGGGTGCCGCCGCAAAGGGAACCGCAGCGACCGCATCCGCGCGAAGGGCATTCGACTCGCTCATGGCTGGGGTATTTGCTTTGGCTAAAACTTTGGCTGGCAGTGCGGCGGTAGCCACCGGGGGCGCCGGTGGTGCCGGTGGATCGATGTCACTGGTAGGAGTTTTTATATTCGGATCGGCTGGCAGTGCTGGTGAGGTTTGTGCGACGGCTGCCGGCAACGGTATCTCCGCTGCTTTGCTAACCGCTGGCAGGACGGCAGGCGCGGCCAGCGGATCGGCATCCGGTTGGAGTGGTGCAGGCGGTTCGTTTGGATTTTCGTCCGTCTGCTCTACGGTGCTGTCAGTCTCAGGCAGTTCTGCGGCGCTGAAATCGGAGTGCCCTGCATCTGAGTCGGGTTCGGGATCGGAAACGCTCGCCGCCGAAACGGCTTGGACGTCAGCCGTAATTGGCGACTGCGGCCCCGCTGAAAAATGCGACAACTGAGGCACCGCAGCAGTGGACACCGTTGTGGGCATATCAAGGGAGGCCGGACGATTTGGAAAAGCATTGCCCTGAGCCAATGGATCTGTCGCCGATGCATTGGATCGCCAGCCTGGTGCATTGGCCGCCGGGAGCGTTTCGCTATCGTTGGAGACAAATCGGCCGGGCGCATTCGCACCGTCGGTTGCCTGAG
>CAMBUD010000041.1 GCA_945871035.1 Planctomicrobium piriforme | reverse complement strand
CTAGAGCAGATGGAACAGGAGCCATACGTGCGGATTTTTGATCCCGACTGGCGATCGCCGGAACAATTGGAAGCGCTTCGACAGTCGCTGGCCAACGTCAAGAACGTGAAGGTCGACCCCACAAAGCCGGAGCTCTACACCGGCATGCTCAACACCGGTCACACCTTCGGCGACGATCTTTCGGAGAAGCAGCGACTGGCCGTGCTCGAGTTCCTCAAGTGCCTGTAGAGGTCGCCGCTTGCGGCTCCGGTCTGGAGAGGCTAACCGGAACAGGATCCAATTGATCGGAAACGCAGACGTGAATCGCCCTCTTCTTCTGCCGGATGCCCCAGTGCTCGATTCGACGGGGCCGACGCGTCGTGCCGTCCTGCGGGCTGCCGTCGCCACCCGCCCCTCGTCCCGGCAGGCAGGTTCTGGCGACGGAGCCTGATCCCGTAGCCCCACCGCCGCCCACTCCCGTGCTGTATCTCATACGGATCCTTCGTGATCCTTCATTCGTGATCCTCTGTGCACAAAACGATTCGCCGAAATCAGATCACCAGACGGGTTGCCCATAGCCCCGGGAACCGGCGTTGCTGACCAGCGCAGCCACAGATGGCAAAGCGTAGGCAGCATCGAGAGAGCGCAGGCCCGGAGGGCCAGAGCGATCGAGCAGGCGCTTGCGAGTGGGCTCTCCCCGAGAGAGCAAACTGCCCGAGGCTTGAACGTGAGCCGTATACCCATTCCCGGCTGGATCAAGAAATGGGGAGAACGTCAGGTGCATCGCCCAACAACGTGAAGGCCGAGCAATACAAAGAGTTCCAAACCAGAATAAAAGTGACGAATCAATACACAGCGAAGCACTACGGGGCCGGTGGCAATTGTGGTTCGCCCTGTAGTTCTTCGAGGGCGTTGGCGGCAGCTTTTTGCTCCGCTTCTTTTTTGTTGCGACCCCAGGCTGGCGAATAGCTGCGATTGCCGATGTGGGCAGAAATATGGAAGGTTTTGCTGTGGTCCGGACCGGCCTCCTCAACGACTAAATAGGTAGGCGTTACACCAAAATCGCGTTGCGATAACTGCTGCAAAAGTGATTTGTGGTTTAAGCCCTGCTCACCCGAGGCGACCTTCACAATTTCTGGCTCAATGAATCGTCGGACAATCGTACGCACCGGATCAATTCCACCGTCTAAGTAGATTGCGGCAACCAACGACTCAAATAGGTCCGACAAAACCGATGAAGGCACCGGCTTATTGACAGCAAGCCCTTTGCCGAAGATGAGAAACTCAACCACATCCAACTGTTCAGTAATGCGCTCGCATATTTCCCGACTCACAACTACTGATTTTATCCGCGTCAGGTCACCTTCAAGCGAGTCCGGAAAGAGCCGATAAAGAGTTTCACAAACAATGAAACCCAGAATGGCATCCCCCAGAAATTCCAGCCTTTCATTCGACGCTAGCCTGTGTTGGGCTCCAGAAGCATGTGTGAGAGCCGAGACAAGAAGCGTCGGATCGTGAAATTCATAGCCGATCCGTCGCTGACATTCGGCGATATCAACAGCAACTTGCGGTGTCTCTCGGCGATCCCGTTTGGGCATGAAAACAAGCACTTTCTTTGTGCCAAGCGTACGGGTTTGGCTGCCTGTCTGTCAACGCGACTGGCCTGCTCCCGCAGCGGCCGTTCCAAAAATGCCTTAACTTTTTTGCACCGAACCATCCCTAAGTCGAGTGCGTAAAAAGCTTCAGCTTGAACGACTCCCTAGGCCCTACCCTGTTGGAATGTGAGCCAGAATTATCATTCTCTGGCTGCGCATGACTACAATGAGAAGTGCTGAGAGAAGGTCAAGACAAACAACACCTTTTCGAACCGATAATTTTCTCTAAATTGATGTGCCGTTTAACTGAGCCCGAGAATAGCTTCTGAGGGAACCGTCACCATGAACAATGCTCCTGTTGCGAATAATAGAACGTTTGTTCGATCTGCTGGACGAATTCGATCGAGTTACTTTCCGGCACTGTATCTGTGGTCAAGCGTTCTCGTAATCTTTACGGCCAGTTGTTTTTCTAACGGGAGTCGTCGCTTGTGGGCAGAGGAAAGCCCGGCTACGGTCGATTCGATTGCAGCGGCCACATCCCTTTCAAAAGCATTCCGCCACGCCGCAGAGCGTGCTACACCGAGCGTTGTTGTTGTCCGGAGTGAAGCAAAGCCTCGCAAGCCAATAACACGCCGCGGAGAACAGCCAAAAGGCAATGGCGACAACCCCTTTAAAGGTACGCCCTTCGAAGATTTCTTTCGCGACGGCTTGCCCGACGGTTTGAATTTTCATGGCAACAATGCTCCGCAAATGCCCGGCAGATCGGGTGTCGGTTCGGGCGTGATCGTCGATGCTTCGGGAATTGTGCTCACGAATAATCATGTTGTTGAAGGAGCCGATTCGGTTTCTGTTGAATTGCCAGACGGTCGAATATTCAAAGCTTTAGAAATTAAAACTGATCCCGAAAGCGATCTGGCTGTGGTGCGACTGGTAGAAGCCCACGATCTACCAACGGCCACGCTCGGTGATTCTGACAAACTAGAGATCGGTGACTGGGTGATCGCCATCGGCACTCCATTCGAACTCGATACGACCGTCAGTGCTGGGATTATCAGTGCAAAAGGTCGCGAATTAGACAGCGCACGGCGCGCAAAGTTTTTGCAAACAGATGCGGCTATCAACCCGGGCAACTCCGGTGGGCCGCTGGTCAATCTCGCCGGCGAGGTTATCGGAATCAACACAGCGATTGCCTCATCCAGCGGCGGTTATCAAGGAATCGGGTTTGCGATTCCGATCAATTTAGCACGCTGGGTCAGCGAACAATTGATTGCCAAGGGTTCTGTAGAGCGAGGATTTCTGGGTGTTGCCATCGGTCCGCTCAACCCAGAGATGGCCACCAAGCTGGGGATCAAAGACAAAAAAGGTGCGCTTGTCACAGAAGTGATGCCCGATACTCCTGCCGCAGCTGCTGGCGTACAGGAACTGGACGTGATCACAACCTTTGATGGCAAACCAGTGGATGGCCCACGTTCACTCCAAGAGGTTGTGGAACGATCCACGATCGGAAAGCCACACGCACTTGCAGTGCTGCGCGATGGAAAAACCGTTCCGCTGACCATTTCTGTCAAGGCCTTACCAAGCAAGCTTCCTCGACAGACGACGGAGGATTCTTTGCCAGCTCCGTTGTCTGCAAAAACGTTCTATTCTGAGGAATTCGGTTTGGAGGTTAGTGAGAAGGCTTCCGCTACGGAAGCAATCTACGAAGGTTTTTCTGGTGTGCTGGTCGATCGCGTGGATGCCGACGGAGTGTGCGCTCGCGCAGGCATTGGTCCAGGCGTTTTGATTCGCAAGGTAGGCAAGACCCCTGTGAATTCCGTTGACGAGTTTTCAAAGGCAATCGAACACGAGAGCGCCGAGCAGGGCGTTGTGTTGCAAGTGCGAACTCCTCGCGGAAATTCTGTTGTCCTCTTGAAAAGTTCAACCTGAGTCAGGCAGGCTGGCGGTTTCAAGAGGAGTTCAGTGCATGGTATATCTTGGCGTCAATATCGATCACGTTGCCACCCTGCGGCAGGCTCGTCGCACAATCGAGCCCGATCCGGTCTGGGCGGCTGCCTTAGCAGAACTCGGTGGCGCTGATGCGATCACCATTCACCTGCGCGAAGATCGTCGTCACATACAAGATCGCGATTTAGAGGTGCTCAGACGCACCGTGCAGGTGAAGCTGAATCTAGAGTCGGCAATCTCGCTCGATATGATTGCCATCGCTTGTCGCGTGAAGCCAGATCAAGTGACCCTCGTCCCAGAACACCGCGAGGAAATTACGACCGAGGGTGGTCTCGATGTTGTCACCCACAAGAGTGCCACTTCCGAAGCTGTGCAGCGGCTGCAAGATGCCGGTATAGCGGTCTCGCTGTTTATCGATCCCTCTGCTCGACAGATCGACGCAGCTGTTGATCTGTCTGTTGCTGCAGTCGAGCTACATACCGGCTGCTATGCCAATGCCGGTAACGCAGTGGAGCAGCATGAAAAACTATTCGAGCTTTCTCGCGGTGCGACCATGGCACGACAGGCTCAACTGCAACTAGCAGCTGGCCATGGCCTCACCTACCGCAATGTTATTGCGGTGGCACGATTGGAGGGCATGGGCGAGCTTAATATCGGTCACTCGATTGTCGCTCGCGCTGTGCTGGTGGGTTTCACGCAAGCTGTCCGTGAAATGAAGACGCTGATCAGCCAAGCAGATTGATTGCAAGCAGTTGCCTACGGCGTTGGCAGAAATGCCGTGGGATCGGTCAGCACAAAAAGGTGACCGTGATCGCTCGTGACAATGACCACGCTATCGTCCCAAGCGTTGTTCTGCTCGATCCAGCTCACCACAGCAAGAAAGGCATCGTCGCCACTTTTTACGGCGCCGATAGCCGTGTCGATGTTGTTGGCGTGCGAGGCCCAATCGACGTCACCCGCCTCTACCATCAACCAGAAGCGGTCCTTTTTTCCGAGCACATCGAGTGCCGTAGCCGTCATGTCGGCCAGCGTCGGATTTTCTTCGAGATCGGCCGTAACATAAGGCTTGATCGGGGCGTATTTTTGCTGGAGTCTGTCGGCCAAGGGTTGGTCGCGACCGCCAACCGGATCAAAATCAGCGTTGGCTGTTCGGTAGGGCAAGTGCCCCTCTACCGTCCCAAAAAAACCGAAGAGACGAAGATTTTTGTTTATTGCATCTTGAGCGGCGGCGGCAAGAACTTGTTTTCCGGAACGTTCGGCTGTTCGTAGGGCGATGCGATACATCCCGCCGCGCGTTGTATCAATGGCCGCCAGTGTTGAGTCTGCCACATATTTATTGCCCGATTCAAAATTTGTTCCTTGATCGGGCTCTCGATCGCAGCGCACCCCGAAGCCGCAGCCGATCAAAAGATCGAGCCCCTTGAGTGGATTGATACGATGGGCAATCGATGGCTGCCCGAGTTGATCGCGAGCGATGTCTTGGTAGTCGTCACGGGTCACGTTATTAGCGTACGCACACGCCGGAGTCGCATGCGACACTGGCACACTTGTCACGACGCCAACTGCATAGCCTTTTGCCTGTAACAAACGAGCAATCGGCTCCACTTGAACGCCTTGCACGTCGACGTTGATCGAGTCGTTGTAGGTTTTATAGCCAGTGCACAGAGATGTTGCTGACGCGGCTGAATCGGTGACGGCATGTGGCTGCAAACGATTGCGACCAATGAGGTAGCGATTATCAACGGGCCAGGTCCATGCAGTCTGGCCGCCGAGCAGCGGATCATAGCCCCCCGTTTTATTGCCGCCGGGATTGCGCACGGCTTGGGCATCAACGTCTCCTGCGGTTCCCTCATTGGCCGGGCTCGTCACGCAAAGACCGAAGTCGGTCGGGGCTCCACGGTAATCCTGGAATGCAAACCCGGTGCCACGGCCTTCTTGGTAGGCAACCGTACCGGCAGTGGCAATCGCAGCCGTTCGTGTTGTTTGCCAATCAAGGCCGTCGAAGACAAGAAGCACGATGTATTTTTTTCCCGCATCAGCCGCCATCTGCTGCAGCCGATAAATATCTGTCTGATCAAAGTATTCGGCATGGGCGTTCAGCGTGCCTGTGGGATGCTGACCGTACAGTTTCTCTAATCGATGGCTGTCGCGGTAGATGCTGTTCATTCCCGACACCCGATCAAGCGTTATGCCGAATGCGTAGACCGGAACAAGCCGGTTGCTGTGATTCGACCACGAAACATAGCGGTTGGGCTGATCGCCCCAGTGTCCCCAAGAGGCTCGGCCAGTTGCCTCGGCGGCTACCTGCATCTCTCGGACAAAATCTACCGGCTTCTTTTCTTCACCACCGGCGGGCGCATTGTCTACCGCATGCGCAGTGAGTTGGTGGCCCAAGCCAACTCCTGCCAGAAGCAGCACGTAAGCCCAGCACTGCCCGGCGCTCGCTCTCGAGCAAATGTCTTGACGTCTCGGAGATGACATCAAAAAGTTCCTCTCGATTTGTCTGATTCGTAAAGTTAAAGGTAAAGCGTAACGGTAAAGATAGTTCGCTGCCTTCAGAAGCGCTTTCCCATCACGGCTTCTTCATAGATCCGTACCTCGTCAAGCCATGCCACGCCGATTGGCACGCCTTGCGACTGACAGTACCAATCCCAAACAGAGCCAAACGGCATGCTTTTTGCCTCCTCCTGCAGCATCAGGCGAGCAGTTGAATCACCGCACAATTCCCGCTCACGAATCGCCGGCGGCTCCAATAGGGCAATGAGCAGAGCCTTAATCATGTTTCGCATGCCAATCGTCCAAGCAGCAATTCGATTGATGCTAGCATCAAAATAATCGAGGCCAATGTGTATACGTGAACCGTAATCTGCGGCAATGATCTCCCTAGCGATACCGAGGAGATCGTCGGACAGTGTCACGACGTGATCGCTATCCCAGCGCACGCCCCGGCTGACGTGCAATAAAATCTCCGGGAGATACAAGAGCACGCTTGAGATCTTATCGCTGATCGTCTCCGTGGGGTGGTAGTGCCCGGCATCCAGACAGAGAAGCTTGTTGCGCGTGATGCAATAGCCCAGATAAAACTCTGCTGATCCAACCGTACAACTCTCTGCCCCGATGCCAAAGAGTTTGGGCTCAACTGCGTCGAGGTTATGCTCTTGCGAAAGTGGGGTTTTAAAAACTTCGTCCAGCGCGCCGGCTAATCGCTCGCGGGGCCCAGTGCGATCGGCAGGAGTATCCTTAAAACCGTCTGGCACCCACACATTAGTCACGCAGGGGGTGCCCAGCGTTCTGCCGAAGGCTGCACCAATTTCACGAGAGCGGCGGCAGTGCTCGACCCAGAATTGTCTTATGCTTTTGTCAGCATGCGAAAGGGTAAAGCCATCTGCGGCATGACGGTGCGCAAAGCAAGTAGGATTGAAGTCGAGGCCGAGACCTTTTTCCTTGGCCCATGCGATCCAATTATGAAAATGGCTGGCTTCAATTTCATCGCGATCCACTTTCATACCGCCATATTCGCCGTAGCAAGCATGCAGATTGAGCCTGTGTTTACCCGGTATCAGCAGCAATGTTTTATCAATATCAGCCCGAAGCTCAGTCGGGTTGCGTGCCTTGCCGGGATAATGACCTGTGACGGCCAGCCCGCCTCCGAGCGACTGCCCGGACGATTCTTCCAAATGCTCAAAACCACCAACGTCGTCGCCTTGCCAACAGTGAAGGGCAATGGGAATACGCGCCAGCGCCGTCAGTGCCTTGTCAGTATTTACGCCGATTGATTGGTAGCGTTCGTGGGCAAGGCGATAGGCGGCTTCGATCTGTGGACTAGAACGCGCCATGATGCAAACTGACCTCTTTTAAAGGTCCCCCTGCTTTCCAAGATCGTGGTAGTAGTGACTGATTTTCTTTTGGTTTTTCAGCAACCAATCGATGCTTGGCTCATTATTCATCGCCTTGTGAATAGCTTTTCTCGTTGCCTCCCGATGCGTTTGGAAGAGCACATCGTGGTCGATTTTAGTCTTTTCATCAGCCACCGACGGATCGAGCCAAACCGCCACAATGATGCCGACGCTGTTTACCTTCCCCTTGGGGATATCTCCAGCCCGCACGCTATCAAGCACAGCATTGGCAATCGCTGCTTGTACGGTCCCCATTAAAATATTCGTGTAGCGGGGATTGGGCGCGGTGTACTTACTCACCATTAAAGTGGCTGGCCGAACCTGCACATCGCTGTTTAAGATCGCCCAGACACGCGAATGTCCCTTCACCTGATCGCCGATCAGATTGGCTATTGCATAGCCAACCGGACCGTCGAGTTCACCAATCACCACCTCCGGTTCGGCTGCACTCCACGCCTCGTCGGCTTCTACCAGCGCCTCGCCTGTACGCATGATAATTCTGCCAGCCATCAAAAGATTCTCCTCAGCAGTGCAATTATTTTGTCCAGTCCATCATGCTCGGCCTCCACGCCAAAACCGAGCCCAGTGCTGCTCTGCTATTTGACTAGAACCGTCAATCTGCGCAGCGGCATTAGCATAGACAAATAAGGGAATCGTTGCCCATATTCCGCAGGCAAGACGAGCGACACTCGCTGGCCTCTATCCGTGGGCCGTCAGACCGAAAAAAACGAAGAAGTGCTGTTGCCTGGCTGCTCATTCCTGCTATTCTCCCGACCGACGATTCTTGAAAACGGCCAGCCGTTTGCGTTCATTCCTTACTTTTATCGCGGAGAATAAAATGATTCGTAATCTCATCTTGTTGGGCTTAGTCGTGGGTGGGCTCGTTGTGGCTGGTGTGATCCACATTCAGCAAAACGGCAATTCATTAAGCGTTACTGTCGATGAGCAGAAGCTTAAAGCCACGGCCGGTGAGGTGTTGCAAAGTGGTGAGAAAATACTTAAGAATGCTGCCGCAAACAGCACCCAACACACTCGCTAGTGGATGGCAAGCAGACGTTTTTTCAGTTCGCCTCTACCATCGACCAACCGAGGAATCCCAGCTTGGTCTGTGATCGGTTCCACGCAACTGAGGGCGTGAACGCGATACTCTCGTCCGGTTCGATAATCATGGCACTGATAACGGCTGCGCAGCTTACGTCCTTTGCGAAATAGCTTTCCGCTGCTGGTTCGAAATACGGCATCGATCGGCAGTTGTTCCACGCGCACCTGGCCGGATTCTTGACTGTCGTAGCGAGCGAGCGCTAGTACGACTGTGCGATCGCTACAGGTGGTAGCTGATGGGTTGCGCATAAAAGCAGCCAAGGCAGTGCTGACATCCTCTGGCAATGCGTGAGAAGCCACAACCGGGGCAAGCAGAGATTCAAAAGCTTTCTTCCATTCTGGTCCATGCGGCTTGATCGTGCGTGCCCGTTGCCGATGGGCTTTCCAAGCAGTGGCATGAGCAATCTCGTGCAGCAGCGTCGTGAGAAAGGCATACGGGTTGAGATCGTTGTTGATCGAAACCCGATGGTATCGCTGGCCACCACTTGGAGCACGATGATCGCCAAGCTTACTGCGACGTGGCCGCGATAACCGAACGACAACTGCATGGCGATCCAGTAGGTCGGCGAGGTAGGTTTCTGTACCGCTGGGCAGAAATCGCTTGAGAGACTGATGCTGTGGATCGAGTATCAGTAGGTCGGTCATAAATTGTTGCGCTCTATACCTGCGGCTGATGGTGTTAGGATACCGCACGGTTATTGGTCAATCCAAATCGGATCCTGCATCTCAACTGATCCAGGCTCTCTTTTTAGAAAGGTGTTGTGTTTCACAATGTCTGAGTCCCTTGCGTCGGTGCAGCAGCGATTCATATCGCTGAGTCTGTCTCTTCCACCAGCTCCAAAACCCATCGGCGCCTACACGCCAAGCCTGATACTCGGTGGCTTTCTTTATGTGTCGGGTCATCTTCCAATTTTGTCCGACGGTACCCTGCTGCGCGGTCGGGTGGGGAGTGATTTAGATGCCGATGCTGGCAAGCAAGCTGCTCGTCATGCTGGTCTGACGATTTTAGCAACACTCCTCGCCACGGCCGGGTCTCTCGATCGAGTGCGACGCGTTGTCAAAGTGTTCGGCATGGTCAATTGCACGCCTGAGTTTGAGCAACATCCACACGTACTCAACGGGTGCAGTGAGCTCTTTGCCGAAATCTGGGGACGTGAAATGGGAATCGGTGTTCGCAGCGCTGTCGGCGTCGTCTCTTTGCCGAATGGCGTACCGGTGGAAATCGAGGCCTTATTTGAGCTGGTCTGATCCTTTCGCTCACTCCACGGCACGCGCAGCATGACGATCACAAAACACTACGACGCGATTGTAGTGGGCACCGGTGGTATCGGGAGCGCAGCGCTCTACCACCTTGCCGCTCGTGGGGTTCGCTCGATTGGCCTCGATCGTTTTCCCACGGCCCACAACCGCGGCAGTTCGCACGGACAAACCCGACTGATTCGTCAGGCCTACTTCGAGCATCCCGATTACGTGCCGCTGCTTTTGCGGAGCTACCAGCTGTGGCGTGAGCTTGAAAAAACTGTTGGGCGAACGCTGCTCGTTGAAAATGGTTTGCTACTCGGCGGGCCAGTGCAGGGAGCCGTGCTCCAAGGCGTGCAGCGGTCCGCGGCCATCCACAATCTTTCCATCGAACGAATCAGCCCAGCGGAAACAACGGCTCGGTGGCCGAGCATTCGCCTGCCCCAAGCATGGGAAGCCATTTACGAAGCCCGGGCAGGCTACCTCTTTGTGGAGGAATGTGTGCGCGCCCATATGGAGGCTGCCATTGGGGCTGGCGCGCACATCAGGCACGGCGTTACTGTGCGCTCGTGGCAGAGCGTAACTGGAGGAGGCGTGGTCGTTAGAACCGATGGCGATCACTACACTGCTGATCGGCTTGTGCTCGCACCAGGATCATGGGCCGCAGATCTTTTGAATCTACCTGCGATTTCTCTGCGGGTTTTGCGCAAATCGCTCTTCTGGTATGCGGCCGAACCCGCCATGCATACCGCGCAGAATTTTCCTTGCTTTGCCTTTGATGACCCAAACGGTTTCACCTACGGCTTTCCGGCGATTGATGCACGAGGGGTAAAGATCGCCGAACATACCGGCGGCAAGCCGGTCCATAATCCGCTGCAGATAGATCGAACGATCGACCCAGCCGAGCAACAACGTGTCGAACAGGTGCTAGCCGATTATCTACCGGGCAAAGTCCGCAAGCGAACGAGCCACGAAGTGTGCCTTTACACAATGAGTCGCGATAGCCACTTCCTTGTTGGACCGCATCCCGATCACCCTCGTGTGGCGATCGCCGCAGGCTTTTCCGGACATGGATTTAAATTTGCTTCTGTGATGGGTGAGATTCTTGCCGATTTGGCAACCGGCAACGCCAGTGCTCCACACACCAGCCATGCAATCGGCTTTCTTTCCCCACAACGATTTGTAAATCTGTAGACCGGCTCGATTCCGGCTCGTTCTCAGAAATCGCGTGAGGGTCACGCCTCATCACAGTTCACTGCCTCGATTGGTAGACGCTTAAAGGCCTGCTGCACCGGTAGTTTCATTGAGTCGCTGCTCTTTTTTGGCCGGAAACTCAATCACGACCAGTTTCTTTGTTTCAGAATCAAAAGCGTATTCCTGATAGTAGGGCAACATCGGCAACTCCACGCCGTTGGGCTTTCCCTTCTCGATGATCTGGGCCATGAAGTCTGTGTATGTTGCCGGTACGGATCCATGTTCTGCTGCATGCAGTTGCATTTTGTGCTCAACAGCTTGAACCCCTAATGTGCCGACGCTCGTGCGATACACATCAGCCGCCATGCCCAGCCCGTCAGCGGAGACCGACATCTCGGCTAATGTGCCACCACTGCGCAGGGCCTCTGATAATTCGAGGACGTTTTGCGTTGTTTTACCGATTGTCTTACGCGTTTTGATGGCGGGCGGCATCTTGGTTGTGTCGCTGCTGGGCTGATCGCAGCCGCTAAAAAGAATCAGGCTACCGCTCACGACCACTCCCAATGCCTGCAATGATTTCATCTGTCGCCATTCCTTTATTTGCAAAAAAAACGTGTGCTTAGTTTTCGAAACGTCTGCTAAGGCGTAATAACATTCTGCGGCCTGTTTAATAGATAACTGCGAATGTTTGCCGCGGTCACTTCGAGTAATCGCAGTCGCGCATTGCGAGTGGCCCACGCAATGTGTGGAGTCAAAACGCAGTTGCGGGCGGACAAAAGTGGATTGGAAGCCAGCGGAGGCTCCACCGAGAGCACATCGAGACCGGCGCCGGCGATCCGCTCTGCGTTGAGCGCTGCCGCCAGATCGGGCTCATGAATGAGAGCTCCCCGGGCGGTATTAATCAAAAAAGCTGACGGTTTCATCTGGGCAAGCCTGGCAGCGTTTATCAACTCTTTTGTGTCTGGTACCAGCGGGCAATGCAAGCTCACGACATCGCTCTCGCTCAAGAGCCTGTCGAGGCTGACAAACTGCGGATCGTCGCTTGCTGTGCGGCGGTGGGCCAGAATCTGCATGCCAAACGCGCGGCCGACCGCCGCCACCGCCTTTCCAATTCTTCCGTAACCAACTATGCCGAGCGTTCGTCCTGCCAACTCCACTAGCTCGCCATCCCAGTAGCAGAAATCGGGCGACGCACTCCACCGCCCCTCGTGCACCGTCTGCGAGTGATGACCCGTGCGGTTAGTAAGTTCTAAGAGCAGTGCAAATACCGCCTGTGTAACGTTTGGCGTGCTGTACTCCGGCACATTGCAGACTAAAATTCCACGCTGCTGTGCAGCCTGAACATCAACGGTGTTATAGCCTGTGGCCAGGACGCCGATGTACCGTAATCGCGGCAATGCTGCCAGCGATTTTTGGGTAATCAGAGTTTTATTTGTCAGCACAATATCGGCATCAGCGGCGCGGGCCACGACATCGGCTTCGCCAGTTCGGTCGTAGATCTTGCAGTTTCCGAGCGCTTCAATCGCTGCCCAACTAATGTCGCCAGGATTGGCTGTAAAGCCATCTAGGATGACGATTGCGGTGTCGGAGCGTGGAAGTGGATTGGGTTGCACGAGAAACAGCGAGGAACTCTCCTAACAGTATCGAAGCGGCATTCGTTGCGGTAATCTTGCCATTGAAACAAACTCTAATCAAAATAAACCACTGAGCAGTCCATCTCAAAAAGAGGGTCGTTTTAGACATGATACCCGAAACGAGAAAACAGCCCCCAACGGATCGCAGCAGATTCTCACGCTTGCTCTCACCTCTTGTTTCAACCCGCTGGTTCACTTCAGTTGTCTGTTGCCTCACGCTCTGCGTAGCCACCAGCGCCCCAAGTGCTCCGGTTGATGAAGCCGAAGGCTCCAGCGAGGCTGCTCGAGCGGCATATGCCTCGGCTGCTGCTTTTCAAAATCGTGAAGCCTGGGAACTGGCCGCCGAGGAGTGGGCCACGCTGATCAAGAATCATCCCCAAGACCCTCTAGCGACAAAGGGACGCTATTACCTGGGAATCTGCCAGCTAAAAAATGATCAATGGGCTGAGGCCTCTAAAACCTTCAAGGAAGTAATCGCTAGCAAGGCCGATGCTGCCACAGTGGCTTTGGCGAGTTGGGAATTGGGGCGTGGTGATTTTCAAGTGGCGCAGTCACAGCCCAAACCCGAAGCCTTTGCGGCAGCGGCTAAGAGTCTTGCCACCTTTGTAGAAAAGAACCCCGGACATGCACAGGCTCCGGAGGCAATCTTTTTCCTCGGTGAGTCTCTCTGGCAATCGAATCAACGTGAAAAAGCAATCACAACTTGGCAGAGATTTGAGCGCGAACACGCGGCCTCACCACGCATGCCCGATGTGTTATACGCGTTGGGGATCGGCCAATCCGAGATGGGAAATCGTAAGGAAGCGGCTGTCACACTCAAGAAGTTTGCCGACTCTTTTGCCACAAACAAACTGGCCGATGATGTTGCACTCTGGCGAGCCGATATCGCAATCGCCTTAAATGCCCCCGGTGATGCCGAAACAATCTTAGCCCCAGTGGCTGCCGGCAAAGGCCCCCGCGCCGCTGAATCGCTCGAACGACTCGGCACGGCCTACTGGAACCAGAAGAAATGGGCCGAATCAGCAGCGGCTTTCGGCCGAATAGCCGATGAGTTTCCCACATCCAAGCAGGCCGACCGAGCGGCGCTGTCTTCCGGCATGGCACTGATTGAAGCCAAAAAACCTGAGGCGGCACGCCCGCGTCTAGAAAAGATCATTGCGGCCAATGGGGCCAAGGCCGTTGAAGCGTCTCATCGGCTGGCCGTCTTAGAACTGGATGCCAAACAGTTTGCTCGCAGCCTTGAAGTTGCCACGAAGGGCCTCGAGACACTTTCCAAACTCAGCGACAAGCCTGACCCGGCTAACGCCCCGTTTCTCGTCAAACTGCAACTCGATCGTGCTGACGCTCTCTGGGAGTTGCCAGAAAAGAAAACGGAAGCGGCGGCTGTGTATGCCGTTATTTTAGAAAAGTATCCTGATGACCCAGCCGCAAAAACTGCCCTTTCAATGACAGCCTTAGCGTTGCTCGAGCAAGGCAAAACAGACGAGGCGATTGTGAAAGCGGACCTGTTTCTAAAAAAATATCCGCCAGCCGCAGCGGGGGGAAATGACTCGATTGTAGATGTCAAAACGATTCGAGCCGAGGCACTGCTTGCCAAGGGAAATAACGCCGCCGCTGCCACGGCTTACCACGATTTAATTACTGGTAACCCACAAGCCGCGCAGCTCGCCTCATGGCAGCTCCGCGAGGGAGCAGCCCTCGTTGCCGACAAGCAATGGCAGAAGGCGCACGATGTTCTTGCGGCTGCAACTCCCAAGCTCAAGGATGCCGCGGCGGCAGAGACGATGCTTTTAGATGCCACGGCACTGGTGGAATTAAAGAAGCTGAAAGAGGCGAGTGCCGTGCTGACAGCTCTTGATTCTGCGCACCCGCAATGGCCGCGCCGCAACGAAGCCTTGCTGTTGGCCGTACGGGCTAAGCGTGAGATGGGAGATAAGCCCGGGGCACTGGATCAGGCTGAAAAGCTTGTCGCCCTGTTTCCAACCGGCTCGCTGGCCGATGTCGCATGGTACCGATTAGGACAACTGCGACAGGACACGGAAAACTTTGACGGGGCCATTGAGGCGTATACCAAAGCCAGAACCCTCAAGCCTAAAGGCAACCGTGCTCCGTGGGCGTTACTGGCCAGTGGCTGGTGCCACGAGAACAAAGGCCGGCTCAGCGACGCCATCAAGGCCTGGAGCGACCTCATCGACTCTTATCCAGACTCAACGGCAATCAGCGCGGCCTTGTTGGCCCGTGGTGATGCTCGTCAGCGAACAGGCGATTTTAAAGGTGGAATCGCCGATGCGGAGCGACTCCTCAAAGGCCATCAAGATGGCCAATCCAAACTCGACGCCGGCCCCTTAAGTGAAGCTCAACTCCTGCTGGGACTCTGCCTCATGGGCGACAAACAATTTGCAGCAGCGGTGACTCGCTTTCAGCAGTTGCTGGTCGCACGCCCAGATTTCCCGGCCACTGACCGGGTGCTCTTTGAACTGGGCATGGCGCAGTTGGCAGATGCTAAGCGCAATGATGCAGAGTCCACCTTCCGCAAGTTCGTCGAGCGTTTTCCGACGGGATCTCGCGCTGCCGAGGCTTGGCTGGAAATCGGTGAGTCCAAGTGGGATGCAGGGCTTTGGGAGGATGCTGCTAAGGCCTATCTGGCAGTTATTGCCACGGCCTCCAACGGCAACACCGCTGCTGGCGGTAAAACACCCGCTGCTCTGCTGGAACAGGCTCAGCACAAGTTGGGTTGGACCCATGTGATGCGCAAAGATGATGCCGCGGCTTCAAAAGCGTTTAGCGAACAACTCAATAAGGACCCCACAGGCGCCTTCGCTGCCGATGGACAAGCCATGTTGGCAGAGTCGCTTTTTCGCACTGGAAAATTTACTGAAGCATCAGTGGCCTTTGCCGCTGCCCTCAAGGATCCGAGCAAGCTCTCCTCCGATGAACTGCGGAGCATGGCTGCCCTGCGGGCAATTGAGTGCTCTGCACAGCAGGAAAAATGGGCGGAGAGTCTTGCACTAGCGGAGCAATTTCTCGCGCTCAAGCCAGCAGCCGGTTCTACGGCGCAGGTGCGCTACGCGGCCGCATGGGCCCGACAGAATCTTGGGCAACTCGACAAAGCACTTGCAGGCTACCGCGAGGTTGCCGACGCATCCCGTTCCGAACTCTCAGCTCGTGCGCGATTAATGGAGGGGGAAGTACTCTTTGAGCAGGGACAACACAAGGATGCCGTGAAGGCATTCTTTAAAGTTGCTTACGGATTTGGCGAAAAACAGGCCCCGCCGGTCTACTATCCTTGGCAGGCGCAAGCCACTTACGAAGCGGCGCGGTGCTTTGAAGTGCTCGAGAAATCGGATCAAGCCCGCAAGCTCTACGCCGAATTGGTTGAGCGTTATCCAGATTCACAGCAAACGCCAGCCGCCCGCAAGCGGTTGGAAGCACTCGGCCCCGGCTCAACACCCACCCCCGACCAGCAGAAGAAGGCCTCATGAACGATCTGAATCGAGCGCAATCACTGTGGGAACTCTTTCTTTCCGGTGGCTTTCTGATGTGGCCGATTACGGCAATGTCACTGGTGGTGGGGGCGTTCGGCCTGGAGCGGATGGTTGCTCTGCGGAGCAGCCGATTCGTGCCGAAGTTATTCCGGGAGAAGCTGCGTGCACTTCCATCGGATAGCGCGCTTGACCCACGAAAACTGTATCGACTTTGTCAAAAATATCCTTCGGTTGTGTCAAATGTTGTCCGCGCAATGCTTGAAAAACTTGGCCGACCGCTCGCCGAGGTTGAGCATGCCGTTGACGCCACAAAGGATCGCGAAGCCTCGAAGCTCTACTCCAATATCCGTCCGATCAGTCTAGCCGCATCCATCACGCCGCTCTTAGGGTTACTCGGCACGGTACAAGGCATGATCATTGCCTTTTACACTACGGCCAAGCTTGAAGCGGGAGCGAATCGGGCAGCAGAACTCGCGCAGGGCATTTACGTGGCGCTGATCACCACGTTTGCCGGACTGTGTGTGGCCATTCCTGCCGCCATGCTTGCGCACTATCTAGAGGGGCGTATCCTGGCCGGCTTTCGATCGGTAGACGATATTGTAGGAGATCTCCTGCCTCAAGTAGAGCGCTACGAGAACCGCGGTCGGGTTACGCTCGCCCAACTCTCGAGCGATTCTGTTGTCTCGAAACCAACTACTGAACGGCCATCGACCGTGAAAAAATCATGAGCCTCCGCATCGATAAGGGTCGTTTAACCGGAGGGCTCGAATTGACGCCAATGATCGACGTAGTCTTTCTGCTAATGATTTTTTTCCTTGTTGCCAGCAAACTCGAGGAAGCAGACCGCTCCATTGATGTCGTGCTCCCAAAAGCGAGCGCTGCCAAGCCACTGACAACCCGTCTGCGTGAGTTCATTATTAACATTGATCGCAAAGGCAATTATTATGCTGGTGCACGGCCAGTCGATCTCGTTGAACTCGAACGCCTGCTCAAGCAGACAGCCGCCGATAATCCTAAGGGGCAAAAAGTAACGGTTCGAGCCGATGAGGATGTTCCGCACAAGTTTGTGGTGGGAGCTATGAACGCCTGCGTTGGGGCCGGCGTTGACGATTATCAGGTGCAGTCGGCCAGTGCTGATTAGCGAGAAACGCGTATGGCAGATTCCGCAATTCAAGGCCGCGATTTTACCTCAGTTCGTTTCTACCGGAGGCGTCTCCTGCTGGCGGCAGTTGCCAGCGTGCTGCTCCATCTCATGTTTGCTGGCGGCTTGGTAGCGACACGGCTGGGTATTCTCACTCACACTGCGCCGGACTCGGAAGCTGGAAAAAATGTCTTTGACCCCAAACCAGCCGCCGACTTCCCACTTGACGTTTCAAAAGCAAGCTCTGGAAAACCGATTCACGAGAAACCACTCGACGTTCAACTGAAATCCAACTCGGCTCAAACTGCAGCTAAAACCGAGCCGACACTCAAGCAAGATCGCAGCGTTTCGCCGCAGGAAAGTAGCGAACCCGCAGAAAGCACTGCCGCTTCGAGCATGGCCTTGCCACGCACAGCCGCCCAACGCGATGCGGCACTCGAAAAGGCCGCTGCACTCGCGCGGCAAAAAAGTGAGGGGCCCAAAACAACCTCTGCCTCTGCCGATACATCTACTATCACGCCAGCGGCTGATACACAATCAACACCGGCAGTAAAGCCGGCAACAGCCCAAGCTCTTCCCCGCACAGCCGAATCTGTATCGGCTGCCACTGCCGCACCAAAAGAAGTGGCGCTCGTTACTCAAACTGCACCACGCCTTGATGTACCCACCATCAAGAGCGTTCGCCCACAGTCAGCGAATACCCTGGCAGCGGCCGACCGAGCACCGGCACGAAAAGACTTGGCAGTTCCTGCAAACCCCACTCTTGCTACAGCTGACACGATCTCTTCCAAGCCGGTAAAGCCTCTTGCAGAGCAGGTCCCTGTCGTAAAGCTAAAGCCCCAACAGCGACTGGAACCCGACCAACAATCTCAACGGCGTTCGAAACTGGCCACAACGGCCAAGACCTCACCGGCTAGCGAAACGGTAGAGATTGCCGACCCCACTACTGCCGCGGCAACGAGCGACTTACAGTCCCTCGCACAGGCTACGCTAGCGCAAACCCGTAGGGCTGAAAATCAAACCGCGTCTCAGAGCAGTGATCGCAGTGTGGCAATGTCGGTACCCAAAACGGTTGGCCGACAAAAGGTTTCTTCCCCGAACAATTCTGCCGCCCCTGTAGAAATCTCAACCGGCGGAGCAGCGGCCGCAGCCAAAGCAACTGCCGACGCATCTGCAACTGCTTCAAGTGCTCCTGCGCCCGCCACACGCGGAGTCAACAAGGCTCCGGCTGCCGGGGGTGCAAAAGTTCTGCGCGGGCAAACAGCCGTTGGCAATGAGGCTGAACCTGCTGAATCAACGTCAGGGCCGACCAGTGCCGTTGGCCCTCAACTCGCTCGTCGACCGACGAGCCGCCCAGCCGCTGTTGAAGACGTTGCGGTTGGTGATCCCAGTGGTCAATCAGCCGGTGCACCCGGTCGCACGTTTAACGCTGTCAATGAAGCAGCGTCTTCTGCGCAAGCCACCAGCACAGCTGAGTCTCTTCCCAATAGTCAGGCTCTTGCATCCAGCAGCGATGGATCGCCTTCGACAATCGCGGCAGCATCCTCTGCCCTTAAGCCGAGCAATCGGGTGCCCCCGCGTGCACAGCCTCGAGAGCGTTTGACGCTGGCAACGAAAGCAAATTCAAACCCTGCAACCGATACGGCAGAGGTGGCCGATCCCACGGCTACCGCTTCTACTGGCGACGTACAGTCCCTCGCATCGACTACGCTGGCTCAAACCCGCAGAGCTGAAAATCAAACTGCATCTGCCAATAGTGATCGCGGTGCGCCAATAGCATCGCCCCAAACGGTTGATCGCCAAGCCGTTTCCTCCCAAAACACTGTTCCCGTTAACGCGACTCCGGTGGAAATCTCGGGCAGTGGTGCCGTCGCCGCCGCAACCGCCACGGCTTCTGCAGGTGTTTCAGCGGCTCCTCAACCCGCAACGCGCGTAGCCAAAACAGCTCCCACTGCTGGCGGTGCAACCGTTCTACGCGAGCCAACAGCAGTTGGCTCTGAGGCTGAAGCTTCTGAATCAATGGTGGAAGCGACCGCCGCAGGAGCGGCTAGCGGTCCCCAACTCACCGGTCGATCCGCTAGCCGTTCAGCGGCTGCCGACGGCGTTCCTGTTGGTGATCCCAGTGGTGAATCCACTGCCGCAGCGCCCGGCCGCACGTTTAACGCTGCTTCTGCTGCAGCGTCTTCTGATCAATCCACGAGCACAGCCGATACCCTTTCCAATAGTCCGGCTACCACCTCCAGCGGTGATGGAACGCCTTCGGGAGTCGCACCAGCATCCGCGACGGTTAAGCCGGGCAGTCGGCTGGCCCGCAGCGCGCAGCCCTCCATCAGACTTTCAATAAGTGCGGAGAGTGCTTTTGGTGCAAGTGGACCGAGTGCCGAGGCTGATGAAGAACTCTCTCGTGAAGCGATTGCGGGCAATAGTGGAACCCAACCTGGACTTACTCTGGGGAACTCCCGACGAGGCGTCGAGGCACCAGCAACAGTTGTGGAGTCGATCGCACTTTCTCGGGTCGCTATTGTTGTCTTACCGGTCGAAGGACGGGCGCGAGAGATTGCTAAGCCGTTTGAAAAACGTGACCAAAAGAAACGTGTGTTGTCGGACGTCGATGCAACAGTCGAACGCGGACTCGATTTTCTGGTGCGTGCTCAACAGCCAGATGGGCGTTGGTGCCTAGAAAAGTTTCCCGGTGCCGGAAAGAACGAGCTGCCAAAGCTACAGTCTGATACGGCTGCCACTGGGCTTGCTCTGCTGAGCTTTCTCGGAGCCGGCTACGACCACTTCGATGGAAAACATCGTGACACGGTGCGACGCGGCCTAGAATTTTTGCTCTCGGTACAAAAGCCCGACGGCGATCTCTTTGTGCCCTCTGATAAGCTTTCCAATAGTTGTGCATGGCTCTACAGCCATGGCATTGCCACGATGGCACTCTGCGAGGCTGTCGGCATGACGGGTGATCCACTCGTAAGACCTGCGGCAGAAAAAGCCTGCGGTTTCATTGCGACTAGTCAACATCCTGAGCTTGGGGGTTGGCGGTACACGCCTCGTAGCGATGCAGATCTTTCAGTGAGCGGCTGGATGTTAGTCGCGCTGCGATCGGGGCAACTGGCAGGGATTTCTATCGACCCGCAAGTAATGGACAGAGTGCGTAAACTTCTCGATACATCCACTGCGCCGAATGCTGCCGCGACGAGCAGTGGAACAACAAGTAGCATCGTCTATCTCTACAACGCGCGCAAGCCAGATCAACGGCCGTCGCAGTCGTCATCCCTCTGCATGGTTGCTCTGGGAACGCTGATGCGGTTGCATACTGGCTGGAGCAAAACAGATCCGCGCGTGATTGAATCGGGCCGCACCTTGAGTGTGGCGTTGCCGTCATTTGGCACCAAGGACCAAAAAGCTCGTGACTGTTATCTCTGGTATTACGTTTCACAGGTGCTGGTGCATACCGGTGGTGACACATGGCAAAAATGGTACGGCACGCTCTATGAACAGTTGTCAGCAACGCAGGAAAGCACTGGGGTGAAAGCGGGCAGTTGGGATCCCCTCGGAGCAACCCCCGATCGCTGGGGGCTTTTTGGTGGCAGGCTCTACGTCACCACCCTCCACTTACTCACGCTAGAGGTACCTTATCGGCATCTCCCAACATATAGCCTATCCGATGGCGAGCCTGCCAAAGGCCAATAGCACGATGCGCCAGCCTGCACGCGCACCCATAACTGCTGCGACTGAAAAGGCCCTGCTCTGGCTACTCGCTTTTGAGAGTCGGCGATAAAATAACTTTGCCCGCTGCATGGGTGCGGAGAGAAACCCACGCCTGGGAAGAGATCTGCTTGAGTCCAGAAAGTGACAAATCTCCTTGGTGAGATGTTAAACCAGCGGCGGCATCGTCAGAGATACGAGTCAACCCGTTGAGGTAGAGATCGCCCTTATGCTGCGCAAGCGATAGGATTGCCTCATCGGAAAGAGCCGTTAGCCCATTTAAGGCTAAGCCTCCGCCTTTGTGCTGCGCGAGTGCTTGGGCCGCAGGATCCGAAAGACTAACCAGACCGTTCAGATTCAATGCGCCGACCACTCTGGAGGCTAGCAGAGTAGCGTCTACGATCGTCACACTTTTCAATTTGTGTGGCTTGCTCAGGTCGGCATAAAACTTTGCCGGAAACACTGCCTTGGGATGTGCGGCCAGCCAAACAAGGGCCTCAACGGAGACATCCGTGAGACCTAATAATTCTATGCGGAACGGTGCGACCGCTGCAGTGGACAGTGACTTTGCGGAAGCGTCTGACAGTTTTGTCAGTCCATTCAGATATAAGTTGCCGCT
>CAMBUD010000040.1 GCA_945871035.1 Planctomicrobium piriforme | reverse complement strand
CCAGTTGCCCAGTTGGAAGACGGCAGCGACATCAGGTAACCCCTTTTTGACTTTGACGTTTTTCAGGGCACCGAACAGGGACGAGCATAACAGGGACAGGCACCGATTGCTTGAGCAAACGATGCCAGTCCCTTCTACCACGGTTCTGCAGGCATAGCAAAGGTTCCCACAAGAGTCCCAATAGCTCAACGTCAGAACCTAGGGGTTGACCCCCTTCGCCAAGGGGATAGCCGAAAGCGAGCCTATTCGTCGTACGGCGGGGTGGTGCGCTAACCGTTTTGACTCAAAATCTGGGGGGCTGTGCGTGCGGTGAACCAGGTGGTTTTGCGTGTCGGCGCCGCTTACGATGCGACCTACACCCTGCCAATAACCTGCAATCACGTTCGCCTAACAGGAACCAGTGGTTTGCTAGTGGCGTGGTTGGTATGGTTCGACCCACCCTACCCTTGCCTGCGTGGAGGCGACTGCAATTTTTCGCGGCGCCGCGAAAAATATTCTGGTTTTGCATCAATACCTGCGGAAACACGCACGCACTGGGGATACGCGGTTCTGTAAGGCGAGGGTAAAAGTTTACAGGTAAAGCGGTATTTCACTGCAATAAACGCCTACACTTGTGGATTTCCCAAAACAGAATCGCGGTTTTGAGCTTGTTTGCCAGAAAACATAAGCGTTATCTGCAAGCGCTCACTCGACTGAGCCTAGAATCGTAGGCTTTTACGCTGATTCTCGTTGAGCAGTTACCTCGGCTTCCTCACGCCTGGCAATGACTAAAGCTTGCTCCAGAGCCACTACACGCGAAATAAAGCCATTCTTCCGAGGCGATTCTCAACGGCACTAACAGCGGAGACCACCTTGAGGACACCGATAATCGTTTGAGCAGTCGCATCGGCGAAATCGGTCCTGCGGTAGCACCGGGGTAGCACCGAGCGTTTTCGGCAGTTCGACGGTTTCTTGGCTAGGTGCGTTTGAGCCTTGTAATATAGGCAAGAATTGAAGTTGGGGAACTAGGATTCGAACCTAGACTAACTGGTTCAGAGCCAGCCGTGCTACCGTTACACCATTCCCCAAAAGTCCCTCAGAGTTGTGCTCTGCAGCCGGCCTGGCAGCGGTGGGTTTCGCAGTCTAGCCGTGTGAATCTCGCCCGTGAATGAGCTTTAAATCTCTGTCGTCATGCCGTCGGAATGCTCGCCGGCAACAGCCCCGGTGTTTTTTATAAGACGTTTCGCTCCAGAAAAATTGTGCTGAAAACTTAGCCGAACATGCAGTAGAGTACGTTCTGTAAAAAAGCATAACCATCTTGCAACCAAGAAGCGAACGGTATGCGTTTGGCTGCTTTTTCTCAATCCGACTGCCTGATGAATCCTCGTGGCAGCGGGCAATCATGACGGGGGATTTGCCGCTAGCACGGCGTTTGTAGTGTCGTCCAGCAAGAGCTTCCGGCAGGCCACAACGGTATGAAAAGGCGCCCACTCATAGAAAGGAGATCATTCAGTGGCCTCTCTTGAACTGCGATCAGGCACACGCCGCGGCGAGCTTTTTTTTCTTACGAAGCAACGGGTGATCATTGGACGCCATCCGGCTTGTGACATCATTGTTGATGCTTCGGCCGTGAGTCGCCAACACGTCGCTGTTTCGCAGGATGGCAGCCTTTTTTGCATCGAGGATCTTCGCAGCCGCAATGGCACAAGCGTGAACGGGCAGTCCCTCTCCGGCAAACGCACGCTGACAGATGGCGACGAGGTGTTGATTTGCGACCATCGCTTCCGCTTTGCATTACAACCGACCGTCGCATCTCTTTCCCCAGCGGCCGAGGATTCGTCAGTGGGATCGGAGACAGGCGCAGTAGAAGACCTCCTTGAGTCCAGCGACCACGATTCCTTGATCGTTTCACAAGTGGAAATTCCGCGTCCATCTGACGATAAAAATCTGAGCGTCCATTCGGAGGCCAAGCTACGCGCCATGATCGGCCTCAATCGAGCGATCGGTGCTTCGCTTTCACTCGATGAAGTGCTGCCCAAACTTTTAGATGGACTCTCTGAAATCTTTCCGCAAACCCAACGCGGTTTTGTTTTGCTCTCCGATCCCAATTCCAATCGCATGGTGCTGCGCGCGAAAAAGCTTCTGGGCCTTTCCGAGCCCGGGCCGCTTCGATTGAGCCTGTCGCTGATCGACAAGGTGGTGCAATCGCGGCATGCGATTCTTTTAGCCGATGCCACTTCTGACAGCCGTTTTAAGGCCAGCGATAGCGTTGTTGACTATCGCATGCGCTCCGTGATGTGCGCTCCGTTTATTGGCTCTGGGGGAAGCGTGCTGGGGGTTCTGCACGTTGACACGCTCGACGCGAGCAATAGCTTTGGTGGCAGCGACTTGGAGATACTGGCGGGGATTGCCGGTCTAGCTGCTCAGGCAATTGAGCAGGCGCTAGCGCATGATGCGAGTGTTGGACAGGAGCATTTAAAACGCGACCTAGAACTCGCGCATCGGGTCCAGCAAGGGCTTCTGCCTTCCAAGCCTCCGGATGTGAACGGCTATCAGCTCTTTGATTTCTATGAACCCGCCCAGCAGATCGGTGGTGATTTTTTTGGTTATGTGCCTGTCGCCAATGGCTGCATGGCGGTTGTTCTGGCAGATGTTTCTGGCAAGGGAGTGTCAGCGGCACTGGTGATGGCAGCCCTTTCTGCCGACGTGCGGTATTGCCTAGCGAGCGAGTGCAACGCGGGCGCCGCCGTTTCTCGAATCAACGAGAGTTTTTGTCGTAGCGGTTGGGATGATCGATTTGCAACGCTCATCGTCGCGGTTATTGATCCTCTCAACCACACGCTAACGCTCGTCAGCGCCGGGCATCTACCGGCGTTTCTACGGAACACCAGCGGAGATGTTCAAGCCATTGGCAGCGAGCAGGCCGGACTACCGTTGGGTGTCGATCCAGAATACATCTATGAAACTCTTCAGATTCCGATGCCACCGGGGGCAACTCTTGTGCTCTACACGGACGGAATTAGCGAGGCCATGGACCACGAGAATCGCTGTTACGGACTCGCTCGCCTGAAGGCCACTCTATCCAGTCCGGCAACCACGGTGGCAGAAATCGGGGGACGCATTCTCAGCGATGTGGAGCGACACGCTGCCGGCCAGGTTCGCAGCGACGATATGTGTTTGGTGTGCGTCAAACGATCCGAACTTCAGCCTGCAAACTGACTGCCTGCTGTGCCGCCGATGGTTGTGCGACTAGAACCAGCGGTTGGATCGAGGTCTGCAGGCACCAGTGGCAAGATGATGTCGATCTTCGTTCCACCGTGGGGCCCACTTTGAATCTGCAGTTGGCCGCCAAACACAATGGATCGCTGTCGAATACCCTCAAGCCCAAATCGTTCTTGGGAAACTTCGCTTGGGTTGAAGCCAATCCCGTCGTCCTGCACGGTGATCCGCAACCCGGCTGTTCCATCCGGATGAATAATCTCTTCTAAAGCCACGCTAGCCGCTTGAGCCGCAGCGTGCTTTCTGACATTCGTGAGCGACTCCTGTACGATGCGGAAGATCGCTGTCTCCAGTTGGGGCAAGAGACGATTGCCTTGCAAATTACTGGTAAAGACAATGTTGGGCATCGTCTTACGAAACTCATCGATGAGGGATTCGATGGCGGCAACGATACCGAGTTCGTCGAGCGAAGAAGGGCGAAGACCGCTGATGAGTCGTCGCGATTCAGTAACAGCCGTCTGCAACAGGCGTATCGCTTCGGCCAGATTGCTGGCAGCAATACTTTTCTGACGGGCATGCTCAAGGGCTTGCAGGTGCAAGATTGCCCCAGCCAGATACTGTGAGAGCCCATCGTGAATCTCATACGAAATCAACTGCCGCTCGCGCTCCTGAATTTCAAGCAGTTGATGGAGCACGCGTTGCTCATGTCGCAAAGACTCCTCCGACACTCTGAGCGGAAGAATATCGGAGGCACAGATCAGCACTGCTTCAATGCGTCCAGCAACGATGATGGGGCCGAGGTGCACTGCGTAGCAGGCCCGCTTACCCGAAAGGAGAGTGCCGTTTGTTTCCAGAGAACGCACTTCCCCATTGGCAAACACGTCGGCCAGAATCGTGCGGAATACTTCCGCGGTTTCAGGAATAGAGAAATCGTGAATGCTGCGACCGATCGCATCGCCGATGGCGTAACCTTCTTCGACGCGATTGACAAAACAGATCTTGTGCGCACGATCCACCACCAGCATGTATCCGCTGATGGTGCGGCCAATCGCTTCCCATAAGGATAAAACGGGTAGCGAATCTGATTCCATTGGATTATCTCACTGGTTCAACACAGCGACGGCTAACGCCATCGTACTCGCTGATTCACTTATCTCGCTATCCACCGCTATTTCTTGGAGCAATCCGCGCTCACTGCACCACAGTTTTCGCTCCGCCAGTGTTTACTCGGTTTCCGTGCCCTATCGTTTGGGTCGGGGAATGTGACCAGACGATCCTCGGCCGCCGGTTTTCCCTTTACGACCGCGGCTAGGGTGGGGCCTTTCGTTTCCGGTGCGCAATCCTGCAATGCGATCGCGAATGACGGCGGCACGCTCAAAATCTAGTTCAGTTGCTGCGTGCATCATGTCTATTTCAAGTTGCTCTAGCACCTCGGCTGCACGCTGCTGCGTTTCTCCCCCCGGAACAACGGACGAGTAGGCAGTCGCTCGCGATACAGTCTCAGCTTCAATCCCGGCCCGGATTGCCTTGCGGATCGTCTGCGGGGTGATGCCGTGCTCGGCATTGTAGGCCTCTTGGAGTGCGCGACGGCGCTGGGTTTCATTGATCGCCTGCCGCATGGATTCAGTCACTGTATCGGCGTAAAGAATCACGCGGGCGTCGACGTTGCGAGCCGACCGGCCAATCGTCTGCATCAACGATGTTTCGCTGCGCAGAAAACCCTCTTTGTCGGCATCCATGATGGCAACCAGCGACACCTCGGGGAGATCTAAACCCTCGCGCAGCAAATTGACGCCAATCAGCACATCGTGAACTCCGGCCCGCAGGTCGCGCAGCAATTCAACCCGCTCAAAGGCATCGAGTTCGCTGTGCAGCCAGCGGCAACGGATCTTCCGCTCTTGAAAGTACGCTGATAGATCCTCGGCAATTTTTTTGGTCAGTGTTGTGACAAGCACGCGCTGGCCGGATGCCACTGTCTTCTCGATTTCACCCATCAGGTGCAGCACCTGCTGCTTTGCCGACACAACCTCGATAACGGGATCGAGTAGGCCCGTTGGACGGATCACTTGCTCCACCACTTCGCCGCCGGTGCGATTCAATTCCCAGACTGCGGGCGTGGCAGACACATAAATGGTCTGGTGGAGTTTATCCTCCCACTCGTCAAATTTAAGTGGCCGGTTATCGAGGGCGCTGGGGAGTCGGAAGCCGTGCTCGACGAGCGTCAACTTGCGGCTGCGGTCACCTGCATACATGCCACGCACCTGCGGCACCGTCACGTGCGATTCGTCTACAAAGAACAGGAACTCTTTCGGGAAGTAGTTGAAGAGCGTATCGGGTGTGCTGCCGGGATCGCGGCCGCTCAAGGGGCGCGAGTAGTTTTCAATCCCAGGGCAAAATCCTGCTTCTGTCATCATTTCAATATCAAAACGGGTGCGTGCCGAAAGACGTTGGGCCTCGAGGAGCTTTCCCTGCTCTTTGAGTTCCGCGAGCCTGCCGTCAAGCTCCGCTCGAATAGTGGCAACGGCGGCTTTCACACGTTCTTCTGGCATGACGAAATGGCGGGCGGGGTAAAAATACATCTCATTTTTTTTGACTACCACCTCGCCGCTAGTCGGATGGGTGATCGCAATCGATTCAATCGTGTCACCCCAGAATTCGATGCGGCACGCAAGTTCCTCGTACGGCGGCCAGATGTCGATCGCATCACCACGAACGCGGAATGTGCCTCGCTCTAAAGCCATATCGCTGCGCTGGTAGTGTATGGAAACAAGCTGCGCAAGGAGTGCATCTCTGGACAGCACCATGCCACTGGCCAGTCGCGCGACCATTGCGCGGTAGTCGTCGGGCGACCCTAAGCCGTAAATGCACGACACGCTTGCCACAACGATAACATCGCTTCGACTGACGAGAGCGCTGGTTGCTGCCAGCCGAAGGCGGTCGATTTCCTTGTTTATCGCAGCGTCTTTCTCGATGTAGATGTCACGCTGCGGAATGTAGGCCTCGGGCTGGTAGTAGTCGTAGTAGCTGACGAAATAGTGGACGGCGTTTTGTGGAAAGAAATCACGGAACTCAGCGTAAAGCTGAGCTGCCAGTGTCTTGTTGTGCGAAAGAACCAGCGTCGGCCGGCCGACTCTGGCAATCACATTGGCCATCGTGAATGTCTTGCCGGAGCCTGTGACACCCATCAACACCTGCGATTTCTGCTGCTCTTCGATGCCGCGCACGAGTGCTTCAATCGCCGCTGGCTGATCGCCGGCCGGCCGATAGTGGCTCACCAGTTCAAAGACATTTGAGTCGAGTGGCATAAAACTACACTGCCGTCTATTGCTTTTTTAGGGAATGGTTTTTGGGGGGACCATCGGCTCCACGTACGGTCGCATATGCTCCAGCGTCACCGCACCGATCCCCGGCACATCCCGCAGCGAATCGATCGATAAAAAAGGTCCGTGTACCTGACGGTGGTCAATGATGCGCCGGGCCATTGCACGCCCGAGGCCGGGCAACTGTGCCAGTTCCATCTCTCCGGCATCGTTGATATCGAGCGTAAAGCGAACGCTGCCCGCCGGCGGATAATCGTGATGAATAAGGCCCCCAGAAAATCCCCCCGCAGATACAAGCCAGACGGCGATGCCCACGAGGCAGACCAGCACAGCGAACGCCACCACGGGTTGGATCCGCGCAGGCAGCAGCGTGGGGGGCTGTTCAATATTATCCATGCTGAAAATAAAACTTTATGCTCGGGGAGTTGATCGTCACGACAGGACAACCAGTTGGCACTGACGCACTGCAACAAGCAGGCCCTATCATCCTGTAGGATAAAGTATTTGAAACCTTTCAGCCTTAAGTCTTTAGCGAGCTTTGACAATGCCTACCCCACTGCCCCCGCGCCCTCCCCTGCCTCGACAGTTGGCGAGCCCCCATCCGTTGCGAGAGTTTTACCAATCCGAGTGGAATCAACAGCTTGCCGAGCACGTTGCCATGCGAGCGCGAGACTGGCTTGCGGAAGATCTAGGGCACGAGTGTGATTGGACGAGCGTGGCTGTGGTGCACAAATCTGCCTGCGCCGAGCTACAGATTGTGTCGCGCACGCAAGGAGTGATTGCCGGACTACCTGTGGCCGAGGTTGTCGCACAGGTCGCTGATCCACAACTCCAGTGGCAGGCATTTGTTGCTGATGGCACGGCAGTCGATCGCGGCACGCACGTTGCAACGCTCAAAGGATTGACGCGCAGCATCCTGTCGGCTGAACGCGTGCTCTTAAACACTCTCGGCAGATTGTCGGGTGTTGCTACCGCAACTCGCCAACTCGTGGATAACGTTGCTGGGATGCCCTGCCGAGTGTACGACACGCGCAAGACCGTACCGGGCTGGCGACTGCTCGACAAATACGCAACTCGCATGGGTGGCGGCTGGAACCATCGCATGGGCCTCTACGATGCCATTCTCATCAAGGATAATCATCGAGCGGCAATGGCTGCGGCTGGCATCGACTACACCGAAGCCGTGCAGCGTGCACGAACCTTTTTAATGCAGACATTTCCACCCACTCGCGCAACCGAGATGATTGTTGAAATTGAGCTCGATACTGTTCTACAGACAAAAGAACTACTGCAATCGTTGTCGAATTTAAAACTGTCCGACTGCATGCTGCCGGATGTTCTGCTGCTGGACAACATGTCGCCGGCACAACTTTCTGAATGTGTTGCTCTACGAAATGCGCTGCAACCGGCTATTCTCTTGGAAGCCTCAGGGGGCATCCGACCTGAAACAGTGGCCGCGACTGCCAGCACAGGCGTCGACCGCGTGAGCACAGGCTGGCCGACTCACAATGCTCCCTGGCTGGATCTGGGGCTCGACTGGGTGCACGGATAGCGCCGACTAAACAGCCGTAGCAATTGCAGGGGCGTCGGCGGAACTCTTGACCGCCTGATAGCGTCCGACTAAAGAACAACCCAAACAATCTGCTTAAAATAGACTGTTAGTTGCCAACGCCGAGCAGTCGATTCCGCTTGGTGCGGCGTTCTGCACGAAGACGGGCCCGGCGATTGGTCTCACTCGGTTTTTCAAAAAACTCGCGACGTCGCATCTCTTTTTTAATGCCGCTGCGTTCAACCAATTTTCGAAAACGGCGAACGGCTTCCTGAATGCTTTCTCGTTCTCGTACTGTGAGCTTGACCATGGAGTCCTGAAAGTGTGCAAAAAAGGGCTGGGAAATGAAGGAAGATAAATCGTACTCTTTCAACCCAACCGGCGTCCATGCCGCCATTGTGTTGCAGGCGATTGCCAGCAGAATCAGCTTTTTGCAGAATGTTTGGATCGGTTGAATATGCCGTTTTTATTCCGTTGTGCTCCAGATGCCAGTCGGATTGGAATTACTTTGCGAAGACGAGAGCTTTATGAACGGTGATCCCACAACTGCAGTCGATCTGATGGATCAGTGGTTTTTGTCTGTGGGGGGGTGGAGCACTGATGGCGCGTTGCGACAGATCCTTTTCGCAGTTATCGCCCTACTCGTTTTTCTACTGACAGCACCGCGTGGACGCCGTGGGTTGGCATGGTCGCCGTTTATGCTGCTGCTGGTTTGCCCTTTTTCTTTGGCCACAAGCATGCTGCTTTCGGAGACTCTTGATAAGCCGCAAGTGCCGCGCTTTGTCATGCACTTTTTTGCACTAGCGTCTGTTCTGCAGTCGTTACTGCTCATCGCCTTGGTGGCCTGCTGGGAACGAGTGATCCCGGCAATCCCCAAGATCTTTCTCGATGTATTACGCCTACTGATGATTCTCACGGCGTTGCTCGTCGTTCTCTGGGAAGCGGGCGCCGATGCAGGAGAGCTCTTCGCAGGGTCCGCAGTGCTCACGGCCGTACTGGGCTTTGCGCTCAAGGACACACTCGGCAACGTGTTTGCTGGCCTAGCGATCCATGCTGAGCATCCCTTCGAGCTTGGCGACTGGATTCAATACGATACTCAGCCTGCCCATATTGGCAAAGTCGTGGAAATCAACTGGCGAGCCACTAGGGTCATCACGCTGGACGAAGCCTGCGTCATCATTCCCAACGGACAGTTGGCCCAAGCATCGATACGCAATTTTACCAAGCCACAACCGTGGTCGAGGCGGTCACTGTTTGTCATCACCCCCTACACTATCTCGCCGCAACATGTGCAACAGATCATTTTACAGGCCATCCGCGGCAGCTTTGGAGTGCTTGAGCACCCGGCGCCATCCGTGGTGACTAACAACTTCGTCGAACGCGGCGTCGAGTACTGGGTGCGCCTGTTCACCAACGAGTTTGGCGCGCGTGACAAAGTGGATGGCATGGCTCGTGATCGGATCTGGTATGCACTTTCTCGCCATGGCATTGAAATACCAGTGGCCACACAGGCCATTCGACTGTCACAGCATTCAGAATCACTGGAAACGACCGTTCCAGCGGAGATCGAGCAACGCATCGCGTGCCTAAAAATGGGCGGTCTTTTTGATGCGCTTCCTGCGTTTCAACTGCGGCAACTCGCCGAGAAAAATGCTACGCGGGTGTATGGGGCTGATGAATCGATCATTCGTCAAGGCGAGGCCGCGGCCAGCATGTTCGTTGTAGTCGATGGACAGGTTCAAGTGACTGCATCTCAAGAAAACACAGCCCCGGTGCTCGTGAAAATACTCCACGCCGGCGACTTTTTTGGCGAGATGTCTCTGCTCACTGGGTCGGCCCGCGTGGCTACCGTGACGGCTCTTGTTGAATCCCGCATTTTGGAGATCAGCAAGCAATCCTTTCAAGCGATCCTCCACGGCCAGCCAGACTTAGTCGAAGCCCTTGGCCTTTCGCTCCAATCCCGCTTAACGGAGCATGCGAAGGCAATGGCCGGTGCGAAACAAGTCGTTGCCGATCCACCGGACCTCCTGCAGAAAATCCGCGATTTGTTTGTAACGTAAGTCGAGTTCAAACACCCACTTCTCTTTCTCGAAAGATCTTCACATGCGGATTGAACTCGTACCCTCAAGCCTCCCGTTTTCTGAATTACAGTTTCTCGTTTCGTTTATAGTTAATGACGTGATTGCAATTGATGGTGGCTCGATCGGCTTCTTGTCTGATCTACGTCGACAGCAGAAACTGAAACACGTCTTTATAACGCATGAGCATCTTGATCACATCGCCTCGCTACCGATTTTCCTAGAAAATGTCTACGAACCGGGAATGGATTGCGTGGAGGTGCTGGCGGCCGCAAGCATCCTTGATTTTCTGCACACCGACATTTTTAACGGCCGGGTTTGGCCCGATTTTTTCAAGCTTGCACAGCCCAACAATCCATTCATGAAAGCTTGTATTCTCGAACCGCTGCGACCAGTTCAACTCGCTGGGCTCACGATCACACCGGTTCCTGTATCACACGGCACCGAGACCCTAGGGTTGATCGTTGATGATGGTGCTGCAGTGGTGGCCTTTCCGTCAGACACAGGGCCAACCGAGCTTTTTTGGAGGCACCTAGCGACGTTTGACAATCTGAAGGCTGTTTTTTTGGAAGTCAGTTTTCCAGCCGCTTGCTCCGATCTTGCCGCTGCCACAGGACACCTCTGCACGACGACATTTGCCAGCGAGATCAAAAAACTGACAACAGAGGTTCGCTGGATTGTGGTGCATCGCAAAGCGCGGTATGCCGACCAAATCGCCTCGGAGCTTAGGGCTCTTAGTCATCCGGGTGTCGAATTTGTCTGCCCCGGCATGGTCTATGATTTTTAATTGCGCCGTTTAGCTGCGCTGCCGGCCCTGTCGCTTGCGTTCATGCTCCGAAAGCAAAATCTTTCGCAGGCGGATGACATCGGGGGTCACCTCAACGAGTTCATCCTCCTCGATGTACTCCAGCGATTCCTCTAATGACATCCGTCGTGGCGGTTTCAACAGAATGTTGCGGTCGCTACCCGAGGCTCGCATGTTTGTTAGTTTCTTTTCCTTCGTGGGATTAACGGTCATGTCTTCACTACGGGCATTTTCGCCGCAGATCATCCCCTCGTAGACCTCGTTGCCTGGCTCCACAAAAAGTTCGGCGCGTTCTTGCAGGCCGTCGAGACCAAATGCCACCGCCTTTCCGGGCACCATTGAGATCAGCACGCCGTTGGCTCTGCCGGCAACCTCACCCTCCATCTCACGCCATGCTTCAAAGCGGTGATGCATGATCGCTGTTCCTTGAGTGGCGTTGAGAACCCGCGTTCGCAGTCCGATCAAGCCCCGCGCTGGCATTGAAAAGACAGCGTGGGCGAAATCGCCGCGTGTGCCCATGTGCACGATCTGCCCGCGGCGAGAGCCTGTGAGTTCCATCACTGGGCCGAGTTTGTCGTGTGGCACTTCCACTACCAACGTTTCGAACGGCTCAAGAATCTTATCCCCTTCTTTGTGGAGAATCACGCGTGGCTTGCCAATGGAAAGCTCGTAGCCCTCGCGACGCATCGTTTCAATCAGGACGGAAAGGTGCAACAAGCCGCGACCGGAGACGGAGAACTGCTCGGTACCCTCGACCGGCTCAACCCGCAGGGCAACATTGCGCTCCAATTCCTTCATGAGCCTGTCTCGCAGATGGCGAGTCGTCAGGAACCGGCCTGAACGGCCCGCAAATGGCGATGTATTCACGCCAAACACCATGCTGAGCGTTGGCTCATCGACCGAGATTCGGGGCAACGGACGCGGATCGAGTGGATCGCAGATCGTGTCACCGATTTCAACTTCCTCAAGGCCGCTAACGGCGGCAATGTCGCCGGCAGACACCTCAGATGCGTCGACCTTTCCAAGCTTGTCGAAGACCTGCAATCCCACCACCTTGGCGGTAATGAATTCTCCTGTAGCCGTTGAACGCACGACTTGCGCACCCTTGAGGAGCGTTCCGGATTCAATTCGGCCAATGGCAATGCGGCCCACGTAGTCTGACCAATCCAGTGTGGTGACAAGCATCTGTAAGGGTTCATCGGGAGCCACTATCGGTCCAGGAATCTTTTCCAGAATAAGATCCAGCAACGCCTCCATTGAGTTGGTTCGCACCGCCGGATCATGCGTGGCGTATTCCTGACGCGACGATGAGTAGACAAATGGGAAGTCGGCTAGTTCGTCATCGGCACCCAGTTCCAAAAAGAGGCCGAGAACCTCGTCGAGCACTTCGAGCGGCCGAGCGTCTGGACGATCGATCTTGTTGACCACTACCACCGGCAGCAATCGAGCCTCCAGTGCCTTGGAGAGCACAAACCGCGTCTGCGGCATCGGGCCCTCGGCGGCATCGACAAGCACCAACGCTCCGTCGGCCATGCGTAACACACGTTCGACCTCGCCACCGAAATCGGCATGGCCGGGCGTGTCGATGAGGTTGATCTTCACACCCTTCCAGTTGATCGCAATATTCTTGGCCAGAATAGTGATGCCCCGTTCGCGCTCCAGATCATTGGAATCCAGAATGCAATCACCGGTGAGTTGACTGGCTCGGTACTGACCGCTTTGACGGAGCAAACAATCGACGAGCGTTGTCTTGCCGTGATCGACGTGGGCGATGATCGCAACGTTACGGATGTCGGTACGGCGGATGGTTGCGGCAGTTGTGTCGGCAGCAGGCGAGTGGTCGTTGGGCGCAGTGAGCATGGGAAGAGGAAAACCGGCCTGTTTTGGAAGCCGGCTCAAGGGGGGCAGGGATTGGAAGGTGGGCTGAACGATTATTCAGTGGCCCCCTTCTCGGCGTCCAGAGAGACTCTTCTGGCAGGGGCCGGGCGGCACTTTAACACCTACTCTTCTCCGCCTTGCCCACTTTGCCCCCTTACGCTCGCGTAGAGTCGATCGATCAGTGCCGACGGCGAATCGGGGCTCGCTGCGATCGTCATGGTCGATCGTAACAACGGCTTAAGGGACTTGTTGCGAAGGATGGCCACAGCTTTTCTGGCATCTGCCTCGGCTGTTGGACCGCTAAAGACGGCGACCAATTCATCTCCACCGAGTCGTGCGAGCAGTCGTGTGCGCTCGCTCGCGTGTCGCAGGCTGTCGGCAGCGGTGCGCAGCATGGAGTCGCCAGCTAAGAAACCATGCTGCTCATTGACAGCCTTGAGCCCAACGACGTCTACGATGACCACTGCCAGCAAGACGCAGGATGTTTCGGGGTGCGGTTGGGAGCCATCGAGACACTCCGCCAGCAAAAGCTCGAGTGCGCCGCGGGATTCAAGGCCCGTGACATAGTCGAGTGGCGGCATTAAAGACGTCTGTGCGGCTGGGCGTTGACTGAAACGCTGCTACGGAAACATACAAACGCGAACAGTGGAGACGGAGGGGCTCGAACCCTCAACCCCCGCCTTGCAAAGGCGGTGCTCTCCCAATTGAGCTACGTCCCCAAAAAACCAGTGCGCGCGCCAAGATTCGAACTTGGGACCTCTACCTTATCAGGGTAGCGCTCTAACCAGCTGAGCTACGCGCGCATAAAGCCCGTGAATGCAATCGGCTCGCGACGAATCTCGCTCGCACCCAATAACCTTAACTCTCTTAACATGAACTCTCAGCGGAAAGTGTAGAGATCCCGAGTGCGATTTCAAAGGGGTGGCTGAGGGGGCGATTTAGGCACTCCGCCACAAAAATGGGGCTGGCGCCGCGACCCATTCTCGCTAGGTTTGAGGGTCTTGCAACAGAAAGGAACCTTCGCCATGACGCTCTTTCATATAAATTCTGCAAAAATAGTCGTTACCCGCTGCTGTGGTTTCAGCTGCACGGCCTGCCTAGCAGTGGCCTGGCTTTCCGCTGCAGCCCCGGCCGCCCAGCCAACGGTTGACTATGCCCTCGGGCTCAAACCGTTTCAGAAAAATATTGACTACGACCAGCTGACCCCCGAAGAAACCAAGCTCGCTACGATCAAGATGGAAAAAGAGGGGAGCGGCACGGCTTGGGTTGTGCGCGGCCCACGCGGTGAGGTGCTGCGGGCGTTTGCCGATACAAATGGCGATCGAGTTGTGGATCGTTGGAGCTATTACAAGGACGGCTTTGAGGTCTATCGTGACATCGACTCCAACCACAATGCTAAGGCAGACCAATCTCGCTGGCTGCATGCAGCGGGGAGTCGCTGGGGCGTCGATGAAGACGGGAATGGTGTGTTCGATACTTGGAAGTCAATCTCTGCGGAGGAAACAACTGCCGAAATTATCGAAGCCCTACGGACTCGCGATGTTGCCATCTTCAACCGGCTCCTACCCAGCAAGGCAGATCTCGAAGGGGCTGGTTTTGAGGGGCAACGTTTGGATGAACTCACCGCTCGCGTGGCTGCGGCCAGGCTTGATTTTGCCCGGATCGCCGCTGCTCAAAAACAGTTGGGGACCGGCACGAAGTGGAACAATATGCTTGCATCACAACCCGGTATTCTTCCTGCCGGAACGGCTGGTGTAGGGAAGGATGTGGCTGCCTACGATAATGTCGTGGCGCTGGTCGATACCGATGCCCGCGACGGTGCATCGAAGTCTAAGAGTGGGCAGGTTTACATCGGCTCTCTGGTACGGTTTGGTGATGCATGGCGTCCGATCGATGCACCGCAAGTGCCAGGTGACGAGGGGGAAATCTCAGAACCGCTCGGCTTTTTTTCACCACGATCTGGAGTGGGCGCTGTGGCTGATGCTAGCCCGCAGGAAAGCGAACAGATCAAGCAACTGATGGTAAAACTCCGTGATATTGAGGGGAAAATGGTGGCCAGCGATGCGGCAGGTCGCAAAGCTCTGGTGCTAGAACAAACAGTTTTATTGACGCAAGTTGTGGCAGCGGCAGATGCCTCCGAAAAATCTTTCTGGATCAAGCAACTAGCGGAAACAGTGGCTGCGGCAGTGCAGGACGGCACCCTGCCCGATGGAATTAAAAAACTTGAGCAACTCGCTGCAACGGTTGCTGCCGATGAGCCCTTGGAGGCATTTGTGATGTTTCGTCTGGCATCGGCACGGTATGCGGCCAACATGCAGCAACCCGGCGCCGAAGTCGACAAGGTGCAGGCTGCATGGCTTGAGGAGTTGCAGGTGTTTGTCGATAAACATCCCTCGGCTCCGGATGCTGCCGAAGCCATGCTGCAAATGGGTATCGCTGATGAATTTACTGGACGCGAGAAGGAAGCGCTGCAGCGCTATGGCCTGATCGTGAAGGAGTTCCCAGATTCCAGTTCTGCCAAGAAGGCCCGTGGCGCTACCCGCCGACTGGAGAGCGTAGGCAAGCTCCTTGAATTGTCGGGGACATCGATAGATGGTAAGCCCGTATCGCTGGAGTCATTGCGTGGCACACCGGTGCTCGTGCACTATTGGGCGACTTGGTGCGAGCCTTGTAAGGTCGACGTTGCGCAAATCAGAGAACTGCATACCAAGTACGGCCCAAAAAAGTTTGTCGTCGTGGGGATCACACTCGATTCCGATAAAGCACAACTCACGAAGTTTCTCAATTCTAAGCCGATTCCATGGGTGCAAATCCACGAAGCTGGTGGTCTGGACGGCCGGCTGGCTGAAGAGTTGGGCGTGCTCACGCTACCGACGATGTTTCTGCTCGACGCTGATGGAAAAGTGGTTGACCGAAATCTCTCGATTACAGATCTAGAAAAAAAGCTGGACTCCCTAGTAAGCCCTCCTTGACTAGACAGTGAAATTTATCACTGCCTGCGAGCTGCTTTTAAATTGGCTTTGCGGGGCGATCCGTCAGCGGCTATCGTCCGCCCCTCTGAGCGACTTCGTTGTGGCAGGCCAAAGGTCGAGCTCTGTTGCTCTAATGCACCACGGATGAATCTGTATGAGCGTGATTGGATTTCCCTTGAGTCCTGTGCTCTGCGCGCTAGGCATTGTGCAGATTTTTGGAATTGTGGCTGCTGGCGCTGCGCGATTGGCTGAGGGCACGCGCCATGAACGCAGCGGCCAGTGGCTGTGTTTGGCTGCATTGGCTACGGTTGGGGCTCTTTGTGGCGCTGCTTTGCAATGTGGCCCCGATGCTGGTGCAACGTGTGCTGTCACGCTGGCACTGATGACACTTATCACCGTTGTCGATTTTCGTTCGGCAGCCTAGCGATCCGTTGCCAACACACAAGCAACTGGCTTGTGCAAACCTCCCAGCTTATGGGTTGAGTCGTTTTTTTCGTTGGAATCGGAAAAAAACTCCCCTTCGGTGCGACTGCTAGCCGAACATCTTTGCAGGCTTTATTTCCCAAAGAGTCTCGGTTTGTTCTTTCCGGCACCGGACTGCCACTGCTTTGATTCAAGGAGTCATGCATGACTATTTCAAAATACACATTTTTCATGGCAATGGCCGTTGCATCGTTGACGATGACGGCAGTGCGGGCGGAGGATCTGTCCGATACGGTTGCCACGAAGCTTCGCGACTCTGGTGCGATGGCGGGATACAGAGTCAACGTTAAGTCAAAGGCCGGCACGGTTTGGCTGGAGGGTCAGGTATCCGATCAGAAGCAACTCGCCGCAGCCGTCAGCATTGCCGAAAATATCGAGGGTGTTGAACGTGTTGTGAATCGGCTTTCCATCTCCAACCAACCAAGTGCCAACTTGGCTCATGCGTTTGGATTGCCCCAGTCGGTACGATCTTTGATCGGACTACCGACCGCAGTGGCCTCCCCGCCCACTCTCCAAGATAAACCACTCGCAGCACAAGCAGATGGCGATCAGGCACCAGAAAATGAACCGTCTCCACTCGTTGTCGATCAAAGCCTCGAAAAAAATAGTGCTCCTATTCAGCTGACTCAAGCAGTGCTTCCAGTTCCTCGCGATCGGTCGCAGCCGGCCGTTGGCAAGACCAAAACCAACGCTGCTAAGCGAGCCGATCCTCCCCGACCGCTGGGCATAGCAGCAGCGCGGCCCATGCCGCGGTCCAAAACTGTCAGCAGATCGCAAGAGGCAGATCCGCGCGGTCGTAGTATTCCAATGACAGCCACACGCACCAGTGCCATAAACGACCCCATGCAGTTGCCACCTCCTGTTGGATACGAAGGCAAAAGAGTGGCCAACGGACAAGTTTCCGACGGTCAAATCGTGCCCGGCTCAATGCGAATGACAGAAGGCCCTAGGGACGATGGCTATGCCGGTGGGGCAGCTCAGGGAATGAACAACGCCCCGCTGCCAATCGGCGGCACTGGTGTCGGCATGCCACCGGTGCCGATGCGTGCCGATGGCCCCAACATGCCAAAATACAGTTGGCCCAGCTACGCCGCCTATCCCAACTATGCAGCGGTTCAGTATCCCACGCAGTATTCCCCCACTGCCTGGCCCTACATCGGCCCTTTTTATCCCTATCCGCAAGTGCCGCTTGGATGGCGACGGGTGTCGCTCGAGTGGGATGACGGCTGGTGGTTTCTCGATTTTGACGACCGCCATCAACACAGCCACCATCGTTAATGGACCGGCCTCCGATCGCTGGTGCCAACGGATACGATTCTCAAAAGCCCACCCTTACTCCAGCAGGGTGGGCTTTTTCGTGTCCCGTACGACGTTCACCTGTAGGCACAGGTTGCCAAATCGAAACAGCTTGCCCAGACGGAAAATTCTGCAAGTTCCAAGGGTCGTAGTGTCGATACAACCGGTTAGGTTGATGGTTCACGACCGCACGAGGAGTTTTTTCATGATGGCTCGCACACACTTTCTAACACTTGCCTTGCTCATGACTGTCGGCACGGCGTCGCAAAGTGGTTGTTTTTGGATCACAGCGCAGGGGCCAAATCTCGGACCGCTTGCCTTTCCGATCCCTGTGCCGGTCTACATGCAAAAAAGCAAGGAAGATAAGTTTTGGAATTACGAACGCTATGAACGAGCCCCGGTACTCGGCCCGATTCCACCTGGAGGCCCCTGCGAGGCAGTCGATGAACCCAGCGACGACGAGGTCATGCGGGCACTAGAGAAAGCACGGCCCGTGCAAGGCACCTGGCCATTTTTATATGAAACTCAACGCAATCATGTGCGCATCACGAAGTGCAAAATTGCCGATTACATTGATCCACCGCGGCAGTATCCACTGGCAGGCCCAGCCCAGCAGCACCACGCGCAGTACAAGTGCACGGTTTACTACCAAGAAGTCAAACGCATCGGCTGGCCGGTGCCCCACACGCTGGTCGACGAGGATACACAGGAAGTCCTCTACATCGATCACAACCACCTCCACATGGTGGGCGATGTTGATACCGGATGTGAAGCCAACTTTTAAATTCCCCCTGCAAAACTGTTTCCGGGATTGACGGTTGTGCCGAAAAACCCCTCTGCTGCTCAAGCATTTGCGATGAGCCGTCGCGACAGACGATAGAACTCAAAGCCGGTAGAGACTCCCGAGGGAATGGGTTTTATCGCTTGGCTTGTTCTGGCAGGACTATTCTCCCATGGTGGCGTTGTGCCGATCGATTTTCGCTCGGTTCAACACATCCAAGCTGCGGCCAGTTGCGCTGCTTGGAGTTGTGCTCTGCGCAGTCATGCCGTCAGCGCAGCAACGGGTCGCAATCGCCCAGACGCCACGCATCTGGGCCGGATCAGATGCGGCTGAGCCAGCGACTAATTCCTCGCCCCGCCAGGCCCTGCGTGTTGCATCATCGCCCAGTGGACTGCCCGCAAACAATCAAGCCGCGTCGAATGGTGGTGCGTCCACTAACGAAACCCTGATTCCCACCGGCAACCTGCTAGCAACGATTCGGGATGGTGGGATTTTAATGCTGCCCCTGCTCGGCTGCTCCTTTGCGCTGGCCGTGTTTGGCATTGAACGCGCTGTGAATCTACGGATGGGACGCGTTGTGCCGCGGCTATTTGTCGCGCGGTTCATTGAACAGATTCAAGCGGGTCAACTGTCGCGAGGCGAGGCAATCGATGCCTGCGAAGAAAACGGGAGTCCGGTGGCAAAAGTTTTTGCCGCAGCGGTGCGCCGCTGGGGCAAACCGGCAGTGGAGATTGAACAGGCGGCCATCGATGCCGGTGAGCGCGAGGTCAATCACTTGCGTCGCTACCGGCGTGTCTTCAACGGCGTTGCCACCATCGGCCCGCTGCTTGGGCTACTGGGAACAGTCTTTGGCTTGATTCGTTCGTTTAATGATGTTGCTGGCTCAGGAGCAATGGGACGCCCAGACTTGTTGGCCCGTGGCTTTGGCGAAGCACTGATCACAACGGCCATGGGCCTCTTGGTGGCGATTCCGGCCATGGTTTTGCACTGGGTTTTTACCAGCCGTGTCGACAGGCTTGCGATGCGACTCGATGAAACCTGCCAGCAGGTCATTGACGAAATCTCGCAGGAGTCTTTGGCAGACTCCCGCCGCGGCAAAAAAGGGTAATCCGATGCCGCTGGTTCGACTGTCCGAAGATGAGGAACCGGCGCCCAACCTCGCCCCCATGATTGATGTCGTGCTGGTGCTGACAATCTTCTTTATGTGTGCGACAAAGTTTTCTGGGGATGAGCGGAAATTTGATCTTGAGCTGCCGCAAGTTGAGAGTGCTGTCACCGTTTCTGGAAGTCGACCGGAGATCGTTGAGGTGACTGCGTTAGGAACGCTTCGGCTCGGATCAGACGAGGTCGGGATCGAGGAACTGGCCACACGATTGGGGACGCTCCGTGAATCACAGCCCGAATTAACGGTGATGATTCGTGGCGAGCGCACGGTGCAACACGGCCGCATGGCCGAAGTGTACGAAGCCTGCCGCAGCGCTCATGTGCGGCACATTGCGATTTCAGTCCAAGCAAAATCGGCTGTGCATAGGGAATGACGGTGATTGGGAATGCAAACAAGTTGGATTGTCTGGGGCATACTCACCGCATTGGGCGCTGTGTCGCTGACGGTGGCGGTGCGCACCAAATGGCTCCAGTCACACACGCTGCAAAAGTGCGTGCTGCTGTCTGTGGTATTGCACACCGTTCTGGCAATCGGTTGCATTTTTTTGGGCGGTCTGTCACCGGCATCGTGGGGCCGAGAAGAGAGCGGGCGCATGACGATGGTAGTTGTCATAGCCGAGGAGCCTGCAGATCATTTTGTGCCGGTTGAAAGCACTGCCAAAACGGACGATCCCGCCGCCGATAACAACGTACCTGCCGCTGTTGCTACCGATGTCCCCGCGACTCTACCGCCGGATTTCGTGCCCCTCTTGGCTGCGCCCACTGAGGAACCATCTGGAGAGTCAGCCGACGTGCTCGTAGACTCCACCGCACAAGAAGCCGACGCATCCGCTGAGACCGATTCACAGAACACAGCCTCCACGCCGGTAAACGCTGGAAAGACGCACACAATTCCCGAAGCCTATGCCGATCGCACGGGTCAAAGACGAGCGGCGGCAGCGGCGGCACGGGGCGGTTCTCAGGAGACAGAACGAGCCGTACAGGCGGCGCTGGCATGGCTCTCCGCAGCACAGTCGGAAGATGGTCGCTGGAGTGCGGCACGCTATGGAGGTGGTGTCGAACGATCCGTGCAGGGACAGCATCGACAGGGAGTTGGTGCCAAAAGCGATCACGGGGTCAGCGGACTGGCGCTATTGGCTTTTCTTGGTGCTGGCAACACGCATCAACAGGGTTCTTATGCAGAAAATGTGGGGCGGGGTGTGCGATTTCTCGTCGATCGTCAGAGTAGCAATGGTGCCCTATCCGGGGAGGCTGAATTTTTTGCAGCTCTCTATTGTCACGGTATGGCAACGATTGCGCTGGCCGAATGCTGTGCGATGACCGGTGACGAATCGCTCCGACAACCGCTCGAAAGAGCCGTGCGCTACACACTCTCAATGCAGAGCCCAGCAACCGGTGGCTGGCGTTATGCCGCCGGTGATCGCGGCGACACAAGCCAATTCGGATGGCAGGTGATGGTGCTATCCAGCGCCCGCAATGCAGGTTTAAAAGGACTCGATCAGGCCGAGGCACGGGCACGGCTTTTTCTACAAAGTGTCTCCTCGGGCCAGGCCGGTGGATTGGCCTCGTATCGGGCCCGCGAGCAACCCAGCGTAGCAATGACAGCCGAGGCTCTTGTCTGTCGGCTATTTCTTGGTGTGCCGCCAGAGCATCCCAGCGTTACCGAGGCCGTTGGCATGCTTGCCAACGCACTGCCCGACTCTGCCAAGCCCAACGCCTATACATGGTATTACGCTACCTTGGCTTCGTTTCATGCTGGGGGACCGCAGTGGAGTCGCTGGAACCAACAGTTGCAACGGGCTTTATTGCCTTTGCAGCGACATGAAGCCGGCGCACTGACCGGCAGCTGGGATCCTGATTCGGCCTGGGGTGGCCACGGCGGCAGGGTGTACGCAACAGCCATGGCCGCAATGACGCTCGAGGTTTATTATCGCCATTTACCCATGCACCGGCAGGTGGCAAACGTGACGTCGCTGCTGCAGTGAAAAGCGGTGCGGCTACAATTGTCATGAGTGCATCAGTCTTGTCGATGCCTTGTAGGAGTGCCTTCTTAACCCCTCGGGTGACGTTCATTGTTGATTGATTTGACCCCTTATCGAATGCGATTAGACTTGAAGCATCGCGGTTGACTAGTCTGAAGGCGGTGCTGCAACGACCGCAGTCCCACCTCCATCCCCTCCATCTCCTCAAGGAGCGCCTAACAGTGCATCAAATGTTTGCCATCATGGGCTTAGGATTAGGAACGGTCGAGTTGATGATTGTTGCAGGAGTCATCTTGCTCCTCTTTGGCTCGCGGCTTCCTAAAGTAATGCGCTCACTTGGCCAAGGCATCGTTGAGTTTAAGCGCGGTGTACAGGGCATCGAAGACGACGGCCCTGTGGATGCGTCTCGAGATTCCAATCGCGCTGAAAGCCATCGCTGAAGATTGCTTTTGCTGTGCTGA
>CAMBUD010000039.1 GCA_945871035.1 Planctomicrobium piriforme | reverse complement strand
TTATTGGCATTCGGCTGCAACTTGCCTGCTTCACGGTAGCCTAGCGTGTAGCCGTAGTCGCCTCCCATGTTGGCCACTAATTCAGAAAAATGTTCTGTGCCAACTGCTGCCTTAAGTTCCTCGAGGGTCGGGATGCGAAAGCTTCCACTGTTCGCAAGCGCAGTGCCAGGACACAGCAGCGTGCCATCGTCAGCCAGCAATCGCTGCTCGGAAACGAGCGTTGGGGCGTAGAGTCCGGCACGCGAGAGTGGGCCTGCATCCGGTGGTGTAGGAAAAACACGGTGTGCTTCTGCATAGCCTTGCAAAGCCACCGAAACTTTTTGCAGATTTCGTTCTGCGCGCTGTGACTGTGAATCGGTAATAGAATCGAGCAGCAGCGGCCCCACGAGCACCGATGCCGCAATCGCTATGGCCGCAAGCATCAGTCGGTCCATCCTGTTTTTTGATCCAATGCGCGGGGGCCCTACACCCTCAGGCGTAAACACGCGGGGCATCGGTAGCGCGGAACTCTGGGTAATGCTCTGAATCGTTCGCTGCGCAAGACCGGGAGGAACCTCCATGGCCGAGCGATCACGAGCGAGTGGTTTGGTAGCCAATCGCAACTGTTCGAGTTCGCGACGAAGCGCAGGCCCGCTCTGAGGATCTGCCAGTGCGCTTTCAACACGCTCTACTTCTGCTGCGTCTAGGGCATCAAAAAGATAGCCGACAAGGTCATCTCGCATGGGATAGTGCTCGCGATTGAACGTTGCAAAAAAAACAAACCGTCAGTGGGGCGTCAGGTTTGTGGGATTGAATGGGGCGGGAATATTAGTGTTCTCATACTCTGTTGGTGTTTCATTACTCGGGCTGCGTGGACTAGCTGCGACTGTGGCTATCCCAAGACTCGTTCAACTTTAAAAGCGCCGCGTGGAGTCGACTTTTTACGGTCCCCACCGGGATGCCGAGAACGTCGGCGGCTTCGCGATACTTCATGCTTTGGTGGTACACCAACAGCAGGGTGCTTTTCAGTGTCTCAGGAAGTTCCTCGACCGCAGATCGCACCCATTGCTTGGCTTCCTCATCTTCCATCTGTTCGTCAGCAGTTTGCCCGCGTCCCGCGAGCATCTCCACAAGTGCGCCCAATTCGTCATTCCCACCAACCCGATGATCGAGGCTTACCATTCGATGGCGACGGTTGCGGCGCTGGGCGTCGATGGCTTGATGAGTGGCGATCGTGTACAGCCACGGCCGAAAACGGCGGCCCTCTTCAAATGTTTCCTTTTTCAAGTAAACCTGTAGGAAAGTTGCTTGAAACACATCCTCTGCCATCTCTGCACTCCCCAAATAACGGCGCAGATAACTAAAAAGCTCTGCCTCGTAACGGTGAACGAGTGACTCAAACGCAGCACCGTTCTCCTGACTAGCAAATCCGCTGATTAATTCCTCATCTGTCTGCTTTGATTGATGCGCCAACAGATCACCACTGGGATTATTCCCGGTGGAACTATTGTGCGGCGAACTGGAATCAGATTCGTGTACATCCATCGTTGGTACGAACGCAGGTGGGGAAAGGTTCGCCCCAGTTTCGAGAAGTCTTTGCGGCATTTGGAGTATAGCCGTGAAATCCGATCCACCGGGAAGCAGGGGCCAGCCGGAAGAAGGACCGCACAATTTGACTTTTTACAGTCTAAAACAGACATTTTACGGTAAAGCAAAGGACTTTTTGATCTATGGCTGCAACTTCTACTCCCTATCGCTGGGCCACGGCCGGCGATACCAATGCTTTTTTTGGGCTTTCCATCGATAATGTGGCCGATCTCGTCCTCACCGTTTCCCTGCTGGCCGCGGTTTTTGACTACCCCGCACAGTTTGCCCTCTCGCATCTTGTGCCAGGAACGGCAATCGGCGTAGTGGTCGGCGATTTGATCTTCACATGGATGGCTTTTCGATTGGCCCGGCGGAGTGGACGCCATGATGTCACTGCCATGCCATTGGGGCTCGACACACCAAGCACATTCGGCATGGTGTTTTTTGTACTCGGTCCAGCCTATACCGATGCACTAGCGGGGGGATTGGATCGCGAATTAGCCGCGCGACACGCCTGGCATATTGGGATGTGTGCCATTGTAGCCAGTGGCATCTTCAAGGTGCTGTGCGCATTCGTTGCAGGACCTATTCGCCGGCTCGTACCGCGGGCGGGTCTGCTGGGCAGTCTTGCAGCCATCAGCCTAGCGCTGATCACTTTTTTACCTATCCTTGAAATATTTGGTGCGCCACTCGTGGGGCTTTTGTCGCTGGGGATCGTGCTCGCCAGTCTCACGGCACGAATTCCATTTCCACTGCGCATCCCAGGGGCTCTGGCCGCCCTCTTGATCGGTAGTTTGATTCAAGCCATCGGCACATCGACTGGCTGGATTCCTGCCGGTACCTTTCAGGCGACTATTGATCCGCAGGCCGCGCTCTGGCCGACTGAGTGGCTGACTGCACTGCGGTTTGAATGGCTGGAGGCGTGGCCCGATACGATCAAGTATTTGCCGATTGTGATTCCCTTTGCGCTGGGCACTGTGGTTGGCGGGATCGATTGTACCGAAAGTGCTGCGGCAGCCGGTGATGAATACAACACGGGCTCCATCGTTGGCGCGGAAGGCATTGCCACGATCATCGCTGGAGCCTGTGGCGGTGTTATTCAGAGCACTCCCTACATCGGCCATCCAGCCTATAAGGCAATGGGCGGCCGCGCAGCCTACACGCTCGCTACCGCAGCATTCATCGGTCTAGTAGGCCTGACTGGCACTTTTGCCTATCTCTACCAATCGATTCCCGGCCCTGCGATCCTGCCGATCCTTGTTTTTATTGGCCTCGAGATCACTGCGCAGAGTTTTCATGCCACGCCGCAGCGTCATTATCCGGCGGTTGTCATAGCCTGCGTGCCGGCCTTAGCTGCCATGGTCGAGATTCAGACCGATAAACTATTGGCTGCCGGCGCCCAACCAAATACAACTTTGGCGCGAGATCTTTTCTCGATCCACCTGCTGTCATCTGGCTTTATCGTCACAAGCCTGCTGTGGGCAGGTATGGTAACGGCCCTCATTGACCGCCGTCTGTTACCAGCGGCCGGATGGAGCCTAGCGGCAGGTGCGCTGGCACTCTTCGGCATCATCCACTCGCCATTTGCCGACAGTCGGCTTTTTGTACCTTGGAGCATCGGCGAATTGCCAGCAGCGGCGATGGGCCGTGGGCCGCTGGAACTCGCCGCGGCGTACGGATTACTGGCCATTCTGTTTACAGTTTGGCACTCACTCCAATCACGAACGCTGCACGCGCAGAAGCCAGACCGAGTCTGAGATTTTTCTCAGTGCTGATGGTGTTCTGCCTTCATGCGCAACAACCTGCCGAACGCTGCAGCGCAGACTAAAAATGAACTTATTCAAGGCCATACGCACCGGCCATCGGCACGTCCAAGCCGCTACGGGAAGCAAACTGCGTCCGTGACAGGAATCGTGGCTCGAGGTTGAATGTCACACCGACGTTGTTGCGGCTGTAGTCGACATTGAAACCGAACGTCATCAGAAATGACTCGCCGATTCGTGTGAGTTGGAGATTCTGGCCAATGTTACGGCCGCGCAGGTCGAGCGCTGTGCCGAATGAACTCGCCCACTTTGGGCTCATGCGGTAGGTGTAAGAACCTACGAGCACGCTCGCTTGAATCGGCCCGCCAAACTCATTAAAGCCAATATAGAAACTACCGCGAGGCGTGCGATTGAGCATCGTACCTACAGTGTAAAGTTGTTGGCCGCCGGTGAAGAAATCGACATCTGCCGAAGAGAAAACAGTTGTGCGGTCGCCCACGTGCCAGCGAAAATCGTACTGCCAGAGCCCCATCGCCTGGCCGAAGTTCTGGCTGGTTGTTGGAAACAGTTCGCCATCAATGTCAAGCACCATCCAGTCGATGATCCGGCGGTTACCGACTGGGCCGCGTTTGGTCTGCCAGCGTTGCCGTGCGCCTAGGCGAAACACGGTGAGATCATTGGCGATTTCGGTTGGACCCGTCACCCAACTGCCCAACCCGCGCCGGATAGCGTAGGTGCGTGGATCGTATTTGTTGCTATTGCCAAAGATAAATGGCTGCGCCAGCGGCGTGGCTTGGCCTGGCACGGCGCCGTAATCCCAGTAGGGGATGTTGCGGCGATACTGGTTGATCGTGTCGTCATCAATCTGATCGTAGAGTGGAAACTGTGATACATCCTGTGTGCTGTTGGCATAGGAGAACTCCGCCTCAAAAACAACCTTGTGCGCGAGTCCGTGCACATTCCAAAGCTGATTTTCGATGGTGTTATCGGCGGTCCAGAGCGGCAGGCTCGATCGGATACCGACCTGCCCGTAGGCACGGTTTATGGGCGACTGCGAGAGGTCTTCGCCCCAATGCGAGAGTTCACCCAGCGCGTAGGGCACGATCTTCACAGCGCCTGCCTGAAAGGGAAGATCGAGTTCCTGCCGCGTGGAAATGCGCTCGCCAATGACATCGTTTTCGTAAGGCAAAAGCGTCCAGACGTTGAGCCCTTGGCCGACCGTTGGCGTCTGGGCCACATTTTGCCGCACGTAGGAAATACCCGAATGTTCGTACCAAGTCACCGCATCTCGCAGCAGCGGTTGACCCATCCAGTAGTGGTCAAGCCTCGGCCACCATTCGCTCTGCGTAAAAAATGGATCCACGCGCACGCTCGTCAGCAGTCGTAATTCACGGTTATCAATCGGGCGACGCAAGTCGAGCCAGGTCCGCTGCTCGTAGCCTTCCTCCCACTCTGCCTCGTAGTATTCTTCTAGGAAGTTTGTGTCGCTGATCCAGCCTACGGCGCCACGAGCCTGCCATTCATTGCCCAGATTTTGACGATGCCTCCAAAACGAACGGCCCCGAAAGGTGTTGGGGTAGGTAAAGTTGCGACGGAGGTAACCGAGGTTATCAATGCCGGTGTCGCCAATAAACCAAGCGTCGGCGATACCGTTCGCGGGAGTGCCGATGCCGAGGAAATCAGGGCGGTTGTAGAGCAGCGACGTACCACCGGCGGGACCACGTTTACTGAGATAGTCGACGTCGAAGTTCCAATCAACGCCGTTAGGCGGACGACGGATGCCAAACACCTGAAACACATCCCAGCTGGTAAGAATCTGCGTGCCAAAAACTTGATCGTTCTTAAACTGTGCATTGTTGATGTAAAAAGTTGGCTTCTTGGCATTGGCTGCCATCACCGGCCACCACAGTACAGGCACACCGCCGAGCGTTATGGTGTTGCCGCGACTGGTAATGAATTGCTGGTGCTCGACGGCTGGCTCGCCTGTAAGCGGATCGATCATCGACTGGCCAAAAGGCCCGGGCAGCGGCACCTGCTCGTCTGTGAATTCCAGTTCACGGGAACGAAATTCCCACGTTGGCACGCCAAGCCGGCTGGACGTCAGCCCAGTCTTTTGGGCAACAAAGCGGCTCCGATCAACCTGTCGCAAAACATCGGCACGCAGGCGAACCAATCCGGCGTAGTTATCAACCGGAGTGAGCACGGTTGCCCCGGTGATCACTCCGCTGGATCGTGGCACGTCGTAGAACATGCTGACTGCCTCCACAACGCGCTGCCCCTGTCGAAAGACGACGTTGCCTTCCATGAAAAGTTCCAGGGGCGTATCTGTTGGCTGGCCTGAGTTGCCGTCGAGATCCGGTTGATTGCCACTCCGCGTCCAGATCACGAGCCGATCAGCCGAGATGTCGAGTGGGCCAGCAGGATCGACGCCGTCGATCACCAGATTCACACCCGAGGTGATGACGGCGATCCACTCTCCCCCCGTAGGGCTCGGAAACCAGCGCACTGCTAGCGGCACACTCGAGCGCGGAAATGCCCGCAGCCGTCGCGCAGGAGCGACCGCAGAAACCTGTGGTGCAGCAGGTGCACCGAATTCATTGAACTGCGTGCGCTGGATCGGATTCTCTTCGGCTGTACCGTCAGGCAGCGCAAGCTTCTCTGCTGCTGCATTCGCTTCGATTGGCTGAAGTGCTTCCGCGTCTGCTTTGTAGATCGTTGGCGCACCGGTGGCGGGAACAACACTGGCCAGATCGAGCGTTGGATCAGAGAGCGTCCAGAATCGACCGGTCCAACGTGGGCCACGAACGCTCGAAACAGTCGGTACTGCAGCAGAATCCGCTGGGCCAACGTTGCTTGAGTCTGCAAGGTTGGCTGACTGCACATGCACGTTGCCTGCCATCCGCACCAACATGCTGCGCACCTGTTGGCCGCGAAACTCCACCCCGTTAGCATCCTCCTCCGATACCTCGACGGGCAACCCTCGATCCTGTTCGATCCACACAACGGCCTCGTGCGCTGTGGCCTTGGTTGCCCCCTGTTGGATGCGCACGCCACCGGTGAGGTGCCAGACGTCGTAGGATCCCTCCGTCCATCGCGATGCCTGTGCAGCACCTATTGAAATTGTCTCTCGTGGATCGACCGCTGGAACCTCGATTTGATCGGCCTCAGCAATCACCGCTGCTAAGCCGCGCGTCGGGAGCGATGCCAGTGCGCCGGCGGTCGCAGTTTCACCAAGCGGACGCGCAGATTCCTGCGCAATCACCGGTTGTGTTGCTACCAATAGCCACGCGATGGCTGCTGCGCACGCGCGTGCACGGCTGCCGTTTTTGTTGCGTTGAAGCATGCGCAGAAAGGGGGTGTAAGGAATGACAATACCGCTGCAAAATCTAAAGTCGCGGGACTATACGACCGCTTACTTCTGCCGGTCAAGGTGTCGCCAGTTCTTAAAATTCATCTTGCGGTCATCTGCAAGTCTTGGAAACAAGGGAGGTTACCGATACGCGAGCAGGCGTTTGCAGCACCCCAAGGCGACACTTTCTCGAGAACGTGCTGACGAGTGTCGAACAAAGAACCGTCGATTCCCCATGCATTGCAGCAATCTGGGTGGCCGTGGTAATGCCGCCGCTGGCAGGCCGGGTATTCTAGTCTGGTTTTTTCCATTCTCGCTAAGATGGCAGCCGACAGATCGCTGCCGGTCGACCATCTGTCTCATGGCTCGTCGCAGCCTCCGTCTTCCCAGCCGTTTACCGTAGTTGTTCTGTTTGCCCCAATCTGCTCCCCTTCCCCGAATCGCTGAAAGCACACGCATGCTGCCCGTGCCCAATCGGGTTGCTCGCTGGTTAATCGGGCACCGCAACCTGCTTGCCGCGCTTGCAATCGTCCTCGCAGCCGCTTCGGTTGAGCGTTCACGGCACTTGGAATTTGCCCGTTCCATCGACACCATGTTTGATCGCACGAATCCCGCACTTGTGCCATACCGACGCATGGCTCGTGCCTTTGGATCGAGCGAAGTGGTGCTGGCCGTTTACGATGACCCCGAATTATTTACGGTTGCTGGCATAAACAAGCTGCGAGAAATCACCGAAAGACTCGAAAGCTTGCCCGGCATCAACTCGGCGACTAGCCTCGCCAGTACACCGCTTGGCAATCGCATCATTAATATCGAGGACAGCCCGACGGCGCGCAAACTCGTAGCCTTAATGGAGGGCTACACGATCGGCACCGATCACCGCACAGCGGCCGTTGTTTGCGTGCTCGCTCCCTCCTCCGCAACACTCAATAGCCCCCGTGCACAGGCTCTGTCAAAAGCCGATACGGTCGATGCCATTCGCTTGCTGATGCAATCGTTTCCTGCTGGCACAGTGGCCGGTGAACCGGTGATGCTCCGTGATGGATTTGCGATGCTCGAGCGTGATGGCAACCTGCTGGGAACGAGCGCGGCTTTGCTGGCTGGTGCCGTCTTGCTATTTGCATTTCGAAGCATCCGCTGGCTGGTGGTGCCGCTGGCTGTCGTGCTGCTGGCCCTCTGGACTACGCGCGGCGTTTTGGCCCTGACTCAACTCAAACTCACGATGGTCTCCACCATGCTCTCGGCAATGATCACGGTGGTCGCGATTGCTACCGTTGTGCATCTGATCGTGGAGTTTCGCCGACAGCGTGAGGCGGGCCTTGAGCCAGCCGTGGCGCTCGAGCGAACAATTACGTTGCTATTTTGGCCCGTCATTGGTGCCATCGCTACAGACGTGATCGGCTTCGGTTCGCTCGCTGCCAGCCGCGTAGGACCCGTTCACGATTTTGGAATCATGACGGCAATCGGCGCCTTGATGGTGCTCCTGTCGGTTGCGCTGACTGTCCCCTTTCTCGCGCTCTGCGGACGGTTCGATTCCAATCCGCGACAGGCCTGGGGCGAGGGTGTACTGGAACGTGGTCTCGACCGCCTCGTCAAACGAATCGTGCGGCGGCCGGTGGCTATCTTGGCTGGCTCAATCGTCGTCGTGACTGTATCCATTGTCGGGATGGTGTGGCTGGATGTTGAAACTGATTTCACTAAGAACTTTCGTGCAGACAGCCCCATCGTGGCTTCATACGACATGATCGAGTCACGCCTCGGAGGGGCCGGTATGTGGGATGTGCTTGTACCAGCCAGCGACCCAATTAACGGCGCGGTGCTGTCTAAAGTAGACCGCCTCTCGCATCGCCTGCGAGAGGAAGTAACGGTTGTAGATAGCGACGGAGAACGGCGTCCTGGACTGACAAAGGTCATGAGCGTGGCCGATGTCATTACGGCCATTTCACCGATGACGTTAGAGCGGTTGGAGAGCACAAAAATTGGCAACTGGCTGGTCACAACGGCCATGAAGTTGCTCGAGGAACAACTCCCACAACTCAACCGGGTGCTCGTTGGCCACGATCCGCAGGACGATTCAATCTGGCTGCGCATTCTGCTGCGCGCGCGTGAGCGGCAGTCGTCTCAGACCAAGCGATCGCTCATTGATCAAGTCAAAAAGATTGTAGCCGAGGAATTTCCCCCGCGATCCGGCAGGCCGGGCGGTGAGGTGACGGGGGTTTTTGTTCTACTTTCCCAGCTCGTTGAGAGCATGATCTCCGACCAATGGTTTACTTTTTCCCTGGCAGCTGGAGGGATTTTTCTCTTGCTGGCGATCTCTTTTTCTAGCCCACTCTTGGCAATGGTGGCACTGATCCCCAATGCGTTGCCTATTTTTGTCGTGTTGGGCCTGCTGGGCTGGGCTGGCGAACGCGTGAACATGGGAACCGCCATGATTGCTGCGGTTTCGATGGGGCTTTCCGTCGACAGTTCCATTCATTACATCGCCGCCTTTCGCCGCCGCCTTGCTGCCGGCCAGACAATTTCTGCTGCACTGGAAACGGCGCACCAGACAGCTGGACGAGCGATGATCTTTTCAACTCTCGCACTCGTCGTCGGTTTTCTTGCACTTTTAACCAGCGGTTTTATACCGACGGTTTCGTTTGGTGCGCTTTCCTGCCTCACGCTCACCGGTGGGCTGCTTGGTAACCTTGTTGTGCTCCCCGTCCTCCTAGCCCTGCTCTCGCGATGGATTCAGCCGGGCTGTCTCTAGGAGAAAAAAACGCTACAACACTCCATAACCCTCAGGAGTATTTTATGCGTCAAGAATTTATGGTGGCTTCACAATCAAACGGAAACGCGCCGCGCATCGTAGCCCTACCGGCAGTCAAACCCGAGTCGATTGAAGCCGATGCCATTGTTGTATTTCTTACCGAGGGGGGCGTTGGCAGTGGGGCGATTGCCGAATTCGATACCGCTGCCGCTGGCATCGTTTCGCGCATCATCGGAACTGGTGAGATCACCGGCAAACGCTACGAGTGCGTACCCATCCTCGCCCCCAACGGTCTGCAGGCGGGCCAGATCGTTGTGATCGGCCTTGGAAAGCGTGAGGAGCTTGATGCCGGAACGCTCTATCTCGCGGCCGCAACAGCGGCACGCCACCTAGCCGCTCGACCCCGGGCAAAAGTTGTATTTGTAGCTGATGGTTCTTGGACAAGCCGACAGCTGGAACAGGCTGTTGCCGGCGCAGCCGTCGGCATGGTCGGTCAGGATCTCTACCGCAGCGAAAAGAAACGCACGCCATTCGGCACAACTGTCTGGTCGAATGCACCCGCTGCCACAGTCGATCGCGGTGCGATGATTGCCGCTGGAGTCAATCTCGCACGCAGACTGATTAATATGGCCCCCGATGATCTCTACCCACAGACATTCTCCATAGAGGCCGCGGCCCTTGCTGGCCACGCCGGTGTTGAGATTGATATCTGGGATGAGGCGCGGCTTTTACGCGAACGTTGCCATGCGATTCTAGCGGTCGGAAAAGGAAGCTCGCGCACGCCGCGAATGGTTATCCTGCGGTATCGCGGTCCGGTTACAAATGATGATTTTCCTGATCTAGCGCTCGTCGGCAAAGGCGTTACTTTTGATTCCGGAGGCCTTTCGCTCAAACCATCAGATTCCATGCTGACAATGAAGCTCGATATGTCTGGGGCTGCTGCGATGCTCGCGGCCATCACAACGATCGCCTCCATGAAGCTGCCTATCCACATCGTGGCTGCTATCGGTCTGGCTGAAAACATGACGGGGCCAAGCGCTTACAAACTGGGAGACGTGATCACAGCGCGGAGCGGCACGACAATCGAGATTCATAACACCGATGCCGAAGGACGGCTCATTCTGGCCGACGTTCTCGATGTGGTTCGAGGGATGAATCCACGCCGTATCATTGATGCCGCCACGTTGACGGGTGCCTGTGTTGTGGCACTGGGCAATGACGTGGCTGGGCTTTTTACAAATAACCAGGCTTGGTGCGATACCGTGGCTGCTGCTGCCCGCGCTGTGGGCGAGCCTGTTTGGCAACTGCCTATGTACGCAGAATACGACGAGCAGATTAAGGGAGAGGTCGCCGATATTAAAAATGTTGGCGACGGTCGCTGGGGCGGCGCAATCACAGCAGCCAAGTTTCTCGAACGCTTTGTAGGCGGCATCCCGTGGACGCATATTGATATCGCCGGACCAGCATTTGCCGAAAAACCACGGCCGTGGACCGACGGGGGTGGCACTGGATCAATGGTGCGAACTCTCATAGAACTCGCACGCGGAAGCTGATACCGCTCTGGACATTAGTCGTTGATCCGTTTTCTTCGTACCCACAGACAGCTAGAGCAGTGCTTCGAGTTCCTCCACGAGCACGCCAAAATGAGACAGCGCAGTCGCCACTGGCTCCGGTTTTTCTAGATCAACGCCCGCATCCCGCAAAAGATCTAGCGGCCACTTTGAACAACCGCCTTGGAGAAAGCGTCGGTAGTCTTCGAGCGATTGCGGCCCGCCAGCGGCTACTTTCTTTGCCAAAGCGATCGCCGCCGATAAACCGGTCGCATACTTGTATACATAAAACGCGTTGTAGAAGTGTGGGATACGGAGGCACTCCAATTCGAGCTGCTTGTCGACCGTAAAATTGGGACCGAAGTAGGCATCGAGCAGCTCGCGATACACTCCGCGAATGCGTTCCAACGTGAGCGGTTCGCCGGCTTCAACAAAAGCGTGCGCGCGTCTCTCAAACTCAGCAAACATCGTCTGCCGTACAATTGTTGACCGAATCGAATCGATCTCACGCACCAGGATTGCCGCTCGTTCCTTGGGCGATGTGGCACGCTTCAGTAAAAACTGGGCCAGCAGTTGCTCGTTGAATGTACTGGCCACTTCGGCCACAAAAATCGTATACCGCGCAGAAAGGTAAGGCTGGGCCTCGGCAGAATAACGGGTATGCATCGAGTGGCCTGCCTCATGTGCCAGCGTAAAGACATGCTCGATTGTCTCTTCCTGAAAGTTCATCAGGATGTAGGGGTCGGAGTCGTATGTTCCGGAGCTAAATGCCCCAGAATGCTTGCCCGCGTTGGGATAGCGGTCGCACCAGCGGCCCAAAAGCCCCTGCTGCAAGCGCCGTCCGTAGTCCTGTCCCAGTACTGCAAGTGATTCAACCACCAGCGCAACAGCCTCATTCCACGTGTGCTTTTGCTCCAACTCCGGCAGCAGTGGCACGTAGCAGTCGTAGTGGTGAATCTGTTCAAGTCCCAGCAGACGCTTGCGCAGATCGTAGTATCGGTGCACCACAGGGAGATGCGTGCGCACTGCCGTGATCAACTGGTCGTAGACAGCCATCGGTACGTTGTCAGAAAAAAGAGCAGCCTCAACAGCACTCGAATACCTGCGCACTTTTGCCGCGTAGGCATCGCGTTCGAAAGAACCTGCAAGCGTGGCAGCTAATGTGTTGGCGTGTGCTTGATACTGATCGTAGAATTGGTGAAAGGTTTTTCGTCGCACATCGCGAGAGGCATCGTGTAGAAGGGTAACAAATGTTGCATTGGAGAGTTCGACCTGCTCCCCAGTGCCGGTGGCTACGCTCCCAAACTTCATGTCTGCATCCGTGAGCTGTCGAAAAACTTTTCCGGCCGTTCCGGAAAACATTCCCTGCATCGCCAGCAGTTTTTCCTCCGGCTCCGAAAGCACATGCGGTCGCGTGCGCACCAAACGCTCCAGCAGCAGGCGATAGGGGGCAATCATTGGCAGCTCCAGCCATGATCCAAGCGTCTCGGGTGGGATTGCCAGAATCTCTGGTGGAATAAAACTTGCTGCCTCACTAGCCAGCGAGGAAACGTGCTGGAAACGTCCAGCCATGCGCTGTGCTTCCGGCGCCGCCTGATCTTCGCTGGCGCGCAAATGCGCGTATGAGTGAAGTTTTTCGCCCTCGCGATCGACCGCGGTATCATAGGCAAGACATTCGGCCAATCGCTCCGGTTTCGATCCGAGCGTGCCAGCAAACGCGGCATAGCCGGGGATGCGTTGCTCCCAATGAGCCAGAGCTGCTTCCCACTGAATATCGGTCGGGAAAAGGCTCGACAGGTCCCACGTGTCGGCAATGAGAACATCACTTCGGGCAGGAAGCGACTGCACTGCCTGAATTTCATCGCCCATCTATTCATCTCCTGTTATTTGGTTGCTGCTGTCGCAGCACGTGGGGTCACCACGCTCTCACAGTCGCCAGACAGCGCTGCCCCACGCCAAGCCGCCACCAAAACCGCAGACCACGATCGTGCTCCCTGGTCCAATCCGTTTGTCACGCCAAGCCTCATCCATGGCCAGGGGAATCGATCCACTCGAGGTGTTGCCGTAGCGATCAAGATTGACTGCAAATCTGTCCTCTGGCAGGCCGAGGGCTGTTCGGGCACCCTCGATGATCCTCGCATTGGCTTGATGCAACACGAACAGATCGATCTTGTCCAACGATAGCCCCGAGCGCTGGACCACTTGCCTGATATTTTCTTCGGCGAGCCGAATGGCCCACTTAAAGACAGCGCGGCCGTCCATCTGCATGAACTGCTTGCGTTGGGCAACACCTTCCGGCGTCACCGGTTGCCGCGAGCCACTCATTGGACAGGCCAGCAGACCGGCACCTCGACCATCGGAGCCGAGCGAAAAAGAGAGCAGGCCCAGCTCCTGCCCTGGCTGTGCCGGCCCTGATGGTTCGAGCAATACGGCCCCTGCACCATCACCGAATAGCGGCCACGTCTTGATGTCATCGGGGTCGACAACACGAGAGTTCGTGTCAGCTCCGACAACGAGCGACAGCTTGCTTGATCCAGCGACAACAAACTGCGCTGCAGTCACGAGGGCATAGGCAAAACCCGCACAGGCCGCCGTCACATCCATAGCAGGTGCATCCAAACCGAGTTTTTCCTGCACAATGCAGGCCGTTGACGGAATCAACATGTCGGGTGTGAATGTTCCAAGCACTAACAGATCGACGGCCGCACGATCCACGCGGCCATCAGCCAGCGCGGCCTCAGCCGCAGCAGCGGCCAGATCACTCGTGGCCATTTGTGCCGGTGCATGCCGCCGTTCACGGATACCAGACCGCGTGAGAATCCAGTCGGGGTCGCATCCCAGTCGGGCCAAATCGGCATTCGTTACAACATTCGGTGGAACATAGCTACCGATTCCGGCCAACCGAAAGCCCACTGCCCGACCGAAGCGGGATAATCGCGGCGAAGTAAGAATTTCGGACATTGTGAACTGTCGCAAAGCTCGTAAAAATCCAACCACAGCTCACGCCGTTGACGTCCGGCGGAACACCACTACTGCGGAGCGGTTTCCGCTTCCTTTTCCTTCTTCTGTATCACCCCTTCCCGGCCGAGGTGAATCTTTGCGTACTCTTTTTCCGAAACAACGTAATACCAATCGGCAAAACGGCTGTTCAGCTCTCGCACACGCTTGATGGCACCCTTCACCTTCTCATCATAGGCTTCCTGCTTGCGAAGATTGTCGCGTTCCACACCGCGCCGTGCCTCAAGCACTGCTTGTGCTTTTGCCTCTGTTTCATCTGCTGCTTTCAGTGCCTCAGCGGCCTCGCCGCCAGCCGGCTCTGCTGCCTCTTCTTTTTTATCTGCGGACGCTTCGTCATCGATTTTTTCTGCAGGCTTCTCCGTATTTTCAGCCGCAGCCTCGGGCAGCGGATCGAGCACCGGCTTTTCTAGCAAGCTCTCGTTGTATCTGGCCATCACCAGCAAATAACGCCCCGCTGTTTCCCCGGCCGAATTGCTCTTGGGATCGGCGTCGACCTGCTTGTCATCTTTTGGCGCCTCCCCGACGACGCTCGTGCTGGTGCCAAACCGCAGAACATACTCCACGCCGTCCTTCATCCCCACAATTGTTTCGCCATCGGTTGAAAGAATCTCACCCGCCTGGAGCGGCAAGAAACCGCGCTGCTGCATCGAAGTCACAGCCTCTCGGTCATTGGAAAATTTTTCTTCTGCTCGTAGCTCCGCACTCAAGCCGGAAGGTTTGCGGGCAACATCGATAATCTTCAGATCACCAAGCGCATTGCGCAGATCGTTGAGCTTGCCCGACGCGAGCTCCTCGTCGTCGGCTAGTTTTTCTTCCTGCGGTTTATTCCCTGCCGTAAAAGTCTCTAGTTTTTCCAGCGACCACTTGGCGTCCTTGTCGTCGTAGACGAGACCGATCATGCTCTTGCGGTTTTGCTCCACCATCACCCGGCCGCCAGATTCAACCGCCGCCAGCGCGTAGTCGTCGAGCACGAGATTTCGCACGTCCCAAGGAGACAGCTTGAGCAAATCTTTTTCAATCCAGTCGTCAAAACGCGTTGTAAATTTTGTTGTGTCGACCTCAACTCGATAAATTGGATCCTGACCGGCCTTGCGCACAAATCGCAGCGTGCGGCCTGCGGCATCGGCCCCCAGCGGCCGCTTATCCTCTTTGCCGATGATGAATCGCGCTAGCTTTGTGCCGGATGCATCGCGGATTTCAATTAAGTTTCCAATCCCTGTCATACCCGGTTTAATCTTGTCTGGATCAGGCTCGATGACACCAAATGTTTCGTGATCAGCAGGCGAATTGCTGACAACATCCAGAGCCTCCAGATCGACTAATTCTGTGGCAGCTGCAGCAAGCTGGTCCTTGGCGTCGGCCGGATAGTTTTGATGCGATGGAAGCACCCAAACGCCTCCAGATTGCACCACCTTGAACGGATGCAGCGTGGCCAATTCATCATCGTAGGAAATAATTTCTAGGCTAGCCGCCTTCGATGCATCGGAGAGCTCGGGAAAGAGCAGTCGCTCGGCCTGGGTCTCAATCGGGGCGCTTTTAAATTGTGGCTGCACCGCCAGCCCCACCATCAATAGCCCCACACCGCCCAGGACAAAGAGGGCGGTCTTACGCAGCGCCGGGGAAAGGCCGGCTGTCGATTCCTGCACGTTCAACTTGAATACTCCTTACTGCCTGCTCTGAGTCAATTTTGCCTTAACGAAGTCTCGATTGCGCCACGCCCTCGCGTTCCTGCGCCCGTCGCCGGAAGTAGACAAAGAAGGCCACAACCAGCGGCGGAATCGGGGGTAGTAAAACGGCGAGCCACTTCTGGCGATCTTGTTCTTGTCGCACTTTCGTACCAAGCTGCCGCTCCACTGTCCCGACATCTGCATCGCGGGTGCGCTTGAGTTGCTCAATCTTGGTATCCAGACGTCGCTGGGCTAACCGCTGTCGACTGGCCAACTGCTGAACAGCCTGCATTGCCGCTTGTGGATCGGCATCGCCCTGCGAGTCCATCTCCTTAATCTTCTTCTCAAATTCTCCGACCTCTTTTTGCATGTCTGCATTGGCCTCACGCTCGGCCAGATCAAACTGCTCGATAAACTTCTGTCGTTCCTTATCAGCCTGCTCGCGAGCGATGGCTACTGTTGCCTCAATCCGCTCCAGAGTGCGGTGCTTGGGCTTTCGCTTTCGGATGTCAAGAAACCGGTCGTCTCCTGCGAGAGCATCCAGAATATTGAGCGCAAATGTAACGTTATCGAAATCGAGACCAAAGACTTCATCGGGGCGATTTCGCAGACCAAAAATCCGGCCGTCGAGCAGGTCGATGTCAGCCACAACCACGGCACGAATCGGCTTGCTAACTTCGGCGGACGGATCATCGGTGGCTGCCGGTAACGTGCGATCAATGGCGACAGCCAACACCATCGCCTGCTTGCCGGGCTTCTCAAAAGCACGAAGCTGTCGCATGTCACCACGATTGCCCATCACTTGCTCGACTTCAATCGTGCCCGAACGCGTACCAGTCTGCACCAGCGGCGTCCACGTGGTATCGGCTGCTTCGTCCTTGGAAAGCGCTCCTGGAAAAGGAAAAAGGACCTCCTGCAAACCTGCTGTGATCGGCTGCTTCAAGTTGAAGCTGGGGCTTACTCCACCCGCGCTCCCGTCGCCAGTTGTAGAACCGGCCAGATCGGCATCGATGAAGACAAACTCACTCGGCAATTCGATCTTTGGATGTGGGTTGTAATCTTGCCAAACAACGAATGGATTAGAGCCCGTCTGCCCCATGGCGGGCCGTCCCTCTCTCGCCATCAACTTAACACCCAACGCCTGCCAGAGCGGCGCGATGTCGCCTTTGGGCTGCCCGCCTTGCGGCTGAAACATCGCCATCGGTCCACCCGGACTGCGACGCGGCTGCGCTGTGCCTGGCACACCGGTCATTAACACCGGGAGCGGATCTTCAAAAATTGCCACTGGCTGCCCCGACCGTACAGCGGCTACAAAATTGGCCATTTGCTCTGGCCCCAGCGACGAGGGCTGCACAGCAAGCAGCACATCGTACCGCTCAGTGATCGGGGCGGAAGCGTCGACCTGCAACACATCGTATTGTTTTTCAAGCTCATTGAGAATCGGCTGCCGCGGGCGTTGCTGGCCACCCATCATGTCAAAGCCCCCAAATAAATCGGCATCTGTCGCAAGCACGCCGAGTCGCTTCCTCTTCTGCTGAGCAGCGGTGCAAACGGATCGAATCAATTCATATTCAACGGGCGTACCTTTGTCGAAGAAGGGCACCACCACCTTTTCCAGACCACTGGTAAAAGCGCAGCCCATGAAAATTTCTTCCTCACGATAGGTGCCACGCACGCGCGACAGCACCGTCACAGGCTCAATGCCATACTGCTGGCTAGCCAGTGCAGCCGCTTCTGTTTTCGGTTCAGTCGCAATGATCTCAACAGTCACCTTGCCGCGGCCAAGTCGTTGAAACTGCCGCAACATATTAAGAAGCGTGAGTCGAGTCTGCGTGTAGTCTTCTGGCACCGTAGGGCTGACATAAGCTTTGATGTCGATCGGCCGAGTGGTATCGAGCGTACTGAGCAGTTTTCGCGTATCAGCAGAGAGCGAGCTGAGATGTTCCTGCGACAGATCGGCCCGCACATCTATCGATCTAAAAACAAGCACCACACCGACTGCGGCCGCCGCCAACCCGAATAATCGCGCGACAAAGTGCAACCCCATCCGCGCACCATCTCGCTGCCCCGTCCAATGGCGTCGGCCAATCAGCACCATGGCGACGTAGAGGCTCACAGCTACCACTCCAAAAAAGAAAGCCATCGAGGAAAGACTGACGATTCCGCGCCCAAAATCGGAAAATTGTTCGGCCAAACTCCAACTGCGCACTCGCGCAGCATTTGCAGGCCCCATCACAGCGCTGGCTTGGTCGGCGACGGCCAACGGAGCATTTAAAATCAGGCCCAGAATAAAAGCCACCGTCAGATTGCTGGTCAAAAAACTCGCCACCATACCCACGGCCAGCATGGCCAAGCCTACAAACCAATATCCGATGTAATTTGAGAGAAAAAGCCCGCTGTCGGGAGTTCCCCACCGCAACAGAATGATCAGATTGCAGATGCAGGAAAACAGCAACGCCACGGTGTAGATGCCCACAGTGGCCAGATACTTCCCAAACACCACCTCCCAGTCACTGGCTGGAATGGTCAGCAGCAGTTCATCGGTGCCCTGCCGTCGCTCCTCCGCCCACACGCCCATCGTGATTGCAGGCACAAAAACCAGCAGAATAAACGGCAAATACTGATTGAGTTGATCGAGGTTGGCGAGATTGGAATTAAAGAATTCCGGGGGCCAAAAAGCGGCTAGCGATCCGAGTAAAACGAACACGCAAATAAAGACGTAGCCGGTTGGATTCGAAAAATAGGCGACAAAGTTTCGTTTAAAAACTGCGTCGAGAACGTGCCACTTCATCATTGTCTCATTCCTGATCCCAATGGGGGAAAGCAGATTTTTCGCTGCTTAAAAATAGGTACTTAAAACCACTTGCGTTGCTTGCATCATGCCGAAACGCTCTTGGTGAGTTCGTGAAAGTGCTGATCAAGACCGCGACCGTCTCTCAGCAATTCGGCTGGCGTACCATCGAATTTAAGTCTGCCGTCCGAGATCAGAATCACCCGATCGGCCAACGCTTCCACCTCTTGCAGAATGTGAGTCGAGAGCAGGATTGTCTTCTTCTCACCAAGCCGACGAATGGTCTCGCGCACTTCGCGAATCTGATTAGGATCAAGGCCGCTTGTTGGTTCGTCGAGAATCAGGACATCGGGTTCATGGAGCAACACCTGCGCCATGCCAACGCGTTGCCGATACCCCTTCGAAAGCTTGCCGATTGCCTTGCCGATCACACTGCCCAACTCGCACTGTTGCACCACAGCCTCAACCCGCTCTTCCCGTCGTGCACCGGTTAAGCCCCGCGCATCGGCAAAGAATTCGAGCAGACTGCGTGGCGTCATGTCGGGATAAAGCGGTCCATTTTCGGGCAGATAGCCCAACCGTATTGCCCCTGCTAAACGGTCGGTTGACATGTCGTGACCGGCGATTTGTGCTGTTCCAGTGGAGGGCGCAAGATAGCCGGTGAGGATTTTCATGGTCGTGCTCTTGCCTGCACCGTTGGGCCCGAGAAAGGCCACGACCTCGCCCCGTGGCACACGAAACGAAACGTCTTTGATTGCAATGAAGGAACCGTAGTACTTTGTCAGACTCTTGGCCTCGATCATGGCTTCGCAATCGTTTGTCTGAACTGTTTTGGTTTGCACTGTTTTCGGCCACCGTCTGCGACGTGGTAATCCTTAGGAGAATCCGTAGTCAGTCTTCGTTTGGGTCACTGTGTCCAAACGCTGAAGACACAGCTTTCCATTTTTAACCGATTTCGACAATACCCCAGCCCCCACTCACGCCTCCGCCCCAGAAGCGCGCGGCCGCAACGCTGTTGCTAGGGGCTCCAGGCGTGGTTGGTCGCTCCCACGGTGCCAGTCGATGTGCGTCCGTAATTGATCGCTGGTCGCAGGGTAATCGCTGCGAAAGTGAACGCCACGGGTTTCACGACGTTCAATCCCTGCGCGGATCATGAGCCGTGCCACCTCCAGCATGTTTTGCAGTTGCCAGCCCTGCGGGTCGGGGAATTGCCGTGGCAAGACATAGCGGCACCAACCCTCTACTGTTTCGAGCGCTTCCGCAAGCGACTCGGCCGTGCGTTCGACCCCAACATGGCGCCACATTAAACTGCGCAGCGAGTTGTGAATATCGGCAAGATCGAGGGTTTGATGGCCGTCGTTACCTTCTCTGCTCACCACCTTTGCACTCACAATCGATGGCACTTGGAATGCCTCGGCCTCAAAGTCGGCTTTTTTTGAAAGGGCCAGCACCTCAGCACTAGCGGCCTCCCCCGCCCGCGCACCATAGACAAGCCCCTCGAGCAGGCTGTTGCTAGCCAGTCGATTGGCGCCGTGCAGACCGCTTGAGGTTACCTCACCTGCCGCAAACAGGCCCGGCAGACTCGTACGACCGTATGCGTCAACTTTTGCACCGCCAATCATGTAGTGCGCCCCCGGCCGGACTGGAATGCGATCCTGCGTGAGATCGAGACCAAACTTTGCACAGATTTCTGCCATTCCCGGAAACCTTCTGCGCACCATGGTTGCATCGAGGTGCTTGAGATCCAGATAGACGTTTGCATGATGCGTGCGGTGCATCACCACTGTAATTGCACGCGACACGATGTCGCGCGGCGCCAGTTCTGCACGCGCGTCAAACTCCGGCATGAATCGCTGCCCGTCTCGATCGATCAGATGCGCCCCAGCGCCACGCACTGCCTCAGTGATCAGGCTTCTTGCGCCGCCGGCAATGTAAAGAACAGTCGGGTGAAACTGCATGAATTCCATATCTCGCAGTTCTGCACCAGCTCGCCAAGCCAGCGCCAGTCCATCGCCACTGGCTCCCGGGGGGTTAGTCGATTCGCGGTAGAGTTGGCCAGCACCGCCGGTTGCGAGAATGGTGCGCCGCGCCCACACGAGCGTTTTGCCATGTGCTGGGTTCCAGACCAGCGCTCCGCGACACGATCCCGCGAATGTCAACAAATCAATTGTGAACGTATCGGGCCAGAGTTCTAAATTGTCAAGCGTGCGCGTCTGCTCGATCACAGCCCGCATCACCTCACGGCCAGTTGCATCGCCCAACGCATGCACAATGCGATGGTGGCTGTGGCCACCTTCTTTGCCGAGTTCGAGCACGCCGTTATGCTCGTCAAATTTTGTGCCCCAGGCAATCAACTCAGCGATGCGCTGCGGCGCCTCGCGTACGACCGAATTGACAACATCCTCGTGGCACAGATCGGCGCCGGCAACAAGCGTATCGGTAATGTGGTTGTCGAAGCGATCGTCGGGGTCAACAACGCTGGCAATACCGCCTTGCGCCCACTGGCTCGACGAGGCCCGCAGGTCGTCTTTTGTAACAACCGTTACCGAAAGGCTCTTGTCAACAGCCAGTGCAGCCCGCAGGCCAGCAAGGCCTCCGCCCAGAATAAGCACGTCAGTGAAGCAGTGCGGCACACGCTTCGGCCCGAATGAAACCAAATACCTCGGCCCCTCAAACATCGGCCTCACTCTCCGGTCGTACCCTGGGTGTAAGCCTTAAACTGTTCACGGTATTCGCTGGGCGGACGGCTGCGACGACCCTCGGCCTGCCCACCCTTGCCATCGGCAGGGACGTCCTGTGATCTGCGAACACCATCGGCTCGCAAGCCAAGGCTGCGAACGGCCCGCTCAAACTCCAAACGCTGGTGCGGATCAGAACTTTCCTCCATGCGACGCATCGACTCCCAGCGTTCCAGAAAGGATTGCGCTTGCTCTCGCGTCCAGCCAAGTTGATCGAGCACATCGGTTCTATTGGAGTCAATCGCGTTTTGTAGATGCTCCATTGCAAGATCGGCTGCATTGCGTGCGTGCGCCAAGTCCTGCTTTTCCCACTCCATTTCCTTAGAGGGAGGCGGGCCCTTTGCCGCCGGTGCATTGTCCGGTGACGCCCCTGCACCACCCTTCTCACCACCCTTCTCACCACCCTTCTCACCACCCTTCTCACCACCCTTCTCACCACCCTTCTCGCCAGTGCCTTTTTCTACTGCGGACTGTCCGTTGGCGTTCGTTGGTTCACCAGAACCGTCACTGCCAGCACCGGGCTTCGATTGCTTGCCGTCGCTCGGTTTTTGCCCATTACTGCCCTGGCTCGAATCACCTTGGCCTGGGGCGCCGCTGCTCCCACTGCTCTGGCCTGTCCCATTACCCTTGCCGGGCTTGCTGCCACCGCTGCACGTCGCGCATCCCTCCTTGCCGCAAGGTTTGCCATCCGGCCCAGCGCAGGGCTTCGCACCGTCTGGCTTCGCACCGTCTGGCTTCGCACCGTCTGGCTTCGCACCGTCTGGCTTCGCACCGTCTGGCTTCGCACCGTCTGGCTTCGCACCGTCTGGCTTCGCACCATCTGGCTTCGCACCGTCTGGCTTCGCACCATCT
>CAMBUD010000038.1 GCA_945871035.1 Planctomicrobium piriforme | reverse complement strand
TACGTCGCCCGATGGATCGGATTGGATGGGACGTATGTCATCGGTTCATTTGGGGCTGCCGCAGTGCTGGTCTATGGGGCGCCGATGGCAGAGTTCTCGCAGCCGCGGAACCTTCTGCTGGGCAACGTTATTTCAGCGATCGTCGGCGTTACCGCGGCGATGCTCCTGCCGGAGAAGCACCAGGCTGCCTTGGCGGGGGCCATTGCGGTGTCGTCCGCGGTTCTTTTCATGCATCTCACGCGATCGATGCATCCGCCGGGAGGCGCGACGGCTCTCATTGCGGTCATCGGCGGTGATCCCATTCGTGAACTGGGATACCTCTATGCGGTGTTTCCAGTCTTGCTGGGCTCGATGATTTTGCTGGTTGTCGCGCTGGTCGTGAACAACCTGTCGCGGCAGCCGGCACGGCACTACCCGACGTATTGGTTCTAGTCGTAACGTGCCCAATGCCTTTCTTAGATATCATCTCCGGCCAGAAGCCACCGAGATGCTCTTTCTTAAAGGCTGGCGAATCCTGCAAGGCAAGTACGCACCCAAGGGTTGGCGATACAAACAGGAAGCCGGTGGTTGTATAACTCTATTCGCGAAAGCTTTAGCCGGGCTTAGCAGCAGGCCAGCCGCCGCGCGAGTGGCCTGCGTTCGAAGACTCAGGCGGCCCGGCAGCCGGTGCTGCCCCGCAGCAGTTTTCGAGACCAGCGGCTGAGATTCGCGACTTTTCGCTGCAGCCATCCGCGTGGCGACAAAGCCACGATGGCCGCTGGATCGGCAGGAAACAACGATTGCTCTCTGACATTCCTGCTGATCGCGGGCAGCACGATCCGCCGATCAGCTTGTGAAAAACTGGCCACGATCAGGCCATCGCCGCTGTAGGATTCGAAGGCGTCGTGTTCCGCGAACACCGTCGCACCGATCGCGGTGAGCGCCGCAAGGCAATCCGCATGCGTCGTGGGCGAGCCGCTGATCGATTCGTGGTGGGTGGAAACCACGATGAACCGCACCTTGTCCGCCAGGACCGCCCGTTGCATCGACTCGATGAAAGCCGTTTCGTATCCCTGTACGTCCATGTGGAGCATCTCGATCGCATCGCCGCCGGCCCGGTCAAGCAACGCATCCATGTCGAGGCAATCGAGGCTGTCGAGGCTGTCCACCTCCGGTGTGCTGCAGTCCCGCACGCACCCATCCGGCGCCGCGGTTCTCCTCCCCACGAACGCCTGTACGAACGTGGCCGAGCGATCATTGAGGTCCAGATTCCGACGGCCCAACTCGAGGTGCGCGGGATCCGGTTCGACGCAGATGGCCCGGGATCCTGGCACGGCACCGAGGTACCAGTTCGTGTAGTAGGCCCAGTAGGAGCCCAGTTCCACCATGAGCGAGTCGGGCCGTACATGTGCGAGCAGATGGTGGAAGAGGAGTTCTTCCTGCGGCTCGTGGTGGCCACGCAGGCCGTGGATCACGGCGGTCATCCAGCCTCCGCAGTAGCCGTCGGCGATCACCCGAGTGCCCTCGTGCATGATCTGCACCCGCTCGCCGGCCTGCTCCACCACCTCACCTGCCTGCGGAACCTTCGGCACCGAATCGGTGTCCCGGCAGGAGACCGTCATCGAGACGCGGTGTCGGACCTCCGGCGGCAGGCCACTATCGACAGGCATCATCGCCGAGGCCTTAGCGGAGGCCTTAAATGAGTCGCGTTTTGAACCAACATTCATGGTTTCGTTCCCGGTGTGTCGGGCGTCGCGTTTGCGCTTGATGAGGCCGATCGACGTCGATGCATAGCCAAAGTCGACCAGCTGAAGTCGCAGCCAGTGAGATCGTCCGGAATGTTCTTCATATCCACCGGACGGTAGGCGACAAGAATAGTCCGGTCAACGGCACTTCGGTAAGCGTTGGACGGTTACTGACGCTGCCCCCAACTTGGTACCAGCCGGGTTGTTAGCCTTGCAGGGCCGGTAGCCCAAGGCACTGTGTGGTCGGATCGTGTTGGTGTGCTGCCGCCACGGTTAAGTGAAAGGAAGAATCATGAGACTGCCCATGGGGGAGAGCGACTCGGTCTCCTTGCCGCTTGGGCGTGTAAGCCCACGTTGTTTTTTCGGCCATGGGTGGTGGGTAGACTCGCGAGGGCCATGAACGGGAGCCACCAGATGAGGGATTATTGAGGATGCGATTTTTCACTATTCCAGGCGTTGATGCTCCGCAAGGAAAATGGGTGAGCCTTTCGCTGCCGCGTCGGTTTGTCTGCGAACTCATGCACCACGCAAAGACTGTACCCAGCATTCCTTCCCAGCGTCGGATGCAATTGAGTCGAGTGATTGCGGCCCGCAATGCTCGCCCCGAACACATCAGTTGGTGCGCGATTTTCATGAAGGCGTATGCCATTGTTTCGGCTACGCGGCCTCCATTGCGGAGCACCTACATGCGGTGGATCTGGCCGCACCTCTACGAGCATCCGTTCAACGTGGCCAACTTCAGCATCGAACGCATCTACCGTGGCGAAGAGGCGGTGTTTTTTGCCCAAGTTCGTCAGCCTGAGTTGCTGAGCCTCGTGGAGCTCGATTTACTGGTGCGCACGCACAAAGCCGCTCCACTTGAAAGTGTGCCTTCTTTTTGTCGCACGCTTTTGTTGAGCCGGTTGCCCACACCGCTGCGTCAAATCGTCTGGTGGCTGGGGCTCTATTCCGATGGTGGTTATCGGGCCTATTACTTCGGTACATTCGCAATCAGCGTGGTAGCCGCCGCGGGGGCAGCCGGATTGCATGTGCTGTCGCCGCTGACAACCAACCTGAACTACAGTTCTTTCGAGGACGACGGTGCCATCGATGTGCGATTAACGTACGATCATCGAGTGCTGGACGGGTCGACGGTAGCCCGCGCTTTGGTGGCTCTCGAAGCAGTCCTCTGCGGTGAAATCTGTGACGAACTGCTAGCCTCTGCAGTGCAGACGCAAACGCCACTTGCTGTTTTGTAAACTTCTTCTTCAATCGCAGGGCCGCTGCATCCAATCGAGGGCAAATTATTGAAAGCTGTCATCCTCGCCGGCGGACTGGGCCGCAGGTTCCAAGCCACTTCCGGCGCTGTGCCGCTCAACGGAAAACAGTTGGCAGTAGCTTCGACAGGCATCAAGTCGCTGATGCCTGTGGCTGCTGATAAAACCCTGCTGGACCTTTCCATAGAGCGGCTTGTCGGGGCTGGATTTTTAGATATTTGCCTAGTGGTTGGCCCACACAATCAGGCAATTGGTAACCACTGCGAAACACGCGGACACAATGTCTCCTTTGCCATTCAAGCGGAGCCGAAAGGCACTGCCGATGCGGTGCTGGCGGCTGAGTCTTTCACGAAAGAGGTCGATTTTCTCGTCGTCAATTCGGACAATCTGTATCCGCAGGCTGCCTTGACACAACTCCGGGAGTGCCACGGCCCGGCCCTCGTAGCGTTCACACGACTGGGGCTCGTTAAGCGCGGCAATATTGTTCCGCAGAAGATCGGTGCCTTTGCGGCTGTCGAAACCGATGCGCGTGGTTGTTTGCGGCGGATCGTGGAAAAGCCAGACACCTTAGACGATACGTCTCTGATCTCGATGAATTGCTGGCGCTTCTCTGCCCAGATTTACCAAGCGTGCCTTGCGATCAGCGTTTCGCAGCGCGGAGAACTCGAGTTGCCAACTGCCGTTCAGTTTGCCATCGATCATTTGGGCGCACAGTTCCAAACCTTCCGCTCAGAGGATGGTGTTTTGGATCTGACAACCTGTTGGGATGCGATCGGTTTTGCATCCAAGCTGGAGGCTTTTCTTTGACACGCAACTCCCAGAAGGCACCATGACAGACCAGTGGTTTTCGCTGTTCGTTCCAGGCCGGATCGAGGTCCTCGGCAAGCACACAGATTACTGTGGTGGCCGCAGCATTGTGTGTGCGGTCGAGCAAGGATTTCGGATCCAATTTGCAGCCAATCCACAGCTTTTGGGAGTCCGAATCGAGCGGACTGAAGGAGACCCAACGGTCGCCACAGCGGTGTCGGAAACAATGACGCTCGACTGGCGTTCGCCAGCCGTGCCGGCCGGTTGGTGGAAATACCCGCACGCGGTTCTCCAGAGAGTCTCGGAGAATTTCCGCAGCCGGCCGCTGATCGGTGTGGACGTACGCTTTTCCAGTAACCTGCCGCCAGCCGCTGGTCTTTCCAGTTCCAGCGCGTTGATGATCGCACTCTTTCTGGCAATTTCTAAAGCCAACGCCCTCGAAACATTCCCTGAGTTTCAGGAGAACATCGGCAATCGCAACGACCTCGTCGAATATCTCGGCTGCATCGAAAACGGCCGTTCGTTTCGCAAACTGCAGGGAGATTGTGGGGTCGGCACATTTGGCGGCAGTCAGGATCATGCAGCCATTCTGCTGGGACGGCGGGGCTATTTGAGCGAAGTGGCTTTTGCCCCGCTCCGACTCGAGACAGAGTTTGCCATGCCACAGGACCTGTGTTTTGCTGTGGCGACAAGCGGCGTAGCGGCCGAGAAAACAGGTGCCGCCCGCGCCGCCTACAACCGCTGTTCGCTGATGGTCGAGGAACTCGTGCAGCGGTGGCCTGGCACAGAGCAGACTCTCTGGGCCATTCTGCGAAGGGTTGGCGTCGATGAACTAACCGTATTTATTCGCCGGAATGCATTTACATTTACGACCAGCGACTTGATCGACCGCGTGCAGCAGTTTTGGATCGAGAGTGAGGAGATCATTCCTGCCGTCAGAGATCGACTCGTGCGAGGAGAATTCGATCAGATCGGGTCGCTCGTTGACCGTTCGCAGCACAACTCCGAGCGACTTCTGATGAACCAGATTCCGGAGACAATCTTTCTGCAAGCTTGTGCCCGTCGCCAAGGCGCTGTTGCCAGTTCGGCTTTCGGTGCTGGCTTTGGCGGTAGTGTTTATGCCATTGTCGAACAATCCAGCGCAGACGCATTCCTCCAAAGTTGGCGAGACGAGTATCTGCGCGAATTTCCTGAACGCTGCCAAACAGCTACCTTCTTTACCACTCGTCCGGCAGAGGCGATGGCTTGAGAGGCGTGGACGATCGGGGTTGGACTTTTACAGTTCGTCGAAGTTGTAGCCAGCCTCGCCGTGCTGCGAAAGATCGAGGCCGCGAAACTCCTCCTCGCGACTGACACGCAGACCGATAAGCCTATCGATGATCTTCAGGATCACATAGGTTGCCACTGCGGCAAACACAACCGTCAAGGCCGTAGCTTTGATCTGGTTGACCAGTTGCGCGCTATTACCCCAGAGCAGGCCGATGGCGCCGGTTTCGCTGCCTGTCAGTGCCTGAGCTGCCGCAGGGTTGACACTCGAAACAGCAAACACGCCTGTCAGCACGGAGCCAATCACTCCACCCACGCCGTGCACACCAAAAGCATCGAGCGAATCGTCGTAACCGCAAATATGCTTGAGACTCGTTGCCGACCAAAAGCAGACAACGCCCCCGATCAGGCCCATCAGCATCGCATAGATCGGCGTCGTGAATCCGGCTGCCGGAGTCACTACAACAAGCCCCACCACTGCGCCGGAAACCACGCCCAGCACTGTTGGCTTGCCGCCGCGAATGCACTCTGCTGCCACCCAGCCCAGTGCCGCAGCAGCGGCCGCAAAGTGGGTTGTGATCAGTGCATGAGCGGCAAGACCGTTCGCGGCCAGCGCACTACCGCCGTTGAATCCAAACCAACCCACCCACAGCAGACTCGCGCCGATCACCGACAACACAACGCTGTGTGGTGTCATCGGTTTGATGCCGTAGCCTTGCCGTTTTCCAAGCATCAGTGCGGCTACTAATGCCGACACTCCGCTGGAAATGTGCACCACAGTGCCGCCAGCAAAATCAAGCGCTGGGATCGTGCCGCCTAAAAACGCATTGAATAGGCCACCTTTGCCCCACACCATGTGCGCCAGCGGACAGTAGACCAGCAGCAGCCAAGTCGATGAGAAAATGAGCATCGCTGAAAACTTCATGCGTTCGGCAGATGCGCCGCAAATCAGCGCCGGCGTGATGATCGCAAACATCATCTGAAATGCCATCCAGAGCGTGTGGGGAATCGTGGCTGCATACTCGCAAGGCGCGGCCCCGACGCCGCGCAGCATCACAAAATCGAAGCCGCCCACATATGGGTTGCCGGTCGAAAAAGCGAGCGAATAGCCGAGGAGTGCCCACAGCACGCTCATCGCTGCCATGCAGATAAAGCTCTGCATCAGCGAAGAAAGTACATTTTTCCGTCGCACCAGACCGGCGTAAAACAGTGCCAGCCCCGGTCCGGTCATCATCAGCACAAGTGCCGTGCTCGCGAGCATCCATGCGGTGTCGCCCGAGTTGATGGCCGCAATGTCGAGAATAATCACGGGCTCCATGCGCCCTGTGTCGCCGGGCTGGGCGGGTCCGGCGGCAGGATCGATCTCTTTGGTCGGCTCTGGTTCTGCCTTCACGATCGCCACTGGACCAAAAAATCCTGCCAACAGGATCGCAGTGACGACTCCCCCAACGAGGCTTCTCAAACCGAACGGGACGCTGCTTGTGGGAACTTGGGGCATAGGAAGACCTTTTCTGAGCACGCAATAAAGATTGTGCCGGACACAATGGTACTTGGACGCCGTCACTTCGACCGCCGCATAGAGAATCTCAGATATAGAAACCGTATCGCATTTATTCAAGTTTATTCAAGTTTATTCAAGCCTTGCCAGATTGGCTGCTGTGAATGGCTCCAAGACCTTACAAAACCCTACCAAGGGGGTGCAGCTGTGGGAGCCTCGATCGCTCATCCTTTTGAACCCTGTCTGAGAGCCGGTGCGCCGCCTATCCAATGTCCTGCATCGGCCCACATAATCTCTAGCCCGCAGGTTGCACCTCGGGTTTGTCTTCTACCGTGGATCACCCAGCGGGTTGTCATGACTGTACCCACACAATCGAGAGCAGACAGAGAATCGCTCAACAGACGCGCAGCCACAGAATCGGCTGCTGGTTGGTGGCAGACAAGTGGTTGGCTCCAGTCGTCCCGCTTTGCCAGCGCTGTACTCGGTTTGGCAATCGTTACCCATCTGTATGGTCTTGGGTCGCTGCACATCATGGGCAATGGCGACGAAATGATCTATGCCCAAATCACGCGAGTCACCGCAGCGAGCGGCCACTGGCTGCCGCTGATGTCTGACATGCCCGACATGCGCAATACGAAGCCACCGCTCCTCTTCTGGCAGGGCATTCTCTCCACTGATTGGGGTCGAACGTGGACGCTTGTGGCACTGCGCTGGCCGAGTGTGGCGTGGACGTTGTTGACTGCCTGGCTGGTCGGCCTGCTGGCGTGGCGGGCAACGGAACGCTGTGCCGCTGCCGGTATGTTTGCCGCCGCACTCTATTTGGCATTCTTCAGCACATACCGTTACGGTCGGCCATTCCTCACCAATCCACCCGAGACATTCTGGGTGTTTCTCTGCTTTTTCAGCCTGCTTTGGTGGCGGCCACGCTCCTTCTCCTCGCGCGTTCTCTTTCCCGTCCTCCTCGGTGTGATTGCCGGCTTGGCGCTGCTCACAAAATCATTTGCGCAACTGCTGCCAATCGGCATTGGGCTCACCGTTTGGCACCTGCGAGCCTGCAATGGGCGGTGGAAAACATTTTTTGCACGATCGGTCCCAGGCTTAGCAGGCACGGCACTGCTGTCGCTAGGAATTTTTTCGATCTGGTTCTTGAGCGATCCCGATCCACAGTCGATCTGGAATGAATTTGTTATCAATGAAAATCTCGGCAAGATGGCTGCCGGCCAGCCGAGTTATCTGGGTGCATTGCTCTGGGGTCGCACCAGTATCTGGGGCCTTGCACTGGGCTGGTTTTTGAATGCTGGACTGTTGGCGTTTCCACTGGCCGGAACCATGATCCGCGCCTGGCAACACCGTCAGACAGCCACCGAGGAAGAAAAACTGCTCTGGCTCTGGTCGCTTGTTATTTTTCTGGTGTTCTGCCTGCCGACCCAGCGGTCGGGCCGCTATCTTCTCGAGGCAATGCCCGCGATTGCTGTGCTCATGGCACTGCAGTGGCACAGGCTTTTGCCGATGGCTTATCAAACGACACTCATCGGCTCGGGAGCGGTTGCGCTGCTGGTGGCGTGGCTATCGTTTCTGCTTCTGCGCCAGGCGGGTGGCAATTTCTTGCCGTGGTGGCACTGGGGAATTGTGCTCGGGGCGTTGGCCGTGCCTCTGCTGGGTCTATGCGACCGCCGCCGACTGGTTGCCTGTACGGTGCCAGCTGCTTTGGCTGCGCTGTTGTCAGTCGCTAGTTTTCTCACCGCCTTCGATGCACCGCAGGGTATCTACAGTGCCGAGACGATAGCGGCGGCGGCCAATCGAGTGGTGTGGGTGCCGCAAACATTCCGCGCGGCTGCTGAAATCGAGCACCTGCTGCTGCCGGGTGCAATAATCCGCGGCCTTGCAGTCGGACAACAACAACCCACTGCTGATGCTGTCGGCCAAGCTGTCGGCCAAGAGGACCTCGTGGTTGTGATTCGCAGTCTGCGCGATCCCCCGCCAGCCGCTGCCCTGGGCAGCCGCATCGAACTGGCCAGCCGCCACACTGCCCGCCAGATCATCCAGATGGCCAGCGGTCATTTGGAAGAGCATCTCTTTTGCCGAGAATGGCTGCTGCCAGTCGCGACGCTGCACGCCTCCGACTGAGACCGGCAGTCGGTGCCGATACTCCAAAAGTTGCAGCAGGTTTACGAGTGGTTTTCAGACCACGCGAAGAGACGGATACGGTTGCCATCGGGATCGTCAACGATCAGTTCACGAAAGCCCTCGGGGTGCACTTTAGGGGAAATGCTCACGCTGCCAATGGCCAGCAAACGCGCATGGATCGCGTCGAGATCAACGACTTCAAAACCGAGGCTCCAACGCCCGCTTGCCTCCCCGGACGCCGGACGCTGGAGGATCGCCAGTCGCGTGTCACCGGCCTCAAAGAGGGCGTAGCCGTCTTCGATGACTCGCACAAGTACGCGGAGGCCCAAGGCGTTGCGATACCATTCGATGAGTTCGGGCCACTGCGCGGTGCGCAACTCAACACTGAACAACGAGGGCCGACTGGGACTGGGAGCGGACATGCAAAAACTCCTCAACATTACGGTCATCACGACCGCCACGGGCGTTGTACTCTTATTGTTCCACCGAAGAAAAGCCCGGGGTGTGTTAGGAATGGTCTTCTCCAAATGGCAACCACAGCCGACAATCATTGGCCGCTTCGCTCTAGACTCAAAACCACCCACTCCGTCGCTTCCCTATGCCACGCCCAGACCCCGATCCAGCCGCGATTCCAGCAACCACCTCCGCAGCCGCCCTCGAGCAATCGCGCCGCGACAAACTCAACCGTCTGAAAGCTCTCGGTGTCGATCCGTGGGGCCAACGCCTCGACAACGTGACGCAGATTGCAACTGTCCGTGGCCAAGGGGATGCCCTCGAGAAAGACCCGGCGGCGACCAACTCTGAAGCCGGTCCACAGGTGCGTGTGGCCGGTCGGATCATGCTCTTGCGCAGTGCCGGCAGCCTCGTGTTTATCAACATTGCCGATCGCACGGGTCGGATCCAGATCATGCTCGGAAAAAAACAGGTCGGGCCCGAAATTTGGCAGACCGTGGCGTGCCTCGATTTGGGCGATCTGATCGGGGTCGATGGCCGCTTGGGGTATTCGAAGACTGGTGAAATGACCGTCTTTGCATCGGGCCTGCACTTTTTGACAAAGTCACTCGCGACGCCTCCCGATAAATTTCATGGCCTCGTGGATCCTGAACTCCGGCAACGCATGCGCTATCTGGATTTGATCCACGGCGAAGGGGTGCGCGATCGGTTTGTGGCACGCAGCCGGATCGTGGAGGCGGTGCGTCGCGTGCTCGCCGCCCGTGGCTACCTTGAAGTCGAGGGGCCAACGCTCCAAGACAGTGCCGGCGGTGCTGCTGCCCGACCATTTAAGACCCATCACAATGCGCTTGATATGCCGCTGGTGTTGCGCATTGCGCTGGAGTTGCACTTGAAGCGATTGCTGGTCGGCGGAATGGATCGAGTCTTTGAATTGGGGCGGGTCTACCGCAACGAAGGGGTAAGCACGCGTCACAATCCTGAGTTCACGATGCTGGAAGCCTACGAGTCCTACGGCGACTATCTCTCGATGATCGATCTGACTGAGGTAATCATTGTCGAGGCCGCGCAGGCTGCTGGCACGCCCCAGCAATTTGAATGGCTGGGGCATGCAATCGATCTCACACCGCCATTTTGCCGGGCAACGTACGACGACCTCCTCGCCAACGTAACCGGTTGCGATCCAACGCTGCCTGCCAGCGTTGCTCGCACAGCCGCCGCCTGTGGCATCGAGACCAACGGACGCCACGAAGATGTGATCAAAAGCGACCTGTTTGAATTGCGGGTGGAGCCGACGCTCAGCGGGCCGATTTTTGTCATCGACTACCCGGCAGCCATCTGCCCACTCACCAAGCGTAAGCTCAATGCTCCGCACATCGCCGAACGATTTGAGCTCTATGTGGCCGGTATGGAACTGGCCAATGCCTACACCGAGCTCAACGATCCTGACCTGCAGGAAGAGCTCTTTCGGACCCAACTGGCGGGCCTGCCTGCGGATGATTCCATGGCCCGAATGGATCAGGATTTTTTGTTGGCATTGCGGCACGGCATGCCTCCGGCCGGTGGCTTGGGCATCGGCATCGACCGCCTCGTGATGTTTCTCACGGCAGCGACATCGATTCGGGATGTGATTTTATTTCCCATTCACCGGCCGCACACGGAAGGCTAAGGCTGCCGATGTACAAACTTCTCCTCTGCTGGCGTTACCTCCGCACACGCTGGATCGCGCTCGCCAGTGTGATCAGCGTTACGCTGGGAGTGGCAACGATGATCGTTGTCAACGCCGTGATGGCTGGCTTTGCCCATGAGATGCAAACTCGCATCCATGGAATCCTTTCCGATATTGTCTTCGAGAGCCATTCGCTCAGTGGTTTTCAAGACCCAAATTGGCACATGGAGGAAATCAAACGCAGCGGAGGGAACTTGATCGAGGGGATGACGCCGATGGTGGCGGTGCCCGCGATGCTCAACTTCCAAGTGCGCGGCCAATGGGTGACCCGGCAAGTGATGTTTATCGGCATCGATGAGGCCACCCACGCACGGGTCAGTGACTTTGGCCGCTATCTCCAGCATCCCTTAAACAGACAGCAACTGTCGTTCGGCTTGCGCGAAGGAGGCTACGACACCGTTGATAGTCAGGCCGATGCCCCGGGATCCACACGACCGGCGCTGGAAGGCGCCGGTTGGCCCTACCGGCGCATGCGCGTTGAACGCGAGCGACTGTGGCGCGAGCGGTTGGAATCCCAGTCGGATACGACTCCTGCTGGCGCAGGAGCGGCGGAGAGTCCCTCCCAGCCCACACGCTCGGTCAACGACCAAGTCGAAGCGGTTTTGTCAGCCACTGCTGCGCCAGAGGCAGCGGTGGCACCGCCGTTGGACGAATCGACACCGGCAGCCACAAAAAAAGATCCCTTCCGCACAGCGCGACCCGAAGAAGGACGCGTGATGGATCTTGCGCAGGAGCAATTCACCGGCGTCGTACCGGGGATCGGCTTGGCGAGTTTCCGAGACAACACCGGTGTTGACAGGTTTCTTGTGCTGCCGGGCGATGATGTGAAGATCACGTTTCCAACCGCCGGCACACCGCCCAAGGCCGTCAGTGATACGTTCACAGTCGTTGATTTCTACGAAAGCAAGATGAGCGAGTATGACTCGAATTTTGTCTTTGTACCGATCGACCAATTGCAGCGCATGCGAGGCATGATCGATCCGCAAACTGGCATCCCCAGCGTCAACTCTATTCAGATTAAGGTCACGCCCGGGACCAATCTCAACGAATTGCGTGACCGGCTGCGAAAGGCCTTTCCGGCTGAGCTGTATCTGATTTCTTCGTGGCGCGACAAACAGGGGCCACTGTTGATGGCCGTGGATATGGAGATGGCCGTGCTCAATATCCTACTATTTTTAATCATTGCCGTGGCCGGTTTTGGCATTCTGGCGATCTTCTTCATGATCGTTGTCGAGAAAACTCGCGACATCGGCATTCTTAAATCGCTGGGGGCAAGTTCCAGCGGAATTGCGGGTATTTTCTTGGGTTATGGTCTCTTTCTTGGGCTTGTCGGCGCGGGCGCCGGATTGGCCCTTGGGCTGGCGATCACGCTCAACATCAACACCATCCGCGCGGCTGTTGAATGGTGCACCGGGCAGCGCGTGTTCGATCCATCGATCTACTACTTCTTTAAGATTCCCACGATTGTCAATCCGCTGACGATCAGTTGGATCATTGCCGGTGCCGTGGGAATCGCCGTGCTTGCCAGTGTGTTACCTGCCTTACGAGCAGCGCGTCTGCATCCCGTGGAGGCCCTGCGCCATGACTGATATCGGCCCTGGGAATGCCAGCGGCGTGCCTCCCCTGTTAAGCGTGCGCCAGTTGCGCAAGTCGTACCGCTCCGGCAGCGGCGTGCTGGAGGTGCTGCGCGGCGTCGACTTCGATCTGAATCACAGTGGATTTGTCGCTGTCGTGGGGCAGAGTGGTTCTGGGAAAAGCACGCTGCTACATCTGATGGGCCTGCTCGATGAGCCGGATGCCGGTGAGGTGCACATTGCTGGCATTCGCGTTGACAATCTCCCAGCCGTTCGGCGCGATAAGCTGCGCAACACCGACATCGGCATGGTTTTTCAGTCGTACCACCTATTGCCCGAGTTTAATGCACTAGAAAATGTGCTGGCACCGCTGATGGTGCGGTACAGCGTCTATGAGTGGATGCGGATGAAAAAAGTGGCCCACAGCCAAGCCCGTGCGCTGCTTGAGCGATTCGGGCTGGGCCAAAGGCTGCACCATAAGCCGCGCCAACTCTCCGGCGGCGAAATGCAGCGCGTGGCCATCGCACGGGCACTCATCTCGCAGCCAAGAGTGCTCCTTGCCGACGAGCCAACGGGTAATCTCGACGAGGCCAGCGGCACCGGTATTCTGGATACGCTCTGTGAGTTGAACCGCCAAGATGGGCTTTCTATAGTGCTAGTAACCCACGATGCATCGATCGCGCGGCGAGCCGACAGGATCGTGCGGTTGGTAGCCGGACACGTTGAAATCCTCTAAACAAACAGTTCCTCAATAGTCTGCCACAGCCAGAAGGACCGTTTTCATGCCCCGTATAGTTTTTATGAACGACCGGCTCGTGCCGGAGGATCAGGCCCGCGTCAGTGTGTTTGACCACGGCTTGCTCTACGGGGATGGCGTGTTTGAGGGGTTGCGGAGCTATCAGGGCCACGTCTTTCGCCTCAAGGCTCACCTCGATCGGCTCTGGGAAAGTGCGCGGGCGATTTGCCTAGAGATTCCGCTGTCGCCAGAGGCTATCGCCCAAGCGGTCAGCGACACGCTGGCGGCTAACCATCTACTCGATGGCTACGTGCGACTGGTCGTCACGCGCGGAGCTGGCAGCCTCGGCCTTGATCCCTCCAGAACAAAAAACCCACAGGTGATTGTGATTGCCGACACCATCAGCCTCTACCCCAGCGAATACTACGAAAAGGGTCTGCGGATCGTAACGGCTGCCACGCAACGCACGCATTCGGCGGCTCTTTCACCCCGTATCAAATCACTCAATTACCTCAACAACATCATGGCAAAGCTGGAGGGATTGCAGGCCGGTTGTGTCGAGGCACTGATGCTCAATCATAAGGGTGAAGTAGCCGAGTGCACTGGCGACAACATTTTTCTGGTGCGGGCAGGCAGTTTGCTCACGCCCCCGCCAGATGCCGGCATCCTCGAAGGCATCACCCGTCATGCTGTCATGGAACTGGCCCACAAGGCTGGTATCGTCGTCCGCGAAGCCACCCTGGTGCGGCACGATCTCTATACGGCTGAGGAATGTTTTCTAACCGGCACGGCGGCGGAAGTGATTCCGGTGGTAACGATTGACGGGCGTACGATTGGATCTGGCAGCCCCGGCCCAATTACCACGCGACTGATCAAAGATTTTTATGCTCTGGTCCGTTCATAACCAGAAGCATGATCCAGCCGCAGGCGACAAGCTAGTGCCGGTGTTCTTCGTCACCGATGCACTCATAGCGCGACTCGTGGCCAGGTACTTGAGACCGCAGTATCTCGGCGTTGTATTCGTGCACCACACTTGTTTGAATGATGTCACGGCAGTTGGCATTCAGTGGGTGGGCAATGTCCGCGTAGATACGGGGCCGACCTTCTGCGTCACAGGGCAGACGATTATCTACCAGTTTAGCGCCGCACTGGTTGCAATAGCCTGCCCGCAGTGAATTTTTGAACTGACAGGCGTGGCAGTTGGATGTGAGCTTGCGACTGGGCATGGCCACGAAGGGGCCCTTGGGGCTGCCGATGATTTTAAGATCACGCACCACAAATAGTCCGTCAATCGTAATCGAGCAAAATGCCAGCAAGCGCTCACTGGCACCCTCAATAAGCTTGATGCGAACATCGGTAATTTCCATGCTAGTACCCTCCTGAAAATCGAACGACGAATACGCCGGGCCAGAGTCTTTGCTGTTGGGATTCGGCTGCCTCCAGCCGCGCGGCAATGTGCCGCGCCTCCATGAAGGTGCGCGTCATCGCAAAGCATGCGCTGCCGCTACCGGTCAGCAGCGGTCGCACCGCTCCAGCCCGTGTAAAATCAGCCAACAGCCGCTCGACTTCCGGGCACAGCTCCCGGGCTGGCTGCTCGAGCGCGTTGTGTAAAAGTGAGAGGGCCTGGGAAAGCCGTCCCTGCGAAAGGGCCTGGGCCAGGCGGGTAGCTGTACCGTGCTGTGACACATCGGGGGCGCATCTCGCATACACCGCTGCGGTTGAAAGCCCAACCGCTGGGCAGGCGATCACTGCCCAGAACGGTGGAATAGTCACCGGCTGGATCTGCTCACCGCGACCACTGGCAATCGTCCCACCACCGGCAAAGAAAAAGGGGATGTCGCTGCCAATTGTGGCACCGATGGCCGCCAGTCGTTCACGCGGCCAGTTGAGCTTCCAAGCCCGTGATGCTGCCAACAACACAGCGGCGGCGTCGCTGGAGCCTCCCCCCAAACCAGCACCGGAAGGAATCGCTTTCACCAACTCCACGTCTAGACCCTGCTCGACACCAGCTTCATCGGCAAGCGCCTGTGCTGCGCGAACAACGAGATTGCTGGCATCGCTCGGCACATCGCGCCTGAGCGCAGCAGCCGACGGATGCGCGAGGCGACCACCAAAGATCACACGCAGGTTGATCCCCAGCGCAGTGGTGGCACGCACAGAGAGCGTGTCATGGAGCGTCACCGGCACCATCAACGACTCAATCTCATGGAAGCCATCGGCTCGTTTGCCGAGCACCGCAAGCGAAAGATTGAGCTTGGCGGGTGCGAAAATGCTGCTCGCCGACAGCATGTGTTGATCCCCAGAGCTAGTTGTTTGCGCCACCATCAATGCAAGCCGCCTTCACACGATAATCGGGCAGGAAAGATTGTAGAAGAGCGAGGAGTTCCCCTTGAAAGTATTTATACTTAATAAGAGGGGTAAACGCAATGGCCCCCGGAGGCCGGAAAAGGTGCGTCCAAAGAGAGCCGCTGGCCGCCGCTTGCGAGACTGCGACCATGGGCTGAATCAGCGCCAGTTCATCAAGAAGGCCACCGTCAGGAGGGAGAGCGACAGACCGATACCGATCAGCACTGCCAGCATAATGGCGATCTTCCTACCAGCCATCAGATCGTCACGAATCATCTCCGTGCGCTCGGCCTTTGCAAACATCCGATTCCAAACAGGGAAGGTTTGTTCGTTATAGACCCACTGCGTGCGTTCTTCCGCCGTTTTTTTAGTCATTGTGCATCACAGGCAGGGGAATGATAACCGGGGCTGGGTAATCGAAAAATCGTTGGGGTATGCTGCTGCAATACCATCGCTATCAAGTTTACCCGGCTGGTTCTGCTGCCGCCAGTGGCATTCCCCAAACCATTCTGCTCCCGATCATTCATTCACCGGTGCCCAAATGCTCCTTCCCCAGATCATTCCCCAAACCCCGGCAGATGCAACCGGTAGCCAAACGCTTGAGCACATTCTTGAACCCACTAGCGGGCTTGCCCTCTGGCTCACCAGCCACCGGCAGCCAGCGTGGCGCGGAAAGGCAATTGATCGCTGGCTCTTTGCGCGTCGATCGCAAACGTTTGCCGACATGACGGACCTGCCGCTTGAGCTTCGCTCCCAGCTCGAGGCGAGCTATCGAATCTGGACAACGTCGATTGTCAAGCACAACTCTTCCGAAGATGGAACTGAAAAACTTCTTCTGCAGTTGCACGATGGGGAGCGGATCGAATGCGTGCTCTTACGCGAACAGGAACGGCGAACCGTCTGCATCAGTTCACAGGTTGGCTGCGCAATGGGGTGCGTCTTTTGTGCCAGTGGCATCGACGGCGTGGTGCGCAATCTCACGACCGGAGAAATCCTCGAGCAACTGCTCCGGTTGGCGCACCTGCTGCCCGCGACCGAGCGGATCAGCCACATAGTCGTGATGGGTATGGGAGAGCCGCTGGCCAACCTCGATCGTTTGCTGCCCGCGCTTGCCACGGCACAAAATCCCGACGGGCTCGGCATCTCGCAGCGCCGCATTACGGTATCGACTGTCGGTTTGCCCAAAGGCATCGACCGTCTTTGCGCCGACAACCCCGGCTACCACTTGGCCGTCTCTCTGCACGCGGCCGAGGATCGGCTGCGCACGCAACTTGTGCCGATCAATAAATCGACAGGGTTGGCAGAGATCATGGCCAGCGCAGATCGCTATTGGGAGGCTTCTGGCAGACGTTTGACGTTTGAATACGTCTTACTGGGCGATGTCAACGATTCCACCGACCACGCTCACAAGTTGGTGCGATTGCTGGGAGGGCGTGCGGCGCTGGTCAATGTCATTCCCTACAACACGGTGGCCGGACTCACCTATCGCGAGCCAACGCCACACGCACGGGAGCGATTTTTAGAGGTGCTGCGTGCGGCCGGCGTCAACGTGCAGGTGCGACGTCGCAAGGGTGCCCGCATCGATGCGGCCTGCGGCCAACTGCGACGCATCGCCATGCAAAGTGATCCCTTAAGCCAGCCAACCCAATAGCAACACCACTGCCAATACCATGCCCAAAATGCCCCCCAGCCAAACGGCCCAATGAATTGTGCCAAATCGAATTTCGGCCGGGTCTTCGTGGTGAGTAGCAGCAAAAATCAGGCTGGCTAATGCCACCAACGGCAGGCCGAACAAAATGCCCGGCACGCGTTGGAGAAGCGATGCGAATAAGGCGCAGGGTAAGAGAATCATTTCGGGCAACGGTAGCATCATTGATCACGCATCCTTTAGTGTCCTTTGGTGTCTAGTGTCCTTTTATGTCCTTGATCAAGCCATTTTTTTACCGCGAAGAGCTTGACGATCTTCTTCGGTGGGCGCGCCCAGCGGCCCTGCCCAAGCATCGAAGATGACCAGTACATTGAGCATTCCGGCCAGCATTGTATAGAGCGTACCGATCTCAAAGAATTTTCCCATCCGGTGGTGCCAGATGGAAAGTTGATCGGTGCGGAATTGACGCAGCGGTGGCTTGTCGAAGAAGTCGTCTGCATGGATGTCGGGGTCGTGTTGCACGAGCAAGTCGGCATACTTCTGCGTCACATACTGGCCCTGCGTGAGCGGCGGCGCCATAAAAACACTCGCCAGCAGCGGCTCTCTGGCAGCGCTGTTGAGTTGCAGAGACTGAATGATCGCTGGCAAGGCCACAACGCCCACGCCCGCTTGGCAAATGAACGCCCAGCGCGTTTCGCCAGGCTTCCAAGAGGCATACACAACTTTACCGTCTCCCAACCACTGCCCCACAAAGAACGTCGCCAGAATAGCCGCCATGCAAAGGCTCCCTTTGTATGTGCGGCCCTGATACAGCTGCCCCAAACCGGGCAAGCACCACGAGAGAATCGCGGCTAGGGCGGGGTTGCGCAAATCAATTGCCGAACCATCATCGGGCGAGATCGCCACAATGCGCGCAGCAGGCTGCTGCACCGGTGGAGAGAATTGTTTGGCCACGAAGAAAAATCTCCCGTTAAAAATTCGATTCTGAAGTGTAAGACGATTCTGGCGGTAGCAGAAGTCACTCCCCTCCTCCGTGCCGATATTGAAGAGGAATGATCCGTTTTTACGGACAACGTTTTTTGTTAGCATATTGAATCATGCCCGACTAAACGCGCCATTTGGTTACTCATCATGCGTCGCAGAGTTTGGATTATTACGGCTTTTATGGGCTTGGTCGGCTGCTCGTCGGAGCCAAAAAAACCGGGGGCTGGGCCAAAAAAAAAGCCGCTGCCACGCTCGCGACCGCCAAGGCGTAGCCCAAAGGGTCCGAAGGGGCCTAAAACAATGGGCAATCTGCTGCTGGAGAGCTACGTCGAAGATCTGAAAACAGGCACCACCGATAAGCAGATCACTGCCGCCACAGAACTCGGCAACATGGGCGCCGTCGCCATAGCTGCTCTGCCGGATTTGGAGTCGCTGACCACCAACCCCAATGCCCGCCTGCGCACAGCGGCTCAAAAGGCCATCCAGGCCATCCAGAAAAAGCCGGGCCTGAAAAACTGATGGCGGCGGCTATTTGCCGTCACCCCCACAGCCTGCGGACGACGCGGACGCGAGGGTTAGAAGCCGTTGCTTCGTCGAGAGTGTCGCGAACGTTTTGAGCAACGTCTACGCCTGAGGGTTGCGCGCTGCTTTCAGCAGACGGGGCCAGTTCTCGCCACGCTCTTTCAACTGTGCCGGCATCGATTTGCGAAAGGCCATCGCCGGCGGCGGCCGCCAGTGCAAGCCGCGCCAACTGACCGACCACGCGGGGCACACCCCCAGCAAAGCGGGTCAGCGTGGCAACCGCATCGGCAGAAAAGATATCCTTTACGCCTCCCACGCGACACAGGGCCTGCGCGAGAAATTCTTGCACATCTCCCGTGCCCCAAGCAGCAAGTTCGATGCGCACAGCCGCCCGCTGGCGAATGCCGTCCGGCAACTGCGGCAAGCCCTGCGGGGTCACCATGGCCACGACCACTGTGCGGGCGTAACGCGGCTCGGCTGCGCCAATCAGGCGCAGGATGCCGTCGATGGCGTCCGGCGGTGCGGCGTCGAGATCGTCAAAGACCAGCGCTGTTGGCCGCTCCATGAGTGTGTTTTCACGCAAGCGGTTTTCTAGTTTTTGCCAGAGCCGTAGCGGTTCTGCGCGGCTGATTGGATCCAGCGGCAATCGCTCGAGCAGCAGGGCGATCCAGTCGCCCGGAGCCAACCCGCGCAGCGACAGCATCACTGCCTCGGCACCGAGTCCGCCCAAGCGTCTGACGGCCATCGCGGCCAGATGGCTTTTGCCATAACCTTCCGCCCCAACGACAAGGCCAAATCGCTGCCGTTGCTCGAGGAGCCATTCCAGCCGAGCAAGCGCTTCTATTTGCGGCGCACCGGCATAAAAAGTCGCCGGTTCGAGTGCACCGTCAAAAGGGGGCGCCGTAAAATGCCAGTGTTCGCGTACCATAACGACCGATTTTAGCGGGATCGGTCTTCTGGGTCAGGACGAATACTTCCCGCTTATTTTCGCTGCTAATTGAGCATCTCTTCCGTTGAGGCATCTATGAGTGAACGTTTTTTTATAGACACTTTGCCGCTTGGCAACCAAGCCGTCCTCAAGGGCGACGAGGCTCGGCACCTCACGCGCGTGTTGCGGGCAAAAATTGGTGATGCTGTCCGGCTGTTTAATGGGCGGGGCAGCGAGTGGCCAGCACAGGTGGTGCAGATTGGTCGCGACACCGTGTCGCTTGAAATCGGGACGGCCTGTGTCGACAGGCCGTCAGACTCTCGCTTGCTCACAGTCGCTGCTGCGCTGCCAAAAGGAGACCGACAGAAGTGGATGGTGGAGAAGCTCACCGAACTGGGCGTGGGCCGACTCATTCCGCTGGCGACCACTCGCGGTGTGGCCGAAGCCACCGCCGGTGCTCAGGCCCGGCTCGAACGGGGCGTCATCGAGGCCTGCAAGCAATGTGGTCGCAACACGCTGATGGAGGTTGCCGCCGGGCACACGCTCGACCAACTGCTTGCAGCAATCCCCGCTGGCACCTACGGCCTGATCGCACATCCCGGTGGATCGCCGCTGAATACCGGTGCGCTGCGGGCAGCGACGGCGGTGCTCGCGCTGGTCGGCCCTGAGGGCGGCTTTACAGACGACGAGCTCGTCGCTGCCGACCGTTCTGGCCTCGTGCGCGTGTCGCTGGGGCCACATATTCTGCGCGTTGAAACCGCCGCGATCAGCTTGGCAGCTCAGTTTTAAACCCGCTCTGAAATCCAACCTGCCTCGCGTCTAGCCACTGCACCTATCTGCATCGAACCACTCACTCGCAGCAGGTGCAGCGCTGTGGCACGTTGAGCACGAGTGCTGCGCTGTAGGAAGTTTTGTCGTAGCCTTCTCCCGTTTCTTCGGGGCGGGAATGGTGCGCCACCACAAGCACGAAGTTGCCCTCTTTGGGCGTCCAACGGCAGCGGCCTTCGGGATCGGTCTTACGCTCGAAATCCGGATCAAAATCGACGGCTAGACTGGCGCCACGCGGAATGAATGAAACCTTCTGATCCGCTAGTGGCTGGCCGCGAAAAAACAGCCGCACGGCGATCTCTTTGCCCGGCGACATTCCCAGCACGGGGTGCGTTTCCAACACGATTTCCAGCGGGTGCCCCAACGGTTTGGAAAAATCCTCTGTGGCCGCAGAGTTCTTGGCTAACGGGGGTGTTTTTCCTAGCGAATCCACGACCAGAAAATAGGTCTTGGCGCTCTTGATGCCACGGGTGGTTCTGTGCAGTTTGTCGAGGGTATGGGCCACGCAGTGCAGACCTTGTTGGGAGGCAATAAACCGCGCCGACCAAAAACCTTCCTTGGGGGCATACCCGAGATCGACGAGATCCGGCAGAAGATCGGTGCGAACGCCTCGAGGCAACAGCACATCGATCGCTGCTCCTTCCAGTGAATCGAGTTTGCTGGCGAACTTAAAATCGCGGTGATCGTTGCCGTGGTTGCCGAGACACAAATCGATGTGGACAACATCGTCCGCACACACCGTATGCGTCGCCGTTTGCACCCATGTGTCGTGGGCAGCGGTGGTGCATGGAATCGCCATCGTGCCGAGTGAAATAAGCACGCCCAGAATTTGAAACCTGCTGTTGATGCTGTTCATGCTGTTCATGATTGATTGTTCCTTGGTTGAAAATAGAGAGAACGCCTCACCCGAAAAACTTCCTTTGGCTATTCCCTGTGATCACAGATCGTTGACCACTTCATTGCCATTGATGCTATGAATGGCACGGTGGGTAGCGGCATCCATCGAATCCGAAAGGAACTGCACCCGACCGTCTCCAAATAACACGTTCGCACCGCCGGTGTGGTAGCTCTTGGGCCCAAAAAAACCGGACCAGTGCATGATGTAGTCTGGGGTGCGACTATTGGGTGGCGTAAAGCCGTTGGTCAGGCTGTTGCCGGCGGTGGTCGCGGCCCACGCCAGACCACGGCCCCGCATGGCAGCACTGCCGGCGCCCCGCCAACTTGTCAGGGATTGCCAGTTGTTCACCAGGGCATCGATGGCGGCCGTAGTGGGAGCGGCTGTGTTGGCTTTAAGCGTGAGCGGTGGCCCGGAATTAAAATACGTCGAACCGTTCAGCGTGTACTGATACGGAAACGGTGGCGGCGAACCGACGGGAAACGTAGCATCGCTACCACTGCTTCGAACCGCCTCGCTGGCACAGACTGTTTTGCTCATGCCGTCGCTGATGTTTTTGATCCGCACTCTCGAATTTTCGTACACAATGCCGTCTGTCGGCCGGCTAAAATCCCAGTAGTATGCACCGTTTCCATTGGCGGTTGCGCTTCCAAAACTCACCATGTAGTTATTTCCGCCGTAGGCATAGCCGTTGGCTGTGTTGATTGCAGAGGCCGGATCGCTCGGACACAGAAACATCGGGATCGGCTGGGCAAACAGAGCTGCGAACGTGGGATTGGGCACC
>CAMBUD010000037.1 GCA_945871035.1 Planctomicrobium piriforme | reverse complement strand
CTGTAGTCGTCAAGCAAGACGGTCGCTGGATGCTGGAAAGTGTTCGCGAAGCAGCGCTCTCTGTGCCAACCAACACCTTCAAGCCGCTCGATCAACTTGCCTGGCTGGTCGGTTCTTGGGAGGACATCGGCGAAGGCGTGACGGCGGGCACGCACTGTTTTTGGAGTTCAGGGCATGCGTTTCTTATTCGCAGTCATGTTGTAACCTTCGACAGTGCAGCACAAGGCGGTGCTGCACTGCCCGTTGCATCTACAGACGATTCTATTCCACAACTGCTCACGCCTGGGAGCGGAACCACACGCGAGATCACTGAAATCATCGGCTGGGATCAGCAGCGCGGGCAAATTCGCTCGTGGATTTTCACCTCGGACGGACAGTTTGCCGAGGGCAAGTGGTCACGCAATGGCGACTACTGGACGGTTGCTGTGGAGTGCGGATTGCCCTTGTCTGAAATGGCATTCCCAGACACTGCTCTCGGTAATGCGGGCACTAAAAACACCGAATCCAATAGCTCCAATCGTTGCACCTGCACGCTGACACGCATTGGAATGGATGAAATTTCTGTTCGCCATGATGGCGATAATCTTGTGGACTTGATGCCACCGGCTTGCGATTTCGTACGCACTGCCCGACCGCTGGACGCCCCGCAGGATGCTCTTGAGGGCCAATGACCTTCGCGTCTGAAAAGCTCTCCTCAGACAATAGCGTGTGTCAGGCAATGTCTCGCCGATGGATCGCTAGGTATCGATTCATCGATGCATGAAAATCGACGCTGGCGTCAATGGTGTGTTTCGCAGTGAGCGCCAAAGAAGCCCTCTTTGGCGATGATCGCGGCAACGACTGGATCGACGAGGGCCTTCCACGATGGGTCTCCGGAGCAGATGCGTGATCGCACCTCCTCGCTGGAATAGGTGCACAGCGTCGACTCTTCACAGGGAATCGAGAAAATAAAGCCATTGGCAAGCACATGGCGCAGCAAGTGTGACAGATGCGGAGCAACGGCCAGCGTATCGGATGTGATCATGTGGCCGGTGATGGCATCACGCGTGGGGTGTACGTAGAGTCGCACGGTGCTTGTAAACAGTCGACCAAAGGCCTCCAGAATGCCTCCGGCTAGATCGCTGTAGTGGGATTCATTAAAGATTTCCCGCAGCAGTGGCAGGCCGAGAACAATCCCTGTGCGATCGACCTGTCGAGCGGCAAGATACTCAGCTAACCTGTAGAACGGTCCCAAATCGCTGACGAGCACCATCTTGCCGACGGCAACCAACAGATCGATGCGGCAGAGGAACTCCTGATCGACAACCTGCCCGCGGTCGCGCATGTTGTTCATCGTGATTTCCATGATTTCAAGAGTCTCGTTTGTGTTCTCTGCATGCTTGCTGGCTGCAGTTAGTCCTTCCGTTTGGCTATCAAAGAGCTGTCGCGCTTTGTCGATCATCTGCAGATTGAGCGTCGTAACCGGTGCAAATCGACCGCGTTCAAGCAGCACGCATTTCTTTCTGATTGCCTCCGAGGCGAGCAGCGTTTGGCCGTTGCTATCAAAGAGCACGGCCGGCGTAAATCCAATCTTCACCAAATGCAACGCCATGATCCGGTTGTCGATGGCCGGGAATGCTGCCCCACGAAACACAATCCAATCGATCTCAAGCCGACCTCGACCGACGTCGTCAAGAAGCCTCTCGATCAACTGCTTGGGCGTCGACCAGGCATGACAAGCGGCGTGCAATAGATTCACTCCCAGCCTGCCCAATGCTTCTTGCTGCAGCACGTTGGTGGCGTCAAGCAGACGCACGTGGACGATCACATCGCTGTGTGCTGATCGCGGCATGTGCTGAAAACGGATACCCATCCAGGCATGGCACTCGTTGCATCCAGCATGCGACAAAGCGGATGCCGTGTCGGCCAACGCAAAGAACCTCGTATTCGTACCGCGAGTTTCATCTAGACGTTCGTGCAACAATCGATATTCGTGGTCGAGCATCTCATCGATGCGCTCACGGGATACATAGCGCGGAGCCTTGCCGTAGATGAAGTCGCTCACCGTCATGTCGTAGGCCGATATTGTTTTGGCCACGGTGCCTGCGGCGCCGCCCACTGAGAAAAACCAGCGAGCCACCTCCTGTCCGGCGCCGATCTCGGCAAATGTTCCGTACAACGAAGGGTCGAGATTGATCGCCAACGCTTTTTCTGCAGTTGGATCGACGGTGGAGCTCATAGATGCCGACTCCTGAAAGTGGGTTGGTTCTGTCTGAAAAAGACTGTTTGAGTGTACTGACGAATCGATACAGGATTTTAAAAAAACCAGCTGTGCTGAGTCGAAAGCAAGACGGCTTAGGTGATCACGCTAGCCAGTCCTCGATGACGGTGCCGTGCACATCGGTGAGGCGAAAGTCACGACCGCTGTGGCGGTAGACTAACTTTGTGTGGTCGAGGCCAAGTAGATGGAGCATGGTCGCCTGTAAATCGTGAACGTGCACCGGTTTTTCAACCGCCTTGAAGCCCAGTTCATCAGTTGCACCATACGCTTGGCCTCCCTTCACCCCACCACCAGCCAGCCAAATCGTGAAGCCATGGTGGTTGTGATCGCGACCAGATGGCTCTTTGACTCCGGTGCCTGTCGATGGAAGTTCAACCGTTGGCGTGCGGCCAAACTCACCCCCCCAAACCACAAGTGTGCTTTCCAACAGGCCCATTTGCACGAGATCGTCCAACAGAGCTCCAATGGCACGATCGCACTCACCGGCTAGCCGACGGTGGTTTTTTTCAATCTGATCGTGGCTGTCCCATGGCTGCCCCTCGCCATGCCAAACCTGCACATAGCGCACGCCTCGCTCGACTAATCGCCGTGCGATGAGCATCTGCCGACCTTGAATATCGTCGCCGTAACGGGCCAGCACATGCGCCGGTTCTCGTGATAAGTCAAACGCATCGGTGGCCGCAAATTGCATGCGCCAGGCCAATTCCATAGATGCCAACCGCGCTTCTAGTTGCGGATCGTGCTGCCGAGATTCAAGGTGGCGGCGGTCGAGGGCCAACGTCAAGTCTAGTTGCCTTCGTTGCGATTCTCGGTCGAGCAGTGGATGCCGTACATTCTCAACGAGTTCTGCAATTAATTTCTTTTTTGTATCGACGTAGGTGCCTTGATACGCACCCGGCAGAAAAGCACTGCGCCAGTTTTCCGTTCCTTTAATTGGATAGCCGCCAGGACAAAGCGCAACGAAGCCGGGCAGGTTTTGATTTTCAGTGCCGAGACCATAGGTCACCCACGCGCCAGTGGAGGGTCGCACCAGCCGCCCGTCGCCACAGTTCATCAGCATCAATGACGGCTCATGATTGGGGACATCTGCGTGCATCGAACGCACCACTAACAACCGATCGGCATGCCGGGCCACCGATGGAAAAAGATCGCTGATCTCTAAACCACTTTCGCCGTGTCGGTGAAAGGCGAACGGAGACGGCAAGGCAGCGCCCGTGCGGCGCTCGGTCGGCAACACACCGGGAACCTCCCGGCCGGCGTATTGCTCCAAGACCACCTTGCGATCGAATGTATCCAGATGGCTTGGGCCGCCATTGGCAAACAGATGGATAACAGCACGGGCCCGCGCCTTTTGGTGCGGCGGTCGAGGGGCCATGGAGCGTTGACTATTCGCCTCTGCTGCCGCAGTTTCTGCGGCTAAAAGGCTCGTAGCGCCCAGCCAGCCCATGCCCATGCCTGTTCGCCGCAGAGCCTCCCGGCGGGAAATCGGTAGTTGAAAATGTGGGTCCGGTGCCATCGTGGATCATTCCTACTTCCTAATCAACCCACTGAAATTCGGCCGTCGCCAAGAGCGCGTGTGCCAGTCGCCCCCAGCGATCAAAAACGGTTGCCGTTTCCGCTGCCGATGCGACGGCGATGGAGGTGCCAGCGACTGCCTCTTCCTGCGCGAGCCATGCCACTGCCTCAGCCTGTTCATCGGCGGTAGGGCTGCGCGACAGCACCACTCGCCAGAGCGACTGTATGCGTAAAGAATCGCAGGAGGAATCGCCGATTTCACAATCCACTCGGGCGGCCACCCGCCGTGCTGCTTCGATGATGAGCGGGCCGTTGAGCACTGCTAGCGATTGCTGCGGAACGATCGTGCGCGATCGCACGTGCACGGCCATGTCAGGACTGGCGCTATCAAACACTCGCAGCATTCCCGGCACGTCCTGCCGATCGATCCGGCTATACAAAGACCGCTTCGCTAGACTCGTGGTGGTGAGTGGATCGATGCCCGGACCGCCGCGCTGCGATGGGTCAAGCGTGCCAGCGGCCACGAGCAGGCTGTCGCGCCATGCCTCCCAGTCGAGTCGGCGCCGGTTGGCACGGGTCAAGAGCCGATTATCGGGATCGGCTCTGGCATGTTCGGCATGCATGGCACTGGATTGACGCCACGTAGCACTCGTCACGATCTCTCTGTGCAGCCAACGCAGGCTCCACTTGCCATCTTCAACAAATCGTCTCGTAAGATCATCAAAGAGTTCTTGATGGATCGGTGATTCACCACGCAGCCCCAGATCACCCGGAGTATCGACGAAGCCACGGCCCATGTGATGCAACCACACCCAGTTGACGATCACTCTCGCTGTGAGCGGATTGTGCGGCGCGACAATCGCGGCAGCCAACTCGAGGCGGCCGCTCGAATCGCTCGCCACTGCGGCACCACCGAGCAAAGATGGTAGACGCCGCGGCACCACAGCGCTCGGTTTGGCCGGGTTGCCACGCAGCAGAATAGGACTGTCGACCGGGGTTGTGTCGATGAGCGCCATGGCACGCGGCGGCCCACCGGGAGACTCAACTTGATGCCGCGTGATGGCCTGCAGGCGTTTGCGGCGTTCGGTTTGTTCCTCGCGACTTGCCACGCGCATGGCCTCACTTTTGAGCACAATCAACGGCGTACCTTCGCGACCCAAAAGATCGCGCACTGCTGCACGATCTGGCGAATCAACGACCGCCGGGCTGGTGTCGGCTGCTAGCGGCGCCACCTGCATCACCACCCGCGCATAACACTCTGCCACCGCCTTCAATGTGGTCGGCTGCGCTGAAGCAATTTCCTCACGCACCAGAAAGTTGGTGATGTGGAGAGTCTTTAGATGATCGGCAATTTGATCGTCTGTCTTGTCATGCACCGCCTGCCATGCACCCAGAATCGGATGATCGGAATCGTTCTTCGCAAACAACCGTACGAGCCTGTCGAGGAGGAGTTGCTCCAGTTCGTAGCCATCGGCGAGTCGTGGCGGTCGGTTGTCATTTGTGCGTGGCGTCGGCCGCGCCGTCTCATAAAAATAGTCGGCCGCATGCGCGATAGCTTCGCGGACGGCTCGCGCATACACAGCGCCGGTGTGCTCGGCGACGGCCGCCTCTAGCAATTGATGCTCTGCCACAAATACCTCGGCCGCGGATGCAACTGCCGCAGCACCGATGATTGGTAACTCCTCGGGGATCTGAGAGCTGGCAAAGATGCCGTGCAGAGCGTAGTAGTCGGCGGTGCTCACCGGCTCATATTTGTGATCATGGCAACGGGCGCATGCCACCGTCAGACCCATCAGCCCACGCGTTACCAGATCGATACGGTCGTCGATGATATCGTGGGTATTGCCCAGGAATGTCCGGCCCACAGTGAGAAATCCGAGGGCCGCTAAATCCTCGCGCGGCACTGGCGGCTGCATCCGATCGGCAGCCAGTTGCAGCGTAATGAATTGATCGTAGGGCAGGTCATGGGCCAACGCACGCACCACCCAATCGCGATACGTCCATGCAAAAGGATAGCGGCTATCTTGATTGTCAAAAGCGTAGCCCATCGTGTCGGCATAGCGGGCCAGATCGAGCCACTTGCGCGTCCAGTGCTCGGCATGCTCCGGTGAAGCCAGCAACCGATCCACAATCGCAGTGAAGGCCTCTTCAGTCGGTGATTGAGAAAAGGCGTCAACCTCATCGGCCGGCGGTGGTAGCCCCACGAGATCGAACCAAAGTCGGCGGATGGCTTCCTGCGGCAGGCTCGCGGGTGAAGGGTTCAGCCCTTTTGCCACTAACTGACCAACAATAAATTGATCGATCCGTGAAGGGTTTGGCGCTGCAATGGTAGCTGCTGCGCCGCTGGATCGCTGTTCGGCAATCGAAACAAACGCTGCTGGCAAGGCCAGGGGGGTATGACGTTCCGCTGGCTTAAACGCCCAGTGCAACGACAGCGCCTCTGCAATCCGCGCTTCGATAGTTGATTGAGCAATGGCCCCAGCGGAGTTTGTCGACGCCCCATCATTACCGGCACCGCTCCACGGTAGTCCTGCAGCAATCCACGTGCTAAGGATCGCGATTTCATCCGCCGAAAGCTTTTCATCTGGGGGCATCGCCACATCACCAGTCCGTCGGACCAGCGCCAGCAGTTTGCTGCTGGCCGCATCGCCAAGCACGACAACAGCTCCCGATTCACTGCCTGTTAAAACTGCGTGACGACTATCCAGACGCAGTCCGCCTTCGGCCACTTTTGCACCGTGGCAACTGTGACACTTTGTCACCAGTAACGGCCGTACGTGCGCCTCAAAAAAACGTTCTTTTTCACCGACGCCTTCGAGCAAAACTTCCGCCGCTACGGCCGTTTCCTGAGCCACGAGAGCGACCAGAATCGCGCACAGGATGCTTGGCGAACAGGCATGCCGTAACAGGCGTAAGCAGTCGCTTACTTTTTTTGTTAGCGGGCGGATGAAAATGAGCTGGTTCATTTTCCGTATCCAAAAACGATCACTCGCGGCTCGGGCAATTCTACACTGAATACCTTCGGTTTACAGATTCCTGTGCGGCCAAGCGAGGCAACGGGCCACATGGAGCAAGAAGGATCTGTGAGCGTGACACTGTCGAATCGCTAATGGCCATGCCCTGAGCAGACTGCAAAACAAGTCTGCCGCCGCCGGATGGGACGAGCGCCGACCCTGAAAGCCCTCGGCGACTCCAGCCGTCTTTCCAGTGGGAAAAAGCCGTGGCTGACTTTTGCCACAGACAGCTATCGCTTTGAAGAGGATGGCGTTGTCGCCATCTGTGGCCGCTTTATAAAGTAGACCTTGGGATCGTCGACAACCCAGGGAGTGCTCCACGTCTTGCCGTCGTCTTGGGTGCAGACGTTAAAGAAGAACGTCTTAAGCGTTTCAGTGCGGTAGTTGTAAGGAAACTGCGACGTTACGTGGTCGTCCATGGTGAGGTCATCAACACCCGGACTGACAAAGTAATGCACCATTCCATCTGGCGAGAATGAGAGGCCCAGCGTCCACCAACCGAGTTGATCCATCCGTGGTCCACGAATCTCACCGCCGTTTCGACCGCCGCGGATGCGCACGTAGGCACCATCCGCTTTGTATTTATTATCGTGGCTACTTTCAAAACAGATAAACATACCTGGCCAATATTCTTCGAGACCCCAGCTGCCGCGGTCGGGATGATCTTCGCCGGTGATCGTGGCATGCGTGTAACAACCGGTGCGAAAACCAAACGTCGGACCGGTACGATTTTCCCACTGCTCAAAGGGCGGCAAATACACTCTTGCGACCACGCTGGGGCTATCAGCCACAGACATGCCGCGGCCCAGTGTGCGCTGCATGTTGTAGATCAGATCATCCTGTTGCATCTGGTACGTCGTGCGACCGGGGATGCCTGCGTGCAGCGACGCAATCAGTAGGCCGTGCTGGCTCCCCTCTAAACCGGGTGCCGGTAGTGCAATGCGTTTGACGACATCAGGCGTGCCGCGCTTGGGCCCCTCAAACCACTTCCCGTTAATGCTTCGGCCCATCGGGCCACGCATGCGTTTGTCTTGCTCCTCGGAACTCTTGGGATGGTTGTAATTCCACTGCCACTTTTCATCTTCAAAATCATCGCCAATGCCTTTGACGAGTGAGCCTGTGCCTGGCAGTAGAACGGGTTTTTTCGGTGCCGGTGGTTGGGCTGTCACCGCTGCAGCGGCAGAGCGCTGTGGCTTGCGGCTGGGGTTGGACTTCTTTTGGGGTGTTTGCTGAGGGGTGGCCTGTTCCGTCTGTTCAGCGGCCAACAGGCAAGGCGCGGATGCCGACAGAATGCTGCCGACGCACACGCTGGTGAACACAAATAGAAGGTGCAAACGATTCGACATGGAAAATCCTAACGTTAAGAATGCTAAGATCACTCGTGTATTGCTGAGAGCTGGCTGCTCGGGAGCCAAAGCAAACAGACATTCAGAATTGATCGATGAGTTCATCGACCCGATCAAATGCAGGAATCGAACCGCCGCTGCATGCACAGCCCTAGACGGGTGCGTCTTCCCAAGGCTGCCCATGCTCTCTTTCCCTTCATCGATCGCCTGCCTACGCATTCCCCCCATTTTTTCGGCCTTTGGGCCCGGCTAGAAAAACTCACAAAATCATCTGGCACAAACAGGGCGTAGGCGTCACAAACTCGCTGCTAAAAAAGCCGTTTGTATCTTCTGTCACTCACCACCCAATCGATGAGCACTTGCACGCATAGTCGCCGACGGAAACGCCACGTGCACAACCTGCAGGCAACCGTAGTCTTTGCGGTGGCTTGCACGGCGGGTGCCGTGGTGGCTATCGGTGTCAATCGAGGGATCGACAGGCGTTGTGCACAGAACGGGCTGCCGGTGGCAGTGGCGCGCATTTCCAACCGCACACTCCCGCCAGCCACAGCCACGCTCTTACCAACTGTTGCTACGGTCACTTCTGCAACACTCGTTCAGCCTGAATCGATAAAAGATTCCTCCACGTCACGGCCGGCGATGCAGTTGGTTCAATTTGAAAAACTGCTGCCGAACATGCCGCCCTATTTTACCGATGATTCGCCATCGATTGCTGTCCAGCCTCGAGCAGTGCCTGCCGGAGTCCGAGAAAAAATAAAATTGGTCGCGCCGACAAAAGAAACGCTAAAAAAAGAAACGCCGAAGCCAGAACGTTCCGAAAAAAGAAGGCCGACGTGCGGCCTTGTGGTCCGTATCTCAAATGAAACACTCTTACAGCGGGACGACGACTATCAGTTGAAGGTAACCTGCGGCGATCAAACGCAGCTTGTTGTGCAAAATATGAAGGGTCGCGTCATTTTTAATGGTGCCATTGATACGCCCGAGCAACGCAGCCTGATGCCAATGATTGTGCGCAGCCGAGTTGAGCAGTTAGAAAGACTGCTCGGAAAGAGCACGCAGCACCGTGGCGACCAACAGTTCCTCGAGCAGACTGCTGACGTAAAGCCCGCTGCTAAACCTCCTGAACCCAATCTGAAGCCGAGCGATTTACCGGGCTATCAGCACCACAGTGCACCGACTGCTCCTGTAGAGATCGGGAGGCTTGGGGTTGAACCGATCCAGCTGCGCTGAACTGCAACCGTCACCATTCCGATTGAACCGTTCGACTCGACCAGTCACCGGTGGCTGTTCGAGGTGCTGACGGAGTCTGTTGAAGAGGGCGGGGTGCTTGCATCGACCGCCAGGGATCGGGGCCGCGTAAAGATCCACTCGGCAACTGGATAACCCACGGGCCCAAGCCCCGCGACAAACGGGCAAATGATTCCTGCATCTGTCGCTGTTGAATCTCTTGCTGCCGCTGGCAGCGGCGGCGATCTGCTTCTGCCGTGGCCGCAGCGTAGGCATCACGAGCCATGCGCGTTGCCTCAGCAGAGCTTTTGATCGAATCCTCGTAACGCTGTCGGGCAAGCAGAGACTGAGCTTCCTGCAACATGGCTGCTGCTCTCTGCACGTCAGCAGACACGCCCTCTGCGTACCATGCCGTTGCACGGCGCATAAGATTTTCCGTTTCCTTGAGGTCTTCAGCGGCTTGCCGAGCAAGACGATCATCCTCAGTTCCCAGATCCTCGGCACGCGCTGCGGAGGTATCTGCGGCTTCGAGCGACTGCATCACGTGCAGTAAGTCAGGGAGCGGCAGACGCAAGCCCTGTTCCGCCAACTCCAGAAGCCGGACTGCCTCTTGGCTGCGCTCGTTAGCGCGCACGCGGTCGGTGCGTTGCTGCTTGAACTGCTCTGTGATCTTTGCCACGCGATTGCGCACTGCATTGCTGCGCTGTGGCAATGAGATTTTCAACCGATCGAGTTGAGCCTGCCGGTCTGCGATCGCTGCGCAACAGGCTGCAATCCAATCTTCCTGCCGCATCGTCTCTTCCACAATCGCAACCGCCCGCAGGTAGTGCTGCTCGGCCAAGTTGCTAGCGGCCTGTGCGGCAAGAATAAGCTCGCCGACTCGGGCCAAGCCGGCGTCGGCCTTCCCGATATTTGTCGCCACGTCGGACCACGAACAATCCGCATACAAAGCCCTCATGCCTGCAATCGAATCCACTGCTGCGGCACGCTGTGTGCTGAGCAATTCAAAACGTGCGCGACAGCTAGGCAACAACTCATCGACCTTTGTTCGAGCCGCCACGATACCCGCTAAAAGAGCGTGTGCCTCCGCAGCAGTTTGTTCTGCACGCTCGACGTGTCCTTGGGCAACGGCAGTTTCTCCGCTGTCTAGCACATCGGCAGCCAAAGCCGCAGCTTTGCGCACCGCTGCGATCAATGCGTCTGGGTTCGCTCCGAGTTCGTGCAGCAACCACCCTTCGGCTCTTTTTACGCCCACGTGTTTCTCAATCTCATCGGCCTGGAGTCGCACCTTTTCACGGCGATCGTCCACGGCTTCAAAGCTCTCAATCTGATCAACGGTTCTCGAGAGTGTGCTCAGCATCCCGTCTAATCGGCCACGTGCTGCAACTGGATCACTCTCCAAATCCTGTTGGGCTAATCCAAGCCCACGGTTCATCTCCGCCATGACGCCTGCAAAGACCGCTTGCGAACGGCCCCGCAAGGCGAACGCGTCGAGTCTTTGCGTCGTTGCCGCGATCGACGCTGCGCTCTCGATAGAAAGTTCGCGTGCCTTTTCGTGTGCTTTTTCCAGCATATCCAGCGGAGTACGGCATTCGCCTGTGACCTCGGCCAGAGGCGGAATCGCTGCAGTCGATGCCAGCAAGTTTATCGCCGAATCAGCAGTCGCTGTTCCCAGAAACCATTCCGAATCGATGCGAACTTCAGCTTTTTCCCAAATATCCATCAACGTCAGCCAGCGTTCGCGATAGCGACCAATAGCCGATTGCACGTTGTCATAGGCGGAACGCGTCAAGCCATGCATCGGTGTTTGAAAATCTGGATCGGCGTGGAGCAGCATCCGATGTCGCTCCTGTTGGCTGTCGAGCAGATCGGAAAGAGCCACCACCTCGGCCTTAAACTGCGCCAGTTTTGTGCGGGCCGCGTGCATGCGCTGATCGTGCCGCGACCGCAGCAAAAAGAAGGCGCATAGACCGCTCAATGCCAGCAGCGCTGACAGGCCAATCGGCAGCGTGCGCGTGCGAAACACACGGGCCGCCTCGATTCGTGCCTGCGTTTGGTTTGTCTTTGTTTTGACCCACACCTCTGTGGCATCAATAAGATCCGCGAGTCCCTCGTCGTATTGCTCATCTTTGGCGCGGGGCACAAAGACCTTGTCGATCAGTTCTGCTTTCAGTGTCTGCGGGTCTAGCCCACTGGCTAGCTCCATGCTCCACGGCACCCGCATGGCGAGTTTTTTATTTGTAACATCTAGTAAGATTGTCACATCGCGCGCTGGATCAAATACGCTCGATTGGTCGGTAGTATCTTTTGCACCAGCAGACTCTTCCCGCCAACGATTGATCACGCTATCGAGCATGCGTGTCGGGGCGTCGGTCTGCTCTCCGGCACTCTGGACAATGATTGAGCGATAGTTGCGGCCACTCTCCTGCTTCGCTTTTTCGATCGCCGCCCGCACGCCGTCAAATGCATCAGCCACCCCCAACACAAATACGCGGTTGGGATCTGTTGCGAGCATTTGTGGCTGTTGCGAAAAAACAGCTTGGCTGGTTAGCAACACCCAGACCGTCAGAAAAGAAACTGTGTGAGTCGAAAGAGCCCGACACACAGTCCAGCGCTCGACCGTCGATCGATTCAACTGCATAGCTCTCCTTCGGCATCTGGCAGAACGCACTCGCTGGCACACTCGCCAGCCACGCTATTTCAACTGCTGTCGGGCCGACGGTCTACCGATCGTCCATATCAGCGGCAGAAATCCGCGACCCGGCGGGTGGAAAGAGGCCAGGACTAACAGGCCGGGGCTGCGGACGATTGGTAGAATTGATCCCTGGTCGCGGCACAGTGGCAGGCGCTCCGACGCTTGGCAAACGCACGCGAGTGCCTGAGTTTTTCCCTGAAACATCCGGCAGCTGCAACGATCCGCTGGGGACGCGTCCCGCATTCAGATCGTTTATTGGCACGTTGCTGCCATAGCCCGGGCGAACCGGCGCTGCGCCAGCTCGCGTACCACCAGTGCTCAACGCTGCACGAGGGGTCTGTCGCTGAACGCCAGACTTTTCCGCACTCTTTTCTTGCACACGATTTGAGCCTGCTACTGGCAAGCTGCCGGTGGAGTTTTGAACGCGTGGCCCCGGTGCCTTTGCAGAGCCGTTTTGGGTTGGTACGACAACCTGTGGCGCACGAGTGCCGGGCAATGCTGCCGCACTCTTTTTTGGTTTTGCGGGTAGAGCTTCGGCTGTTATTTCCAAGGGATCACTACCGTCTAATGGGAACGTTGATTCGGGGAACGTTGATTCGGGGAGAGTTGATTCGGGGAGAGTTGATTCGTCCGCAGTGCCGTTTTCTGTGAGGACATCTGTCCGGCCGGCACCAAGGCCCGTCGCGTTGAGAGTGGTGGGAACTCGCTGGCGTCCGGTCAGCGGGTCGAGGCCTCGGTTTCGCTGGTTTTCATTGCGATCCTGCCGCATGCGCAAGCGTGCCACATCGGCCTCCGATTCATCGATGCGACCATCGGTATTTAAATCCCATCGCTTGATAAGCTCCTGCCGTAAAATCGCACCGGACGTGGATGCCCTACCGCGCTCGGGTAAAAGACCGCCACTGCGGGGTGCTGGGGATGGTGCTTGGGCTGGTGCTGAGGTTGGCTCTGTTTGTGCAAGCGACTGGCTTGCAGCGGCGGCTCCCAGAATGGCCGCGGCAACCAAATGCAGCACAACAGACCGTGGGTCGTTCAGAAACATTTTTTGGCATCTCCTCGAGTCTAAAAGCCAGGCGAAAACCGATTGGCAAAAAACTGAGCGTGTCAAACTCTCACCATACACTTATAGAATAGCAAGACAATGAATAGCTAGAAATGGAATAGCCAGAAACGGCCGACAAGAAAAATTATATAGACTCAGTTGGTGTCGTGTTTGTGACCGCCAACAACTCGGCCATTCGGGCGGAAGCCGTCGCTAGATTTCCCGCCGATTGTGCGATTTCCCGGGCTGCCACGTGGCAGTGTACCAGTCGATCCTCAAGGGTCACGGCCGGCGGATCCACCTCCCGGCAGACACTCTCGGCCAGCGGACAGCGCGGATGAAAACGACAACCCGGCGGCGGTCGCGATGGACTCGGCACATCGCCCGGAAGCACGATTCGACGCCGCCGCTGTTGCGGATGAATAGAGGGCACCGCCGAGAACAGCGCCAGTGTGTAAGGATGGAGCGGCGCGCTGTAGAGTTGGGCTGAAGGGGCACGCTCGACAATCCTCCCGAGATACATCACCGCCACTTCGTCTGCCACATATTCCACCACCGATAGGTCGTGTGATATGAAGAGATACGTGAGCCCCAACTGCTCGCGCAACTCTACGAGCAGATTCACAACCTGTGCCTGAATGGATACATCAAGCGCGGAGAGCGGTTCGTCTAGAACGAGGAGTTCAGGCTCCAAAACTAACGCCCGGGCGATGGCAATTCTTTGCCGCTGTCCGCCCGAGAACTCATGCGGATACCGCTGCAGCGACGCGCTCGACATGCCTGTACGATCAAGCGCCCAACAGATGCGCTTCAGTCGAGTATCTGCATTGCCTTGTCTGTGAATAATCAGTCCTTCTTCTAGAATTGCACGCACGCACAGCCGAGGATTGAGCGATCCGTATGGGTCCTGGAAAACGATCTGCATGCGTCGTCGCAGGGCTCGCATGCTCGCGCCCCGCATTGCCAGCACTTCGAGGCCGTCGAAGTGCACGCTACCACCTGTTGGCTCAACGAGTCTGAGCACGCTGCGGCCCACTGTTGTTTTCCCGCAGCCGCTTTCACCGACGATTCCCAACGTGCGACCCTTGGCAATCGAAAAGCTGACCCCGTCCACCGCCTGCACAGCCCCAACCACTCGTCGCAGGAGTCCTTGGCGGGTGGGGAAGTGCATCTGAAGAGAATCGACTACGAGCAGTGGTTGGGGATTGGCTGGGATCATCGACTGCCGCCCTTCTGCTCGGCTTGGGTTTGAGCGTGCAGAGCAACTGGCGGAGCAGATTGCATTTGATCCAGTGCCCCCACATCAAGCGCCCCCGCATCCAGTGCCCCCGCATGGTGGCAACGCACAAAGTGGCCGCTGGAAATCTCGCGCAGTTGGGGCAGATCTGTTACGCAATCTGTTGAGCGGGCATAGGCGCAGCGCGGATGAAACCGGCAGCCACTGAGGAACTCCTGCGGCGCTGGCACCATGCCAGGGATTGTGCGCAGCGGCCCGGCGTGCCGCACTCCTGGCGTTGGCCGCGCTGCCAATAGTCCGATCGTATAGGGATGCAGGGGCCGTGCAAAAAGCTCTGCGGCCGACGCTCGCTCGACAATTTTGCCAGCATACATCACCGCCACCTCATCGCAGGTTTCAGCCACGACGCCCAGATCATGGGTAATCAGTAGGATCGCAGTGCCGAGTCGCTGACGCAGGTCGGCGAGCAGAGCGAGAATCTGCGCTTGGATCGTGACGTCGAGTGCAGTCGTGGGTTCATCGGCGATGACGAGATCGGGGTCGCACGCCAACGCGATGGCGATCATCACCCGTTGCCGCATGCCGCCGGAGAGTTGATGGGGGTACTCATCGAGACGCTGCTCGGGATCGGCCATGCGCACGAGCCTGAGCATCTGCAGCGCTCGTGCCCGCGCGGCTGAGCGGCTGATATTTTGGTGCAGCGAAACGGCCTCCGCAATCTGGTTACCGATCGTAAAAATAGGATTGAGGCTTGTCATCGGTTCCTGAAAGATCATGCCAATGCGACCGCCGCGCACGCTCCGCAATTGTCGCTCCGGCAACGTCAGTAGATTCTGCGTACCGCTGGCTGTGGACAGAAGGATTTCGCCTTGCTCGACCACTCCCGGCGCAGCGACTAGCCCGAGGATAGACAGCGCCGTCACGCTCTTGCCGCAGCCACTCTCACCCACAAGCCCGAGTGTCTTGCCTCGCTCGATTGATAGCGACACCCCGTCCACTGCAGGCACTCGACCGGCCGGCGTCTGAAACGCTGTGACAAGGTTTTTAATTTCAAGAAGCGGCATCGCGTATCCCTTGCAGCGGCGTTACTTCCGCGACTCTCGCAACCGTGGATCGGTGGCTTCCTGCAGTCCCTCACCGAGCAGATTGTAGGACAGGACGGTCAAGAAAATTGCTGTCCCGGGAAACACCACCAACCACCACATTGCAAGGTTACTCCGCGCGTCGTTCAACACTCCGCCCCAACTCGCCGACGGCGGCGGAGAGCCAAATCCCAAAAAGGAGAGCGAACTCTCGATGAGGATTGCCGAAGCAATGCCAAATGTAATTGGCACCAATACGGGGGCGAGTGCGTTGGGGAGAATGTGCCGCAGCATGATCCGCAGTGGACCGGCACCAGCAGCCCGTGCTGCCAGCACAAATTCGCTCGAACGCAGACGCATAAATTCGCCGCGCGCTAGGCGGGCGATCCCAGTCCAACCGGTGGCCCCGATGATCGCCATCGTCTTCCAGATCGTCGGCTTCTCCACGAAAGCGACCAACGCTAAAATCAGCACCAGCGTGGGAACGCACATCACCACTTCTGTGATCCGACTGAGCAACATGTCTACCCAGCCGCCGCAGTAACCGCTGAGTGCACCAGCCACGATCCCAATTGTGCCTGCTAGCCCCATCGAGACAAAACCGACCAACAGAGCGACGGTCGTGCCGTGCACCATCTTCGCCAGCACGTCAACGCCGTACTGATCGGTGCCTAAGAGATTGATGGCATTGGGCCGTCCCTCATCCTTGGAGGGGTTGGCCGGTCGTCCCGGCCACTCATTCTCGCGAACGGCTCGGTAGGGATCCTGAAAAATGAGCGGCCAGATCGCCCAGCTATCGGGATCCTTTGCTTTGAGATTCAACGGATACGTGCCACGAAAACGATCCGTGGCAAAAATCGCAGGCTCCAATCCGCGGCTAAAATACGCGAGACAGGGGGCATACAAATGCCCTTTGTAGCGACACAGCACCGGTTTGGTGCCGGCGATTGCTGGGGAAAAGATGGCGACGGTCACGAGAAATAAAATAAATAGCAACGCCGCCATTGCCAATGGCTTGCGACGGAAACGCAACCATGCATCCCTCCAGAAACCGCCTGATGCCTTCTTGGCTCGGTCCGATGCATCGATCACATCCACTGCAACACTTTGCTTTCTTTGCCTCACTCTACATTGACCCGTGGATCAACAACGCAGTAGAGAAAATCGGCCAGCAACTGCCCCGCGAGCGTCAGCACGCTGAAGAGCAATGTCAGCCCCATGATCGTTGGATAGTCACGCTCCCGTATGCTCTCGAAGAACAGTCGGCCCATACCAGGCCAAGTGAAGATCTGTTCGACAATCACCGAGCCACCGAGAAGTCCTGGCAGCGATAAGCCCAGCAGCGTGACCAGCGGAATGAGCGTGTTGCGAAAGGCGTGGTGAAATAACACGCGCCACGGCCCCGCTCCTTTGGCCCGCGCGGTGCGGATGTAATCCTGTCGTACCACTTCTTCCATTGTCGAATGGATGAAGCGGCTGTACCACGCCAGGCTCACGTATGTCTGACAAACAATCGGCAGGATGGCGTGCCGGGCAAGATCCGCAAGGTACGCCAGCCACGAGGCATTCGCGAGATCGCTGGTCATGCCAAACAGCGGCAGTTCCCAGCGTGTTCCGCGTAGCCAGACCGCAAAAATAATTTGCAGAAAAAGGGCCGCCACAAATGTTGGAAACGAGTAGAGCACGTAGAGCAGAAAGCTCACGGCGCGTTCATCTGCGGCCCCGCTCCGGGCAGATGCATACAGCCCCAGCGGCACCGCCAGCGTCCAGGTCAGGAGCAAGGCCGCTGTCGAGAGTGCAAGCGTCGGCCCAATGCGTTCACCGATGAGCGTTGCAACTGGCTGCTTGCGCGAGATCGATCGGCCGAGATCCCCTTGCGCGACGTTACCGAGCCAGGTGAAATAAGCCTGATACCACGGCTTGTCGAGGCCGTAGGCTTTTCGCATCCGCTCCAAGTCAACGGGATTCAGCTTGCGACTGGGGTCTGTCTCGCCGAGCGTAACCGTCAGCGGTGTACCTGGCATGCTACGAGCAAGGCCGTATACCAGCCAGGTGATGACCACTAGCGTCATTGCCCCGATCGCCAACCGTCGCAGCATGTAGTTGATCATTCGTCAGTCCATGGCCGGCATCCATAGGCTGCCAAAACCCGGGGAGTAGTGATACGGCCCGCGAGGGCTGAAGACATAGCCGCGCAGTTCCTTGGAAAATCCGTAAAAACTGTTGCGCCAATACAGCCAGGTGTAGGGCTGATCTTCATAGAGAATCTCCTGAATCCGTCCGTATTTTTCGGCGCGTTTGGCTCGGTCGAGTTCGCGACGGCCTTCCGAGAAAAGCCTGTCGACTTCGGGATTGGAATAGTTGACGAAGTTGCGGCCAGCACCCGTAGCCCAAATATTTTCAGAGGTATCTGGATCGGTGCCAACTCCCCAGCCACCAAAATACGCCTGAAATTTTTTCTCCTGCGTGAGTTGCTGGATAACGGTCGACTCCATTGGCCGCACATTCATCCGCACGCCAATCTGATCAAGATTTTCTTTTAGGAGCGAGCAAATCGCCACGCGCAAGGGCTGTTGGCTAGTGAGCATTGAAAACTCCAGCGGTACCAATGTGCCGCTGATCTCTTTGTCCCGAATCCCATCGTTATCCCGATCTATCCAGCCAGCCTCATCAAGCAACGCCTCTGCTTTGTCAAGGTCCTGCTTACCAGACTCGAGCTTCTTTTTGGACGCCATCCAAGAAGTTTCATGGAAATTACTGGCGGCCGGTTCGTAGAGACCATAACAGAGACTCTCCAGCATTCGCTCATGATCAAAAGCGTAGTTCATCGCTCTGCGCACGCGCCGATCAGCAAAATAGGGCGTGGCGATATTCCAGCCGAAGTGAAAGCTCACCCATTCCGGCGCCGTCACCTTCGTGGTGCGCTCGTAAAAATCAGCGTCTGTTGTCTGCGTTGTCCACTGTTCTGGCGACAGCATCATTTCGTCAATTTCCCCAGCTTTTAGCGCCAACAAAGAAGTGTTGGGGTCTTCGATGATGCGAAAGCGAATCTCCTTAAAGAATGGCTGCTCGCGCACTTTTTTACCGCCTACATGCGTCCAACTCAACCGACGCTTGAGGACAATCTGTTGGCCGCGCTTCCGCTCCACTATTTCGTATGGTCCGCCCGATACCGGAGATTGCTCAAGGGACACGTGCGCCGGACTATCCTGTAGCGTGGGGTCGCTCTCCCACGTCTTTGCGTAGACGTGCTGCGGCAGGATTGGGAAATTGATGTTCCAAACGTTTGTGGCCAGCGGTTCTTTGTGAAAAAAAACAACAGTCCGATCATCGTAGGCGTGCACCCAGCGCAGTTGGTCGGTGCCGCTGCGCACGGCAGGCACCGGCACACGCGGGTCCATGATCACCTGATAGGTAAACGCGATGTCGTGAGCAGTGATTGGCTTCCCGTCGCTCCACAATAAATCGTCACGCAGCACAACCTTATCGAGCATGCCATCAGCACTGCTCTGCCAAGTCACAACCGTGTCGCTGCTCGCAAACGGTTCGAGCATGCAGTCGAATGAAAAGAGCCCAAAGCCCGTGAGCCCCAGGATGTCAAACTCGGCCGTTGTGCTGATCATGATCGGATTGGTGCTGCCCAGATCAGCCGGCACATGCCGGTCGATGCGGGCCTCGGTATCGGCAGCGTCTTGAGCGGGCAATCGGCCCAATACTGAAAGAATCTTGGCATTGGCTGCTGCTGAATCGTTTTTGAGCGTTAACGCCTCGCTGGCCGTGGTGAGTTGCGGCTGGAGTTGCTGCAGTTCGTGGAGCATCACCAACCCGTCGCGCACCGGACGGTCAATCCACTTATTATCCCTGTCGAGCGACTCAAGCAGCGGTGGATCAAACGGTTGGAGGAGACGGTCGGCAGCCGTAGCGACCGGTTCTTTCTGAGCCGCTTCGGCTGCCGCTGATTCCAAGAGCACATCGACAGCCGCTTCCGGTCTTTTTGGGCTACAGCCGGTAAGAAAAAAAAGGCCAGTTGCCACGCAGGCAACAGCGAGAAAATACACCCCAGCAGAATGATTCCGACCACACATACGGGCTCCACAGCACTTCAATCACAGCAACCGCGTTGTTCGGCGGTTGTTCAGCGAAAAACCAACTGCCGAAACCCGATGGTACGGGGGGCGGCGCGCAATGGTCAACCGTGGTCGGCCAGATTGAAACCGGTGCCGGTTTCAATCTGGAAAATGGTGACCGAGTTTGTCGCGCTTGGTTGCCAGATAGCGTTCGTTAAATTCGTGCACCGGTGGCAGAATCGGCACCTGATCGACCACTTCCAAGTCAAAGCCGCCATAGACAAAGGCGTCGGTCTTCTTCGGATTATTCGTCAGCAACCGCACGCGGCGTAAACCCAGATCCTTCAGCAACTGAATCCCAATGCCGTAATCGCGAGAGTCGGCCTTGAAGCCGAGGGCTAGATTGGCCTCGACCGTATCAAGGCCCTGATCCTGCAACTGGTAGGCGCGGATCTTTTCAACAAGCCCAATGCCACGCCCCTCCTGCGGCAGATAGACGAGCACGCCAACACCTTCACTGCCGATCATATCAAGAGCCATGTGCAGTTGGTCGCCGCAGTCGCACCTGAGGCTATCGAGCAAGTCGCCTGTAAAGCAGGACGAATGCAAACGCACCAGTGGATCGCGGGCTTTTGCTACGTCGCCAGCCACCAACACAAGCGGTTGCTGCGATTCAAACTTGACGCCATAGGCAATCACCCGGAACGCCCCCCAGCGTGTCGGCAGGTCGGCCTCGGCAATCCGGTAGACAAGTTTTTCACGCCTGCGGCGATAGCGAATCAATTCTTCAATCGATATGATCTCAAGACCGTGCTCCTTGGCAATCGCGACCAGCGCTACCCGATCAGCCCGGTTGCCGGTTTCGTCAAGAATTTCACAGAGCACACCGGCCGGTGGCAGTTCTGCCAATCGCGCCAGATCGATAGCAGCCTCGGTATGGCCGGCCCGTCGGAGCACGCCTCCCTCCTTTGCCACCAGCGGAAAAAGATGGCCTGGTCGCACGAAGTCGGATGGTTTGCTGGTGGGGTCTATGAGCGCTGCAATCGTGGTCGCCCGTTCTGCGGCGGTGATACCCGTGCGTGCAGTGACGTGGTCCACCGGCACTGTAAAGGCAGTGCCCAGCGGCGCTGAGTTGGTTTCCACCATCATCGGCAGTTCCAACCGTTTAGCAGCATCTGGCAGAATCGGCATGCAGACTTGGCCACGGCCGTACCGGATCATGAAGTTCACAATTTCCGGCGTCACTTTATCAGCCGCACAGACAAAGTCGCCTTCATTTTCCCGGTCTTCCGCATCGACCACAATCACAACCTTGCCGCAGCGAATGGCAGCAACAGCGGCTTCAATTGAAGAAAAAGGGTCGATCACTTGTTCCGGCATGAGATTCCTTCCGAGCGATTCTGTTTTGCACCGGACTCTTGCCGGTGTAGCCTTTGATTATAGGATGCGAGTTCTGATCGCCGAGAGAGCATAACCCTGCGCACCCTTTTTTTTGAGAAAATAAAGGCTGGCCATGCTCGACCGTGAGGAATACATCGAACAGGCCTACCTGTTCCGGTTGTTTGCTGAGCGAATCGAAGGCGGCATCGCCGCCCAGGAAGCGCTGATCGCAATCGCTCAGGAGGTGCTGGCCACGACAAAGCTGCCCCTAGCGATTGGCTACTTAGCGAGTGAACTCAAACTTGTTGGCACACTCTCCACGGCGATGGCGCGATTGCCCCACTACTTCAATGCCTTCCAAACATTTGTCATGCAACAGGCCGAGGAGGAGGGCGGGCGGTTTGACATGCGCACGGCCTTAGCGATGCTCGAACGGGAAGCCAGCCACCGCACGGAAGGCGCAACGCCGCAGAGTCTGTTCTTTTACCGCTTTGAATGCCTCGCGCGCAACCGCTTAGACTACGTTCATGGGCTGACTGCTGTGGCCGACGACGGCCTCTTTAATGATGACTGGAAACAATGGATTCACACCGTGTCACGGCAGGTGGGACTGATCGATCTAGCGGATCTTGTTTTTATTCGCAGCCCGGAATACTGGCGTTTGGAGAGGAAGGCTTCTGGCTTGGCAGGCCGTGCTGCACCGGCGCCCGATCGCGTGATTCTGTTTGGCGAAAAAGAGGGACGCATCGCTGGGGCCAACCGAGGTAAGGATCCGCTTTTCTTTTTTGCAGCACTCAAGCGACAGCTCAACTATCCCAGCGTGCCAAAGCCCACACCGATCACGCCCTCTGCCGAAAGTCCCGCTCTGCTGGTGCGCCGAATCGAAGGACTGGACATGCGTGTGAAGTTGCTCGAAGAAGAGTCCCGCGGGGGCATTGATCTTTCGCGATTTGACCCAAAAAAGTTTTTGCAGCCTCACGGTGAATGATGGTGAATGATGGGGAATGTGCGGGCGGATGCTGAGGCTATTTGGTCGGCCGCGATCCGCAGTGCGCAGCCTCTACGGCTCATGACCGATGGGCGGCTCATTTGCGATCCCCAGCAGGCGTGGACGTTTGCGGGTGCGGCAATCGAACCGGCTGTACACCTTGATGCTATCGATCGCATTGTTGTGGTCGGCGCTGGAAAGGCCGCAGCCGGAATGGCCGCCGGCGTTGAGCAATTGCTCGCCACAACGGACCGATCACGCCACCGCCTCGCGGGCGTGGTGAGCGTGCCTGCGGGCACGGACGCGCCGCTGCAGCACGTGAGTCTTTGCCCAACGCGGCCAGTTGGAGAGAATCTTCCCACGCTAGAATCTGTGGCTGTAACCGGTGAAATCCTTCTGTTGATGGCTTCCCTTGGGCCAAGCGATCTGGCAATTGCCGTCATCACCGGCGGTGCTTCGGCACTTCTAGTGGCGCCGCGAGTGGGCGTGACGCTGGCTGAAAAGATTTCTCTTACCCAGTTTCTTCTAGCCGCTGGCGCAGATATTGCGGAGCTTAATACAGTCCGTCGGGCGACAAGTCTGGTCAAAGCCGGTGGTCTGGCACGGGCCTGCACTGCCGGTCGGCTGGTGGTGTTTATTCTTTCTGACGTCATCGGAGACCGCCTCGATGTGATTGCATCAGGGCCCTGCATGCCAATCGTAGCGCAGCCAGAAGAGGCGTTAGCCATTCTCAAAAAGTATGGCGCGATTGAGGCCGGCGTCGTTCCCCAACTTGAGCGGCTTCTTCTGGCAGATCGCGACACACAGGTAGCTCAACCCCACTCGTTTATTTCCAATTGGACAACGCCACGCGGCTGCAACGTGAGTCATACCATCGTGGGAAACAACCAGACAGCTGTCGCCAGCGCTGCCGCAGTCGCCCAGCGCCGTGGCTACCAAACGGAGGGCCGTACTACCGCGCCGGTAGATTGTTTTTCACCGCCGGAATCAGCCGAGGCAGCAGGCCATCGGCTTGCCGGAGAGGCAGCAGCGCTGCTAGCAGCCGCGCGTACAGACGGACGGCCTCGTGCGCTCATCGAAGGCGGCGAGCCTACGGTGCGGGTTCCATTGGATCATGGCAGAGGCGGCCGCAATCAGCAGTTGGTGTTGGCTGCGATCCATTCGATTCAGCGGGCAGGCATGCCTTGGCCGGAAGGGCTTTTGATTGCAAGCATCGGCACTGACGGCGAGGACGGACCGACCGACGCCGCCGGTGCGCATGCCGGTAGCAGCGTCTTCGCGGCAATTGCTCAACAGGCCCTCGATGTGCCTACTGCTCTTGCACGCTGCGATGCCTATCCACTATTCGCCGCCGCCGGTGGCTTGATCCGGACCGGACCGACCGGCACAAACGTAGCCGACGTGCGCATCATCTTGGCGCGTCCCACCTAAACGGGTTCAGGTACCGGACCACGCTTCTCGGCTGCTGTCGGCTGCTTCTCGGCTGCTTTTCAGACGTCGCATAAGGCAACAGCTTCTCGAAGGCCTTCGAGCGGATCGCGTGT
>CAMBUD010000036.1 GCA_945871035.1 Planctomicrobium piriforme | reverse complement strand
AGCACACGCCGTTTCATGAAGTGCCGATCAAATTATTTGTGCGCGGACGATCGATGAATGCCGATGCGGCAGATCCCAGACCCTAGAGCCGCGCTTGTTTGCAGGCATTTCTGGGTGGGCAATCTTTACGAAAAGTGCCCGTTGGCGGTTGGCTGTGGCCCATCGGCAACAGCGAGGCGTCGGAGTTGGGCGATGATTTCAACCTGCCGCTGGGTGAAAGGAACGGGCCCCGAGAGTAGCAGCGGATCGGCGAGGTCTTCTGGCCTGAGTCGACTTATCATGCCAGCGGCCAACGCATCGATGCCCGTGCCGGCTAATGCGGATGTTTGCACTGCAGAGTCTGGCCAATTCTGCGCAGTCGTGGGGCCGGCAAGATCGATCTTCGAGAGCACCAGCAATTCATTTGCATAGGCGTGATTTGCGCGAGGTGCCTCGCGGCAGTCCACAACCCTCAACACTAGATCGGCAGCGGCAGCCGCAGCCATTCCTCTGCCAATCCCCTCGCGTTCCACGTCACGAACGGGGCCGCCTCCGAGTGGCCGGCTGGTCAAAGCGGTTGTAACCGATAGAAACTCGGCCGACTCCTCGCGTAGGCCCGCCGTATCGGCCAACTCGATTTCCCAACCAGCGAGCACAAGGCTGGCATGCAGTACATCGCGGGTTGTGCCCGGTTCGAGAGCAACGAGACTCCGAGCATAGCCCACCAGGGCATTCACCAGACTGCTCTTGCCGGCGTTGACTTTCCCCACCACCACCACACGCCATGGGCTGACAAGCCGAAGGCCAATTCTCGCAGCCAGCGCGAGGCGATCGAGTGCCGCCAGCACTTCCTCACGCATGGCAGTCGATAACTTTTTAGCGGTCACTAAGGCGGTGAGGCGATCGAGCTCTCGCTGCAAGGCGCCTGCAACTTGTCGCGACAGAATGCGAGCCGCGCGTGGACCACCAGCGCGGGCCAATGCCGTGCGGGCCTCTGTTTCGATTGTCGCCACTCCACTGTCTGTGAACCACAGCGGCCACGGCTGTCGCACAGCACCGCCACTCTCCAGGCTGACGAGCACGGCCTCTGCCGCTGCCGTGCCGCCGTGGCAGTGGAGTTCTAGGCTCGCAGCACTGGTGCGCACGATGATGAGTTCTTCTCCAGATGGTATCCAGCGACCAACACAGATCGCACCCACAGGCCTTTCTGTGAGCGGCGTGCCTCCATGCGGTGCAAAGCAACTCGTAGCGAGCTCCACACAACCAGCGCCGGTTAGGCCCACCACAGCCAGAGCGCTGCGTCCTGGAGCCGACAGCAGCGTCACACGCAAAGCCCCGCCGGCAGCTTGTTCAAAACCGCTGCTGACTCGGTCAGCGGTTGGATTCTTTTTCGCTTGCTGCATGGTTACACGCCTGTCCTCAGGGAGCCCGGGCTCAGTCAATAGTTTTACCCCACGGGGGCCGTCCCTTGCCGTCACGACCGTTATGCATTGTCCGGCGATCCAAAAAGCTGGCTGGTGCCTGGGTCGATTCTACCGACACGCCTAGCATGGGCGCGGCATACTTACGGGCCTGCGGAGACTTTCAGGCGTACGTTCTTTCAGGACTTTCAGAAGAGTTCGGTCCCTCAATGCAGACGTTCCTCGCCAAGTGTTTCGTACTGAGTGTTGTGGCCGGTGGCTTTGTCTTTACCGGGGATGTGGCCTGGCTGCATCACTGGAGCCTGCGGCTGTTAAACACCAACCGCCTTTCCGCAAACAGCACTGGAGCAGGCAGTGCTGTGGCCCAGGCCGCTCCGACGGCCGGGCAGACATCCCAGCGGCATGGGCCACAATTGCCAGTCACTGGAGCAGGTGCATGGGACGTTCCAACGCTGCCTGGGCCGGCCGTCGTGCAGACGCCCAACGGGCTAGACCATGCTCGATTGCCACAGCCCGTTGATGGCGGCTTGAGTCATGTCGATCTGGGGCAGCTTCAACCCGGCGATCGACTGCTGGTGTGGATCGGGCCTGAGGCACCGGCCAGTCATCATCCAGTTCCGATGCAGAGAGTTGTGGCGTTCGATGTGATCGACCCGGCCACCGGTGCCTGCCTTGAGCAGCAGCACCTGCCAGCAATGGATCAGACGAGAACGGAAAACTATGCGGCTCCGCGGCGGGTTGTGATCGCCAGCAGCGGTGCAACGAGTCTCTTCGGTAGCGGCTTCACAACGGCCATCAAGCCGGGGCGAATCGTGTGTGGCGAGATGATCGTGATCCAGAGCAACCCACTGTCGACCGCACAAACCAGCAGCAGCGTTGGCGTCAAACAACTGATCGGACCGGTTAGAGCATTGGCCGTACAGCGACCCTAGATCGCTTCGCAAGCTCGCAGGAGCGACGACGTGGCAAAACCGGTGACAGAGACACGGGGCCGGGGAACGCTCGAGGAGCGTTGGGCTGCCGCAGACCACGCAACGAGACTTTTGCCGACCCGAGGCCGCCGAGCCACTTGATCTAGGACCTGACCCCGGACCTGATCCCGGACACGCTCGAAGCGTTTGTCGGAATGGCGAAAGCCGTGAGTCAGCATACCCCGTCGCATGCTCGACAGAAAACGGTGGAGATTTCTAGACTTCTTCGGCAGCTTCTTCGGCTTCGCGCTCGCTCGACCAACTCACGCGTTTGCGTGAAAGGCCAATCTTGCGATCCTCGATGTCTACCCGCAGAATTTTTACCTCGATAGGATCGCCGACCTTCACGAGATCTTCGGCACTCTCAACTTTTTCTTCGGAGAGTTCCGAAATGTGGAGCAGCCCTTCGAGGCCATCCTCGAGGCCAACAAAAACGCCGAAGTTGGTGATTTTTGTCACGCTGCCGTTCACAACATCGCCCGGCTTGTAGCGTGAAGGAATGTCCGTGGTCCAAGGATCTTCCTGCATCTGCTTGAGTCCCAAAGCAATGCGACGACGCTGTTGGTCAACCGAGAGCACCTTGCACTCGATTGTCTGACCTTTTTCCACCATCTCGCTGGGATGCGTCACTTTTCGAGTCCAAGACATGTCCGTTACGTGCAGGAGACCGTCGATCCCATCATCAATCTCAATGAAGGCACCGTAGTTGGTGAGATTGCGCACCACGCCCTTCACAATGGCGTCTGGGGGATAGTCGGCAGCCACTTTCTCCCAAGGATTCTGCTGGGTCTGCTTCATGCCCAGAGAGATTTCCTGCTTCTCTTTGTTGATGGCAAGCACAACCACCTCCACCTCATCGCCGGGCTTCACGAGCTCACTCGGATGGCTGACGCGCTTTGTCCAACTCATCTCGCTGATATGCACCAAGCCTTCGACGCCATCCTCGAGTTTGACGAATGCTCCATAGCTCATCACGTTTACGACCGTACCATTGCAGACCGTGGCCACCGGATACTTGTCGGCGACCTTGGCCCATGGGCTGGAGGTGCGCTGCTTGATGCCGAGGGCAATTTTTTCACGCTCACGATCGATGTGCAGCACCTGCACTTCAAGTTCCTGATCGATTGACACCATCTCGCTGGGATGGCCGATGCGACCCCAACTCATATCGGTGATGTGGAGCAGGCCATCGATGCCGCCGAGATCCACAAACGCACCGAAGTCGGCAATATTTTTCACAATGCCGCGACGGATTTGGCCTGCCTCAAGCGTTTCCATAAGCTGCTTCTTGCGTTCTGTCCGTTCCTGCTCGATAAGGGCACGGCGCGAAACAACGATGTTGCGTCGGGCCTCGTCGATCTTGAGCACAAGGCACTGGATCGCACGGCCGCAATAATCGCCGATGTCGGCAGGCCGTCGGATGTCGACTTGGCTTGCTGGCAGGAAAACATTGACACCCGAAATGTCGACGAGCAGACCACCCTTGATTTTTCGCGTTACAAAGCCGGTGACCACGTCATCCTCGTGGACACTTTCCATGACACGCAGCCAGTCTTCGATGCGACGTGCCTTGCGTTTTGAGAGCGTGATGAGCCCCCGCTGCTCTTCGAGTTGGCCGTCTTCAAACTCCTCCAGTAACACCTTGACGGTATCGCCTACCTGAGGCGCAGGCTCGGACTCGTCCCACTCATTGCGAGGAATATGCCCTTCGCTTTTGTAGCCAACATCGACAAGAACGAATTCATTGTCGACCCGCAGAATCTTGCCGTGAAGAACAGAATTGACTGCCAGCGTGGCGGCCCCAATCGAGTATTCACCCGATTCAGCACCGGCCATCGCGAGTTCGAGTTCCTTATCGAGTTCATCTCCGAGTTCAAGTTCACGAATCAGATTGCGGTTAACCATACGGGGGGGGATTTCGGCAAAAAAATGGGTTGGAGGAAAGAGTTTTGCGGGCCACGATTAAAAGATCGGAGTGTAGCAGGGGTTTCGCAACTGAACAATCGAACGTTTTACCCCGGCCTTCCCAGCCTTCCCGATCGTCAGCCCAGACAATCTTCGCCAGAGTGGCGGTAGCGGCGGTCGATGAAGATAAGCATGATGCCCCACCAAACCGCTGTGCGGTCGCTCGTTTATTGGCCCACACTCGCAGGGTGCCTCGGCGTGGCACTGGCAGTGATCGCCCCGGCCCACGCACAATTCCTCGACGCTGAGCAAGCCGGCGCTGGGCCAACGCTCGGCGATGTGCGTTCGCAAAAATACAGAGTGGGCGTATCGGTAACGGCGGAAGGCGGCCCCTGCCGCGGCATCTATGCCACGCTGCCGGTGCCCGCCGACTGGCCCGAACAAAAAGTGCAGATTGTCAGCGAGGACCTCTCCCCCGATGTGCGCAGCCTGCGGTACCGCACGCTCGCCGGTGGTGTCAAGCAAATGATCGTGGAGATTCCCGATCTACCCGCCGGAGAGAAAGCGCATGCAATTGTTACCTTTGTGATCGAACGTGCAGCGATTCGTGCCCCGACAGACACGCAATCGCTCTCTATTCCCCAGAAGCCCGACCGCGCCCTGCGTGCGTTCTTGGGAACCAGTCCTGCGATTGAAACACGGCATCCAAAAATAGTGAAGATGGCCCATGCAAGCGGTGCCGATCTGGAGGGTTGGAAAAAAGCAGAGGCTCTCTACGATGCCGTGCGCGAGAAGGTCGAATACCGCAACGGTGAATTGAAGGGAGCCGCGCGGGCGCTGGCCGATGGCTGGGGCGACTGCGAAGAGCTGACGTGCCTATTCATTGCCTTGGCACGCGTGGAAGGGATTCCCGCCCGAACGGTCTGGGTGGAGGGACATTGTTACCCAGAATTTTATCTGGTTGATGCGGAGGGCAAGGGCTGGTGGTTTCCCTGTCAAGCAGCTGGCACGCGGTCGTTTGGCTCGATGCCGGACCAGCTGCCGCTCCTGCAAAAGGGAGACAGCTTTCGCGACCCAGACCGTCCAGGCAAGACGCTGCGGTATGTGTCAGAATATCTGCGTGGGTCGGCTGTCGGCGGCGGCGGTTCGCCACATGTAACATGGATTCGGGAAGGCGCCTGACAACAGATCCGACCGGACAGTCTGCAGTGGGCTCCTGCAAGCGGCCTGCTCACCTATCTCTGACCTCTGACGCGCAACTATCTCCGTCGCTCAATACGAGCCCCGATCGGAGCGATCCGAACCGGAATAGATTTCATCCATGCCGAACCGGCCCATCGGCTCTTTTGCAACCGGGGTGAACCAGCGGGGCAGGATCGGCAATCCAGCTTCTTTCCAAACCGCTTCCATGCGGTCGCCGGCGAGCTTGACGATCTTTTCGCGGCCCCGGCCCACGAGTGTTAAACGATCTGCCCAAGGCGTAACGGGCCCGTCAAAACCGGCCTGCTCCGCACGCATCAACAAAGCCGATCCGTTTATCAGGCCTGTTTCACCCGGCATCAAGCGGCTGCTGGCTTGTAGTTGTTCCGTTGGAACATCGCGAGGCGCATCGGAAAGACGCACCTCCACGATGCGGCCTTTGGGCACCTGATCAATAAGGTCAAGCGACTCACCCGTCACGTGCAGTGCCCAGGCGTCAACCACAATGCCAACTGCTGGATGTGCCGCCGCAACAAGTCCGAGCAGGCCCTCAAAGGTATGGATAAACTGATGCTCCATGCCGGCGCGGCTCTCAGCCTCTGGCACAAACGTCAGCCCCAAGCTCACGCCACGACTCGTCAGCAAATCGCCAACCGTATCCAAACGGGTGCGGTAAAGCTCAAAGGAATCCTTGAACGGAAGAACGTTGGAGCCAGGCAGAACAGTGGCCACGGCTCGGGAAGCTTCAGTCGACTGCGCCAACTCCAGTTGTCGCGGCAGGGCTTGCAAATCGCGATTGAAAGACTCGTCATTACCGCCGAGATCGACAGGTAGAATAAACATGCCGCACTTGAGCCGTGCGCTCACCATTAATCTGCGCGCATGTTGCACGCTGAACGTGTCGGCTTGCTGCTGAAAATCGACGAGGTCGATATCCATGGAGTCAAAGCCAAAAGAAAGGGCGAGTTCAATGAGTTCGCTGGGACGTCCCGAGAGTGGCAGGCCAAACGTGCTGAGATTGCGAAACATAGGGGACGATTGCTCCAAGGGGAAAAAGCAGCCGCTCAATAAAATGGCTGCCGGTGTGTAGTATGGCGAACCGGCGCTCTCTTTTGAAGCCGCCCCCCTCTCGGATTCCCTGTTTGCCCACTTTCGACACCCTCTCTGGATGATCCGGCACGCCGGATGGAGCGCTGGTATGCAACTCATTGAAGCGGTAACACTGGGGATTGTGCAGGGTGTGAGCGAATTTCTACCCATTTCCAGCACCGCCCACCTGCGAATCGTGCCGGCCTTACTCGGCTGGCAGGACCCCGGTGCGGGTTTTTCAGCAGTCATTCAGTGTGGGACCCTGCTGGCTGTCTGCGTAGCCATGCGGCAAGACATTCGGCACTTGCTGCGCGGATTTTTGACCGGTATCAAAACGGGCCAGCCGCTGGCCACGGCTGCCTCTCGGGTGGCAATCATGATCGCCCTAGGCACGCTGCCGATCGTGGTCGTGGGCTTTGCGGCCCGCCATTTTATTCGCGGACAGGCCCGCCAACTGGAAGTCGTTGCCGCTGCAGTGCTGTTGGGAACGCTTCTGATGACACTGGCCGAGGGGGCTGCGTGGTGGCGAAGCAAACGGGGGCAGACCGAGCGCGATGGCCTCCAGAGCGTGCACTTTTCCGACGGCCTAACGATGGGGTTATCGCAGGTGCTAGCCCTCATTCCCGGCATCTCGCGCAGCGGCATCACGATTGCATCCGGCATACTCAGTGGCTTGGATCGTCGGACGGCGGCTCGGCTGTCCTTTTTGCTCTCGCTGCCAGCGGTGGCTGCCGCCGGATTGCTAGAGGCTTGGCAGCAACGCCAGGAAATTTTCGGGACAATTGACGCCGCCAGTATGGCAGCGGCAGGCGCACTGTCGGCCGCTATTGTAGGCTATGGATCGATTCGCTGGCTGTTGGCAATGCTGTCCACAAACACACTCTGGCCGTTCATTCTCTACCGATTGGGTTTGGCAGCCCTGCTCGTCTGGTTGCTCACGACCAGCTGGATCGAAAGCAGCGCGTGCAATGGGAAAACACAGAGCAACTTTTTGTATGCTGGAGCGTTGAATTGTGATGCAACAACGACCGTTTTCTAACAAGCGACCTCTGCTGCAGTTGCGCACGGGCCGAGTAGCGGGCCTGCTCTCGGGCTTCCTCTCGGGCCTGCTCTTGGGACTAGTCGCGACAATCGCCTCTGCGGCTCCGCAGCCGGTTGCCATTTGTGATGACGAGACCTTTCTACGCCGCATCGCGCTGGACACCGTTGGCCGGCAACCGACGCCAGCTGAGATTGACAGTTTTCTGGCCGACCCATCTGCGAACAAGCGTGCAGACGCCATCGATGGCTTCTTGGCCGATCCGGATTGGGCCCGCACGTGGGCCCGCTATTTTCGCGACGTGATTCTCTATCGCCGCAGCGACGATCGAGCGATCTTCATGGCTCAGCCTCTGGAGGCCATGTTGAGCGATCGGCTGGCGAAGGGAGTGTCGTGGGCCGCCATTGCCCGTGAATTCATTACGGCGACCGGCGTTCCAGCCGAGCACGGTGAAACGGCAATCATCATGGCACAGATGGGAGAAACTGCCGACATTGCTGCCGAGGTGTCGCGGGTCTTTTTGGGTATTCAGATTCAGTGTGCACAGTGCCACGACCACTTCACTGACCACTGGAAGCGAAAAGAGTTTCACGCCTTCGCCGCTTTTTTCCCACGCATAGAAATCCAACGCAGTAGCGGCATGGGAGCCGAACGCTTTGAGGTCGTCTCCTACGATGCCGCACCGCGTCGGAGCAAAAAAATGTCCGATAATCCCCGCCGCGGTGATCTCGAACATGCAATGCCCGACCTAGAGGACCCGTCTGAGCCAGGCCAGGTGATGAAACCCCAATTTTTCATCAATAACAAAAAGTTGCCGCTGGGAATAAAAGATGCTGAACGCCGCCGCGCAGTCGCCGGTTGGATCACCACCGCCGACAATCCCTGGTTTTCTCGTGCGATCATCAATCGGATATGGACAGAGTTAGTCGGTGCTGGTTTTTATGAGGGCATCGATGACATTGGGCCGGATCGCACGCCGCAATCGCCGCACATGCTGGACGATCTATCGCAGCAGTTCATCGCCTCGAATTACGACATGCGTTCACTGTTTCGGGCGATCCTTTCAACGCAGATCTACCAGCGAGAAAGTCGTTCTCGTTCCAGCCCGCAGCGTGCAGGGTTTGCGGCCAATTGTCCACAACGCCTGCGATCGGATCAATTATTCAAGCAGATTCTCTCGGCCATCGGCGTTGATGAAGCGCAGATCCGTAAAGACTCGTCCGCTCAGACGGCAGCCACTCCAGCGACAGCGGCCAAAAATAAAAAGTCTGGCAAGCAACAAATCAATGTGCCGCGCGTCCTGTTTACGCAAGTGTTTGGATACGACCCAAGCCTGCCCAGAGAAGAGATCGTCGGATCGATCCCGCAGGCCCTGCTGCTGATGAACAGCCAACCCCTGTCGGTTGCCTTTGATGGCGATCGGCAGTCCACCACGCTGGGCCGGTTGCTGCACAACGAAGAAGATGATCGCACGGTGGTGAAAGATCTTTACCTGCGCGCTCTCGCCAGGCATCCCACCCCGGGCGAACAAGCGGCCTGTCTTGAGCACGTGCACGCAACCGGCGATCGCGAAGAGGCTTTTGAAGACGTCTTCTGGGCGTTGCTCAACTCGGCCGAGTTTGTTCACCGAAAGTAAGCCATGCAAGATTGCATCACACGCCGTCAACTATTGCGTTGGATTCCCAGTGGCGGTTTGGCTGCTGCCTCAATCGGGTGGGGCGACACTGTTGCGCTCCATGCCGCTGATCTGCGCAAACACGGCAAGGCCTGCATCTTACTTTGGATGCAAGGTGGGCCATCACAGTTTGAAACATTCAGCCCTCTGGAAGGGCACAAAAACGGTGGTGGCACCAAAGCCATCTCCACAAATGTTCCCGGCATGCGGTTTGCCGAGCATTGGCCTGCCCTGGCAAAAATAGGCAATCGGTTGGCTGTTGTTCGCTCCATGACGAGCAAAGAGGGCAGCCATCCCCGCGCCAGCTACCTCCTGCATACCGGTTATCTTCCCAACCCGAGTGCCCGACATCCCACGCTCGGCTCGATCGTGGCCAGCCAGTTGGCTGCTCAGTTAGCCGGAGAGACACCCGATTTACCGCCGGTGGTGCGCATCGGTGCCCGCGGCCGCAACGACTCCGGTGCCGGTATTCTGGGCATGCAGTGGGATCCGTTTGAGCTGCGAGATCCGACGCAAAATCCGGCCAACACCAAGCCCATGGTTGCCGCCGACCGCCACTTGCTGCGACTCGACCTGATGGAGCGATTAGAGGAAAACTTTGCCAGCCAAGCGCCTCAGGAGGCAGCCGATCACAAGAGCCTCTACCGGCGGGCCACGCGCATGATCATGAGTTCTGACATGCAGACCTTCGATTTAAAAAGTGAACCACAAAGCGTGCAACAAGAGTATGGAGAGGGGGCATTTGCAGCCAGTTGCCTTCTGGCGAGACGATTAATCGAGAGCGGCGTATCGTTTGTGGAAGTTGTGATGAATGGCTGGGACACCCACCAAGACAATTTCACTCAGGTGGAAAAACTTGCCGGTCAAGTGGACAGGCCCTTTGCGGCGCTGGTGCGTGATTTGGAAACCCGCGGCATGCTCGACAACACGCTTGTGATTTGGATGGGGGAATTCGGCCGTACCCCGCAGATCAATCCGCGCGGTGGCCGCGATCACTTTCCCCGGAGTTTCAACGCTCTGCTGGCCGGTGGTGGTGTGAAGGGCGGCCAGATCATCGGTCGCACCGACAAGGCTGGTGTTGAAGTGACCGACCGGCCTGTGACAGTGCCCGATCTCTTTGCCACGTTCTGCAAGAGCATGTCGATCGATCCAACGATTGAAAATATGGCCCCGTCTGGCCGGCCGATTAAGCTTGTCGATGGCGGCAAGGCCGTCACAGAACTTTTTAACGGCTAGCAGCAACGTCAGCCGCAAGAGCGCATGCGGTCGATGGGTAGCGTCGAAAGTGGCAAAGCGCGAACGGGTCGGCGCACGCTCAAGGAGCCTTGGGCCGCTGCGGCACACGTAAACCGAATGCGATCTAGCCCATCTCTATGCGGCTCTATGTGGCCGGTTCGAGTGTTGCCAGATCCATGCCAAGGCGTTTAATTTTTTTGTAAAGCGTTGTGCGATTGATGCCAAGCGATCGGGCCGCAGCATCGCGCCGCCAGCCGTGTCGATCGAGAGCATCGATGATGAGTTGACGCTCTGGATCCGCGAGAGCAATTTTGAGGGATGCAGCCGGAGCATGCCCCCCGGCTTTCACCGCCGGCGGCAGATCAACAACGTCGATAAGCTGGCTGCCGCCCAGGAAAACGGCACGCTGAATGGCGTGTTCTAGTTCGCGAACATTTCCCGGCCAGCTATGGCAGAGCATGGCGTCGAGCGCCGCAGCGGTGAACCCATCGACCCGTCGTCCAGCCTTCGCCACTGCGGCAGCTAGGAAGTGCGTTGCCAATAGCGGAATGTCACTGGCTCGATTGCGGAGAGCAGGCATTTCGATCGTCACAACGTTGATCCGCCAAAAGAGATCGGCACGGAATTTCCCCACCGCTACAAGTTGCTGCAGATCCTCGTGCGTAGCCAGAATAATGCGCGCATCAACAGCATGTGTTTGCGAGCCCCCGACCGGCTCAAACCGTAAATCCTGCAGCACGCGCAGAAGCTTTACCTGCATCGACGCCGAGGCAGTGGCAATTTCATCCAAAAAAATGGTGCCCCGATCGGCCTGAAGAAATTTTCCATCGCGGTTGGCCGTCGCACCGGTAAAAGAACCTGCCAGATGGCCGAAGAGTTCACTTTCCAGCAGCGATTCGCTCAGGCTGCCGCAGGCGACTTCAACGAAGCGTTCTGCATGCCGGGCACTGGCCTGATGGATCGCGCGCGCAACAAGCGATTTACCCGTGCCGCTTTCACCGGTGATCAGCACTGTGGCAGGGGTATTGGCAATGCGGTTCACGATGTCGAGCACGTGGCCGATGGCCGGATGCGTTCCCAGAACGTTGCCGAGGGCAGCAGTGGCAAGCGTTACCGCTGCTGGTGTTTGTGCAGCGAGATTCTGCGCGAGCCGGCGTTCTCGACCGGCAAGAAAAGCTTTTTCAACTGCTGCAATCAGCTCACTGTCACCAAGTGGAGTGGTCACCCATGCATCTGCCTGGAGTGGAACATTCGGGAGTCGACTATCGACCACGGTCTTTTTGATGAGCAGGGGGTTCACCACAACGATGCCGGCAGCTGGCGCTTTTGTGCGCAGGTAGGTGAGGATCTTTTCAGCACCGCCACTGGGCAACTGACCATCGACCACGCAGGTGTCGCACCGGCCTCGGTCGAGAAGTTGCAGGCCTTCGGCGGTATTGCCGGCAGCACTGGCATGCCAACCGAGGCTGCAGAGCCACTGTGCGGTGCTGGAGGCCTTGCGGCGATCGTTGTTGATAACGATCACTCTGCCGCGTGGAGAATGGAGGTCCGTGGAGCGGGAGGGCAGAGTCATGATGGGATTCCTGTGACGAGAAAATATCTCCACAGCTTTCTTACGTCGCAAAAAGGCGACGTCAAAGTCGACGCAGCCGAATACGTTCCCCAAAAATATCCGGATGAATCCTACAATCGATACAGTCGCCAGCACATGCAGTTGCCGGATTGCTCGGCGAGTTTTTAGCAGAAGCGATTGACCGTTCGACGATTTACCAGCCCAGCCAGGTGCAAAGCCCGCCTAGGGCTTGCGGGAAGAGTCGCTGGGGGCCGTGCTCATGATTGGCGGAGATTCGACTCGATGGCCGTCTCCAAAATCAACGGCATCGGCAATCCGATCGCCGGCTGGCCCAAAGATGAGCTCCCTGTTTTCAAAAAGGCTCTCGGGATTGTTGTCCAGCAGTCGCATGCGACGCTTGCGAAACCAGAGGAACATCACCACGGCCAGCACGGTCACCGCGACAGCTGCAAGGGTCAAGCCGGTTTCAGCCGAATGAATCAGGGCACCGATTCGATCACCAAACGCGTAAGAGAGGCCAAAAAATCCACCGATGACAACCGTGGCGCAGATGAAGTCGGCCAGCAGAAACCAGCGGTATTTCACCCGTAGAATTCCAGCGGTCAGATAGAACGGGCTGCGCAGGCCGATCAGAAATCGGGCTACAAAAAAGGCCTTGATCCCGTGCTTCTGGATGAGGTCTTCGATTGTTTTTTCTCTAGCGGGTGTTAAAAACCCCGACCACCACGGGTGTTCTTTGAGGACCTTGGCCCCAAAAAAATAGCCGATTCCATACATCAGACTGTCGCCCAGTAAAGCTCCGATCAGGCAGGCCGGCAATGCGTAGTACCAGTGCAAAACACCATTCCGACTGGCCACGCCGGCCGCCACTATTGGCACCTCTTCCGGAACGGGCAAGCCGATGCCGGTGAGCGTCAAAAACAACACGATGCCGAGGTAGGAACCCCGCTCGAACAAATCAATCATGATTGGATCGGACAATCAGCAACGGGGGTGGTAAAAACGGAATGGTTACAAAAAAATCAATGCTATCGCTGTTGGTAGTGTACCTCAACGATCTTGGCTGGGCAGGGAACAGGTGGGTTGGGGCCAAAACTCGATAGCCATGGGCGGCGAACGTGCTGGAGCCCAACGCTTGTGCTTTAGGAAAAACGCTGGTACTCCACGCCCTCTCCTGGCTCAAGGGCTAGCGTCTGGTCGTTGAGATTGGCTGTGATCAGCCGAACGGCATGCGTGCCCCTAGCAGGCAAGACCAGCATGGCGCCGACAGCGCTCCCGGGTGGCGCCACGCGATTGAGTCCCTCAACTCCAAGCACAAACAGCGCGGTGGAAAGTGCATCGGCATCTGCCGCACAGGGGGCGATTACCGTTGCCGACAGCACGCACTCAGCGGGCAAACCCGACCGCGGATCGAGAATGTGGCCCAATTTTTTTCCCCGATCGATAAAAAACTGAGTTCCCGATCCGCTCGTACCAAGTGCCTGGTTCTCCAGTGTGATGGTTGCCAGTCGCTTCCCAGGTCGCAGCGGATGACGCACTCCCACCCGCCACCCACTGCGACCGGGAATGTCCGGTCCTTGAATGCCAATGGCACGCACGCTGCTGGAGCCTCCATGCACCAGCGTGCTCTTCACACCGGCAGCCTCGAGTTTTTCAACGACCTGATCGAGCGCCCAGCCTTTGCCAATCGCACCCAGATTGATCTCCACACCTGGTCGCGTGAAGCGAATCCGCTTGCCAACAGGGTCGAACTCAACCCACTGCATACCCGCCATCGTGCGCGCCTGTTCTAAGTCTGCCGCTGCCGGAGTGCGTCCGCGACGCTGAAGAAATCCCCAACTCCGCACCAGCGATCCGGCGGCAACATCAAAGGCACCGCTGGTCAATGCAAACAGATCCTGTGCATGCATGAGCAGAGCAAAGAGATCGCTGGCCACCGGTTGCCAGCCCAAGGCCGCCGTCGCGTTGAGGAGCGTCAGTTCGCTTGTCTCCCGATAGACCGTGATCCGAGACTCAATCTCATCGATCAAGTCCAAAGCCTCGATGGCAAGTTGGGTGGCGTGTGGCACCTCGCCGGTATTGAAGATGAGTTCAAATCGGCAGGCCATCGCCGCCCGACCAATAATCAGCGTGTGAAGATCGGAGTCGGTATCCATCGCAAACGCAAACAGGTGCTGAACTGGGAGGGGTGGAGCCCCGGTGCTACCGCGGGGCGAGGCCGCGGTCAAAGGCCTCTTGATCGCGGCGGTAAACGGCCAAAACCGTGTTGAATCGCTCCAGTGGAATCTGGTAAACGGCCTGCTCTTCGGTGTGGGCGTGGCAGTGAGCCACCAGCAAGCGATAGAGAAACTTGAACAGCTGTCGAGGCACCCGCAGGGTTCGTAAGCCATCGAGTAACCGACGCTGATCAACCTCCGATTCAAACAACTGCGAGAGCGTAGCCGGTGGCGTACCAACGCTGGCCGCCTTCACTCGTGTTGAAGCGATGTCGTACAGAGTCTCGCCCGACCACTCGAGCGAAGGCACGAGGTTTTGTTTGTCGAGGCGGGCCCGCTGGTTAAATTGTTCGTCCTCGCGCTCGATAAAACGGTAGAGCTCAATCGGTAGCAGCAGCTTGAATCCCATGCTGGGCGACTTCAGGAATTTATTGTCGAGCATCGGCCAGATCACTTGCTTCATCCGTTCGGCCGCACCATTGATCAGATGCGGCTCATCGAGCCGATCGACGATCACAACCATGCCGACATACCCGAGCGCAGAGAGAATGCCCTGCAGCTTTGCCAGTAGTTCATAGCGATCATCGCTGCGGGCTATGGCCGGCAGTGGTTGGCCAGCTAGATCGACCAGCGGCATCCGCGCCAGTGCTGCTGCCAATTGTCCCACCGTGCGATTGCCGGTGCGCATGCCGCAGACAATGCGCCAGGCTGTCCACGTTGCCCGTGTGCGACGCACTCCCCACGGCATCCACGCCGCTGCCACAAGGAGCCACGGCCACCAGGCCCCCGCCCATGCCAGTGAACCGCGTGAAAAACTCATCCCCAGCGCGACGGTCATCACCAGCGTGGCGATGAACCCCAGCGCCAGTGGGCCCAAGCCGCGCCAAGCCCTGTAGCCGACGAGGCGGCGCAGTGTTTTCCATCGCGAGGGGAATGTCTCACCAGTTGATTGGTCGTAACAGGCTGCCAGCAAAGCCATGTCGCGCGCTTGCGGCACCGATAATTTCGGCGTTCCCGCCCCGCGCGCAGCCGGATCAGTCAGCGACGTTACCAGTTGCGTAACGGCCAGCGCGAGAATCGCATCCATGTGATCCCAAAGCTTCCATTGTCCAAGCACTTTTTCCACAGGCCGGTTGGGGCCGACGCGACTGACAAACCGATCCAGAAAGGGATTAAAATCGTCATAGAGAACGACAAACGTGCGGCGACCAAGCGCGCTCTGATTGTGGAGTTCAAATTGTCGGACCATCTGTAATTTGAGCGCGGTCTTTCCGGCGCCTTTTTCGCCAAACACAATCGACGTGCTGGGGTCGGCTGGATCGCCGTAGATTTTGTCCCAAGCTGGATGAAACGTTGTCTCTAGGCAGGTGCGCTTAAAAACAGTGTCGTTCTGCGCATCCTCTTCGGCGAACGGATTACCCGCAATGCCGTGGTGCTCAAAGAATTCCTGAATCTTCATGGACCTGAACTGCTTTATTTAGCGGTGGCAACCATGCCCGCAATCATCGTACGAAAGCCGTCAACGTGTTGGGCAACCGTCTTTCCAGGCCCATAAAATTTCAGAAAGTAGCTCCCCTCCTTGGGCGTTTCAATAATGGCAGCAAACATTCTGTAGTCGGGCCGATCGACCGATTGCCCGCCGCCAAAGGGACCCCCCGGTGAGTCTTTAAACGTGCCAGATAGGTCCACTAGGGTGACGGTGCAGTTGGCAATCTTAAGCGTTTTTACAACCGCCTTATCTTTTGTCGCGGAGCCATCGGGTTGCGTGAATTGGCCATACCAGCGGTCGACATTGGCGGCCACGCTCCCCCCGGCGCCCATCACGGTTAGCCGCCCCGGTAGCGCATCGAGTTCTGCTGCCGGAATGGAAAATTCTGTTTCCACGATCGACGTTTTGGGTGGCACGCGTTTCCAGTCGATGGGTGCCACCAGAAGATACGCCCCCTGACCAATCGTAAAGTTGCTGGGGTCTTGGGCCACGGCGTGAGATGTGCAGGCAGATTGCAGCAGGAGGCTGACCACACACACCACCAACAGAGAGGACACGCGCTGCAAGGATAGGGTCCGCATGGCTGTTCCTTTTTGGAAAAAAACTTTGGAAAAAAATTAGCTGATTTTTCTGAAGCGTATATTCCGCGACAGCTGTCCATTGAAAAACATAACACAACCGCGCAATTGTCCGTGGGGCCTCAGACAAAGAAGTATTCGGGAAATACCTGTCGCACCGGCAGCCATTCCGGCCAGTCGGCGCGCCACACGATCTCCTCGCCGGTTGATTCTCCCGCATCCAGCCAGTCTTGCAGCATTTCAGCAGAGTACGGTGGGGTCGGTTCGCCGCCAACAAATGCAATGCACCACGCCAATTCCAGCTGTTCGTTAATGGCGGGATGAAACTGCCGAGCCTGTGGCTCGGGTCTGTCTTCTGGGGTGTATTCTGGCGTGGCTTCTGGGGCTAATGCCTTCGGCTCGCCTGCGGCCTCAATCGCTCGAGCCCGCGGCAGTTCGGCCACGATGGCTGGATCGATTGTCACAAACTGCGCCAGCGGCAAGACGGCGCTGGCAACAGCTTGGCCACCTGTTTTCAGAACGGGGACGGCAGCGACCTGCTCGTCCTTGGCAGGAATGCGAAACTTCACGCCGCACTCTGGGCAGAGTCCGTTTTTGTTCCCCAACTCATCCTTTACCTTCATGCGATGCCCATTGGGGCAATAGGCGATAATTCCCATCTGCTCTTTTGTCTCCCACAATAAGAACTGCTAAGGACTGCTTTACGGGGGCTCCACTTTTCGGGCAATCCATTCCAACCCAGCACACACTGGCTGGCCAGTGACGATTCTATAAGGGCCATTCTAAACCATGGGACCGTTCACAGCCTGCCAGCACGGCCACGCCATCAGCCTTGCCGTTTCAGAGCCAGCAATTTAGGCTTTCGACTACGATGCCACCAAAAGAAAAAAATAATTCTACTGACGGTGAGGAGCAGCGCCGCGATCCCTGCGAGATTGCGATTGTTGGAGATCTCACCGACAACGAGGCTGAACTGACCGACCGTCTGCTCGGCATTGAGCCGGGGGGGCATTGCACAATCTACTTTGATTCCCCCGGAGGGAGTCCCTACGCCGCGATGTCGCTGGCAACGCTGATCCGTTTGCGTGGCATTTGCGCAACGGGAATCGTTACGGGCGAATGCTCCTCAGCAGCCATCTGGCCGTTTGCCACCTGCACGCGGCGACTTGTCACGCCATACAGTGTCTTTTTGTTTCATCCGATGAAATGGCAGAGCGAAGAACACATCGGGATCGCGGAAGCGGCCGAGTGGTCGCGGCACTTCGCAGCACTGGAGCAGGAGATGGATGTGCTGCTCGGCAATCTTTTTAACGCATCAGCCGAGCTGGTCGCAAAGTGGATCAAGACGCATCGCTATGTCACGGGCAGCGAAATGGTAGCCGCTGGTCTAGCCGAGATGATAACGCTGCAACCGCTCGCAGAACTCTTTACTTCAGCAGACGACTGATACGGATCGAGAAGAATCCGTCGCACTCCCCCCGGAGAGCATTGCACGGCTTTTTGCAAGTCGATCGTTGCAGCGCTCGTCGGTCTTCAAACACGAACTGCGTTTAGCTGCGGTAATCGGCGTGACAGGCATCGCACGACTTTTTCAAGGCTCCCACGGCAGCACGGGCGCCGTCGTAATCGCTCTTTTTTGCAGCCTCCCGCGCCTTTAAAGCTGAGTCGCGCATGGTCGCGGCATAGCCACGGTAGGTGTCGTCATCATGATACTCAAAATCTTTTTGCTGAATTGTCTCGCCAATAACCGCAACGATTTCCATCTCGTGCAATAATTTTTCAGCTTGCTTGAGAAAGTCCCCCTTGGCCGCAACCGCTCCACTCATAATGCCATCGGCTACCTCCAGTCGCGACATCAGCGCTGGTCGCCCGGCCACTTGGCTCCAGAGGAAGTCTTCGTCGCGATCATTTTTAGCCGTCAGCGGAGCTCCCTCGAGGAGCGATTCAAGATCTTTGACACGCAATTTGGATTCGGCAAAAGACTGATCCGTACCCACCTTGCAATTAAAGCCGACGCGCGAAAAAAGGTCGCGGGCTGTCTCGGCTGTTTTTTTCCAGCGCACTTCCTCGTCGTAGGCTGCGATCACAGCAAATACCAAAGCAATGGCGCTGAAGCTCTCTCGCGCCTGGTCGTAGCCGCCTCCTTTGAAATCAGAGGGACTGGAAACAGTTTTAGAAACGATTGCGTTGAGCGTTTTGATTTCGTCTGTGAGCGTGTCGGCGGATACCAAAGACGACCACTTAAAACTCTCGGCCGCACCATTGGCTGTGGGGGTACCATCGCCGACGGACGCCGTATTTTGTGACGCTGCCGCCTTTTGACCAGAGCTGGAAAAATTTGGCCGCGTTCCTTCAAGAGTTGTGAAAGCGTCACTGAAGAAGAAATCTGCCGAGGCCTTATCCCATTGTGCGGAAGGCGGGATTGCGCGTCGGTTGGTCTTGGACTGAGAGCTGCCAGTGGCCGCAGTGGCTTGGAAAGATTGACCACACCAGACAGAGCAGGCAACGAGGATCGCGATCCATGCGAGCGCGTGGTGCCCGTAGGCCCGATGTTTTTTGGACTGCCAAAAGGACCGATTCATATCTGCAGATCTCCTCAAGAGCGGCCAGTTGGGATTGAAGTCAGGGAGTCAGGGAACCGAGTCATGGTGTCAAATGTCATGGTGTCATGCCTTTGGGCATGATAGCGAAGAACGCTCCCGGGTTGGTGGCAAGCCCCGATTTTTCACCTTGACCGACAGGCGTGCTGCCGTCAGTCTCCGCCCCACCCGACCGGTTTCGGGTGGAAGTGAAAGATCCAAAATTACTGGTTTGCATACGGAGTTTCCAATCTCATGCCGTTATCCTTGCCTGCTCTTGTGTCCCCTCCCGCTAAACGTGCTGGAATTCTCGCTGTTTTAGCAGCTTGTTTTGTGGCAGGGTGTGGTGTCATGGCTCTGATTTCCCAATCTGGTTGTTCAATCGGTCAATCGGGTTCATCGGCCAGCACCGAACCGGCCAAAGCCACCGTCAGCAAGTTTCTGGAGGCTATTAAGCGGGGTGACGAGGTGCTTGCCAGCAGCATGTTGACCAAACTGGCGCGAGCAAAGACAGAAGAATTAGGGATTTCCGTGGCCCCGCCGGTGCAAGCCACGGCCATCTACTCGATCCAGGATTGCGAGATGGTTGGCGAAGCAGACGATCTGGTCCACGTGTCTACAAACTGGACGGACACCGATGCCGAGGGCTTTACCAGCACCGACAGCGTGGTGTGGGTGGTGCGATTGGATCCTGAAGGTTGGCGAGTCGTCGGCATGGCCATGCGGATTTTTGATGATATGGCCCCGCTCCTCCTCAATTTTGAGGACCCAGAGGACATGCTTGCCAAGCAGGAACTGGTTGCCGAAGAACTGCAAAAGCGGGCGGACAAAGATGCCCAAACAGCGGCCAAAGAAACGAAAAATCCGCAGACTGCCCGCAGTGCAAACGCCGCCCAAAAAGTCGAATAGGCCACCCCTTTCCAGACCTATTTCTGCAACGGTTTCAGGTTTTCCTGAAACCGTTTTTATTGCGCTGGCGGGCTCCTCCTGTCGCCAAGCAAGAGGATTTCTCGGCGTTAAAACCCATACAATCGATAATATCGCCGCAAAACGCCCACATTCTTGAGATTCTTGACAGAAAAATCCTTGTTGTTAGCCTTAAGCCCTAGATTTCCCATGCAGAATAGTTTCACCAGTCGGCATCACTTACGGTTTGGCATTTCTTTTTGTGAAGTGAAGTCGTTTGCGTAAGCGTTAAGCGTTGGGTTGTCTGCGTTGTCTATTTCGTTTGCTGCGATTCGGTGGCCGTCCCGAATCGGGGTTGTTTCGTGACGGTTTGAGGAACGCACTGCGCGTTCGGGTTACTAACTGGAGATATATGATGAAGCGTTTTCTCGGATGTGCGGTTGCGATGTTATTTGCCCTCGTGGCCATTGCCCTCTTGGGCGGCGACACGGGTGCTGTTGCTGGCCACGGTTGCCACGGTCGTGCCAAGTGCCACGGTCGTCAAAAGTGCCACGGTGAAAGGCACGGAAGGCATAAGAAAAACCGTTGCCACGGCCAAGAAGCTCCTGCTTGCTGCCAAGAATCTGCTGCTTGCTGCGGCGAGGTTTCCGGCTGTGCAGGTGGTGCTTGTGGCGGCGAGGCTGTGATCTCCGAGGGCGTGCCAACAGAGGCCGCTCCGGTTGCTCCGGCTGCCCCAGCCAAGACCTGAAGTTAACCGTCCGATTCAATCGCTCTGACACAGCCAAGGGCTCTCGGACGATCGAACCGACTAAAAATGGGCCGGGCCTTTCCAATGGGAAGGCCCGGCTTTTTTTATGGCCGTATCTGGAGACGTCTTTGCACGAATGGCAAGCTAATCGGCTCGGCGGAGTTCAGCTTTGGGGGGTCGAAGCTCAACGGCCAACGCTGTATACTACTATTCCTTCTGGCAGGTTCCGTTCGTTTTATCACCCACCATTGAGTCCGGAGTCTTCAAAAACCGGAGTTAGAGCATGAGCCAAGCCGAAGAAATCTCCGCCCGCCCGTCAGCCAAGCCGATCCCGGCCCCTGTTTTGGGTATGGAAACCGGTAGCAAATCCCTGCCGGGGACGCAGAGCGTCAGTAGCCCTCCCCATTTGCCCCTGGCACCGCCGCGGCTGATCGAATTATCGCCGCAGAATCTTTACGACAAGTGCACGGCACTCGCCAGAAACCTGTGGTGGAGCTGGCATCCGGAAGTGACCAATATGTTTCGGGAGCTCGACCCGATTCGCTGGCGGCAACTCGATCACAACCCAATCGCATTGTTGGCAGAGTTTACGCCAGAGCGGCTGGAGGCCCGTGCAGCCGAGCTTGTGCTCTACAGTCGGATCAACCAGGCCTACCGCCGCCTCAAGGAATATCTGGCGGGCGAATCGACGTGGAGCAACGTCCACGCCGGCGTGCTCGGCTCGAAGCCGGTCGTCTATTTTTCGGCTGAGTTCGGGATTCACGAATCGGTGCCAATTTACTCCGGCGGCTTGGGCGTGCTCTCCGGCGACCACATCAAAAGCGCCAGCGGTCTGGGGATTCCGCTCGTGGCCGTGGGGCTCTTTTATGACCAAGGATATTTTCGACAGCAACTCGACATCGATGGCTACCAGCACGAGGAGTATTTGCAGTCGCGGGTTGAGGCCTTGCCGATCGAACCTGCTCTGGGTGCCAACGGGGAGCCTGTCACGGTGCAGATTGACACTCGTTCTGGCCCGCTGTTTGCGAAGGTCTGGAAGATGTCCGTGGGTCGCGTGAGCCTCTATCTCCTCGACTCCGATGTCGAAGGCAACAAGCCGGATGATCGCGAGCTCACCAGCCGTCTCTATGGCGGCGACACGCTTGTTCGCATCCGTCAGGAATTGGTGCTGGGTATCGGCGGAGTGAAGGCCATTCGCGCGATGGGGATCGTGCCGGGCGTGTACCATCTCAATGAGGGCCACTCTGTTTTTGCCACGCTGGAGGCCGTTCGCGGACGCATGGACCGCGATGGCTATTCTTACGACGAGTCGGTGCGAAGAGTGGCCCGACAAACGGTCTTTACAACACACACGCCGGTGCCGGCTGGCCATGATCGTTTTGATAGCGGCATGATTGAAGAGCATCTTGGACCGATGCGAGACGCGCTTGGTATCTCGCACGATCAATTGATGGGGCTGGGCCGCGTGGAGCCTCACAACAACAGCGAGCCGTTCTGCATGACTGTGCTGGGACTGAAAATGTCGCGGCGGGCCAATGCCGTCAGCGCGTTGCACGGGCATGTCAGCCGCAAGATGTGGGCCAACCTCTGGCCGTGGCGAATCGAGGAGGAAGTGCCGATCGGCCACATCACCAACGGCGTGCACGTGCCGAGCTGGCTTTCGTGGCAGATGCTGCAACTGTACGACCGCATTTTTCCCTCCAACTGGATGAAGCGGATGGGCGAGCCCGATATCTGGCAGAAGATTTACGAGGTCGACCCCGGCGAATTGTGGGAAACCCACTACGCTCTCAAAAACCTTCTCTTGCAGTTTGTGCGCAGGCGTTTGAGCCGGCAGTGCCGGCGGCGTGGCGAGAGCGATGAGGCTGTTGAGGCAGCCCGCACGGTGCTCGACCCAAACATCCTCACGATCGGATTTGCCCGCCGCTTTGCCACCTACAAGCGGGCCGATCTCGTGCTAGGCGATATCGACCGCTTGCTTGCGATGATCAGCGATCCCAATCGTCCGATTCAGATTATTTTTGCTGGCAAGGCCCATCCTGCAGACGAGCCCGGCAAGGGGTTGATCCGCAAGATTGCGAATCTGCGGCACGATCCCCGGCTGGCCAGTCGCATTGTGTTTGTGGAAGATTACGACATCAACGTCTGCCGGCATCTCATTCAGGGCGTGGACGTCTGGCTCAACAATCCCCGCCGACCGCTGGAGGCTTCTGGCACTAGCGGCCAGAAGGTCGTCCTCAACGGCGGTTTGAATTGTTCCATTTTAGACGGCTGGTGGGCCGAGGCTTTCGACGGTCGCAATGGTTTCGCGATTGGGCGTGGAGAAACGCACGCAAGCGATGAAATCACCGACCGCCGCGACGGCGAGGCCCTCCAGAAGGTGTTGCAGGACGAGGTCATTCCGCTGTTCTACGACCGGGATGCCGATGGTCTGCCGCGGGAGTGGATCAAGATGATGATGAACTCAATCAGTTCTCTGGCGTGGAGATTTAGCGCGCACCGCATGGTGATGGATTACGCCCGAGCCTGCTATGTGCCGGCTGCCGGTGGCGTGTCGTGCGACATGACAAACCGCTAGATCGCATTCGGTTGACGTGTGCCACCGGATCGGGCGCAGCAACAGCCTCGTGGCTGTGGCTTGCATGACCTCTGTGGCTCATCGTGGCTCATCGTGGCTCATCGTGGCTCATCGTGGCTCATCCTCATCTTCGCCACGCTACTCCTCGAACGGCGGCTGGTCGCGGAGGAATTTGTGGCGCAGGAAATGGTGGTAATGCTGCGCAAAACGGTGCGCCTCGTCGCGGACGTATTCCAGCAACCGCAGCGAATAGGAATCCCGAGACAGCTTCAGCGGTTGGCTGCGGCCCGGTAGAAAAACCTCCTCCTCCCGCTTGGCCAGCGAAAGAATGCAGGGGGC
>CAMBUD010000035.1 GCA_945871035.1 Planctomicrobium piriforme | reverse complement strand
CCGGTCGCGTCCCGGATCGACTGTCTGCCTCGATAGCTGGGAAAAAATCGGATGCATCGCTGGTTGGCTGGTACGAATGGCCGCGCGCATTTTTCAGTGTGGTCTGCTCGTCACTTCCCACCGTCGGACTGGGCTACCTGTGCTCGTGGAGTCAGCTACAACCCGAGAATTACTTGCCAGCATCGTCTGCCAGCTGCCGGATCATAGCCGTTGGAGTTCATCACTAATCAAAAAGTCGGATATTGAAGAAGCCTTCTCTAAATGTGGTGGTAATGTCAGAGAGTCGCTGTATGAGCTCTACGATCGATTTGAGCACCGACGACCCTTGCTGTGATGACCGATTCTTACTGGGCATCCAACCGACCGCGTCTGCAGGTATGGCTGTAACGGTGGCTCTTGTTATGCCGATCATGCGGCCAGCAAGCTGAAAATTAATGAAATGGAAGAAAGATTTTTCCCCAGAGGCTCCTCTGAGCAACCTAGTCTTAAAAGGATAGAGATTTAACAGACTTGAGTGACTTGAGGAGTGAGCGATGAGGATGCAGCGTTTTCTGGTTGTTGTGTTGTTAGTGGGTGTTGCCGTCTCCACACAGCCCAGCGTCGGTCGGGCACAGTGTTGCCTGAGCAACATGTTTGCTGGCTGCAGTTCGTGCTTTCGTAAGGCACCGCCAGCCTATGCAACAGCGCCCATGATGGCTGCTCCCATCATGGCAGCTCCGATTGCTGCGCCTGTTGTTGTGCCAGTGCAGCAGGTGAGCTATGTGCCGGAAACAACCTACCGCACACAGTACGAATGCGTACCGGTGACTTCCTACAAGCCGTCTTATGAAATCGATCCATGCACCGGTTGCACGCGGGAGTGCTCGGAACAAGTAACCAACTATGTGCAGCGTGCGGTGAATGTTCCTTACACACAGTACCGCGCCGTCTATTCCACAAAATATGTGCAAATGCCACCCGGCTCTAACCCGGCCGCAGTGACTGGGACTGGCGCTCCTGTTGTGAACCCCGGTCCTGTAGGCACTGTCGCCAGTCCATTTGCGGCCCCCATTCAGACTGCACCGCAGGCTTGGGGCGCTGCGGGAACCGACGTGCCACCGCAGTTCATTCCGGGCCAGCAAAATAGTGCGGCGCCTGTTGTCGGCACTCCACAGGCACCCATGCCACAGCCGACCTTCCAGCAGCAGATTGTGCCGCAGAGTGGCACTTACGCAACGCCTGTGCCGGTGCAGCCTCAGCTCACAGCGCCGCCGGCACTCGCTCCGGCACCATCGCTGAAACCAATTCCCGAATTGCCACGAACCGTTCCCAATGGAAGTGCGAACCCTGCTGCATCGTCGGCAGAGTCTGCGCCTTTTTCAGGGATCTATCCTGGCCAGTCGCAACCCAATCAGGCAGTGCCCGCTACTGGCAACTCAGCGACCGGTATGACCAACGGCAATGCCATGCCGATTCTGCCGGGAACTGGCCCTGCACCCTCGACCGGTGCTTTCCCAAAACTGCTTGAGCCGACTAGCCACACAACTTCGTGGCAGCCGTTCAACGAACGGCCCGCGGCCCCCCTGCAGCCGATATCTGCCACGGTAATGATTCAGTCTCACTGGCAACCGGCTGGCCCGATCGGTCAACCACATGTGCATGCAGCGGCCTATCCCACCGCAGCCTTGCCCACTCGGATGCAACAATAAGTCTTAAGAGCACGCGCCGTTGTCTCCGCTTGTGAAAGCTATCGGGGCAACCGAAACTCTTGACTGTCCGCAGAGGTATGCGGATCGACTCAACTTTCAAGGGATCGCGTGACCAACGCCGACATTGCTGCCGTTTTCGATCAGATTGCCGATATTTTAGAGTATCAGGGAGCGGGCATCTTCCGCGTCCGCGCCTACCGAACGGCAGCTCGTACGATCGGCAACATGATCGAATCGCTTGCCACGATCCGTGCCGATGCAACCAGATCGTTGACGGATCTTGAGGGGATTGGCACCGATCTAGCAGGCAAGATCGAGACGCTTCAAAACACCGGCACGTTACCCCTTCTAGAAGAGCTGCAAGCCGCGATGCCTCCTGCAGTGTTTGAACTCATGCGGGTGCCGGGACTCGGTCCTAAAAAAGTAAAACTTCTCATCGATGAGCTGGGTGTCACATCGCTTGACGATCTGGAACGAGCCTGCCGCGATGGGAGTGTGCAGCAGATCAAAGGCTTCGGCAACAAAACACAGACAATCATTCTGAAGAATATTGCATTCGCTAAAAACCCAGCGCATGCGCGGCTCTTGTGGTCTGATGCCGACACCATCGTTCAGTCACTCTTGGCGTACATGCGCATCTGTACGCAGGTAAAAAAAATCGATGCTGCAGGCAGCTGGCGACGTGGACAAGAGACAGTGGGCGACATCGACATCGTTGTCAGCAGCGATCATGCACAGACGGTCATGCACCATCTGCATGCTTGGCCGGAAACATCTTCTGTACTGCTCAGTGGAGATACCAAGACGAGCGTGCGGGGCCCCAGAAACGTACAGATCGATTTGCGAGTGGTCGGGGATGAATCCTTTGGGGCAGCGTTGCAGTATTTTACAGGCTCCAAAGAGCACAACGTGCGATTGCGCTCGCGGGCTCGCGAGCGTGGACTCACGATCAACGAATATGGAGTCTACAAACTCACCCAAGGTGAGGCGGAAGCCGCCCGCCCAGCCCACAGCGCGAGCATTGCTGGAGAAACCGAGCTGGATATTTACCGAGCCGTGGGCTTGCCGTGGATTCCTCCGGAACTGCGCGAGGGGGGCGACGAAATCATTCGTGCCGAACGCGACAAACTTCCCAGACTTCTGAATCAGGAGGACATTCGCGGTGACCTCCACATGCATACCAGCGCCACAGATGGTGAAAATACTCTCGCTGAAATGATCCATGCCGCAATCGCACACGGTCTGGAGTACATTGCCATTACTGACCATGGGCAGCGGGTGACGATGGCCCACGGACTCGATAAGAAACGACTCCTCGCGCAATGGGAGGAGATCGATCGCCTCAATGAGTCGCTTGCCGAAAATGGTCCACCCGCCATCGTGGTTCTCAAGGGAATCGAGGTCGACATGTTGGAAAATGGCGGCCTTGATCTACCCAACGATGTTCTCAAGCAAGCCGACTGGGTTGTGGCAAGTCTGCACTACGGACAGAAGCAGCCGCGCGATCGAATCACGGCCCGCATCATCGAGGCGATTGAAAATCCACACGTCAGTTCGATTGGGCACCCCACCGGACGGCTTATCAACCGCCGTCCGGCTTACGATGTCGACATCGAGGCGGTCATCGAAGCCGCCGCAAGAACCGGCACGTTCCTTGAGATCAATGCCAATCCGTGGCGACTGGATCTCAACGACCACCACGCAGCGGCAGCCAAAAAAGCGGGAGTGAAAATGGTCATTTCCACTGATGCCCATTCCACCCGAGGCTTTGATGTTATGCGTTGCGGCATTCTGCAAGCTCGCCGCGCTGGCCTAGAGGCCGGCGACATCGTCAACACACGCACCTTGGGCGACCTGCGACAGTTGATGAAGCCACAGCTCTCCTGAGCGGACAATCTGAAGTCCGACGGCTGTCATCTGCCAGAGCAGGCAAGCACCCGGCTCTGGCTATCCGTTGCCATTCACGGAGCCGCGCTATCTTTTAGAGCTGTTTGTACGCAACGAAAACCGATGTGGCTGCAACCCGAAGAGATCTCTCCCTTACCCCTTGTCCCTACGATGTAACGGGCGCAGTATTGCTCAGAACAAAGAAAGGATCCGCCACGGAGTACGCGTTTGTTCTGCCCTGGTTCTTGCGGATCGAAGCTTTCAAGCGGCCCGGTGGGATTGCGCAGCACGCCGCCAGCCGTTGGACCAGCAGCGGTGTAGGCGTTGGGTTGGTACCAATCGGAACACCATTCCCAGACGTTTCCAGAGAGATCAAAAAGGCCGTATGCATTGGCAGGAAAACGAGCAACCGGCGCGAGTCCCGTGAAGCCATCAGCACCAGTGTTCTGAATTGGAAAAGCACCCTGCCAGGTATTTGCCATCCACCGACCGTCGGGGCGAAATTCATTGCCCCACGGATAGACCGCACCCGAGCGGCCACCGCGGGCCGCAAACTCCCACTCGGCTTCGGTAGGCAGACGCTTGCCCGCCCATGCAGCAAATGCTTCGGCATCCTCATAGGCAATGTGCACAACAGGATGGGTATCGTGTTCCTTCAGGGTGCTATTGGGTCCAGATGGGTGCCTCCAATTGGCACCAGGCATATAGGCCCACCAGAGGAAATGGTTGTCCAGTGGGACTTTCTCTCGCGGTGGGCTGAAGACAATAGAACCAGCCACAAGATTTTCTGGTGGAGCACCGGGAAAGTCTGCTGCCAGTGGCGTGCGTTCGGCGACGGTTTGATAGCCAGTGGCCTCTACAAACTCAGCATACTGACGATTTGTCACCTCGGTTGTGTCGATCCAAAAACCATCGATGCTCACGCGATGAACTGGTCTGGCATCGGCCATCGAATCGGGTCCACCAAAGGGCTTGCGGCGCGGATCTTCGCAACCCATAGAAAATTCTCCACCAGGAATCCACACCATGCCGGCTGGTGCTGTTTCTTTGGGCTGAAATGGATGCGCAACTGTCGGTAAAAAAAATGTGCCGGGCCGTCGCTCAGCGGGCATCTCCGCTAAACGGCAAAGAGCCCAAACGGCAACCACAACACCAACACCAAGAGCAATCTGCCAGACCAGGGACGGCACTGAGCGCCAAGAGGCAAACACTTTTGTACGACGCGTGGATCGCAGTGTCATACGGGTGGCTATGTGACGTGTGGGGAAGCAACAAAGAACCAGGAATCCAACTCAACAACATCACGGCTGTTTTGCGCCGAGCGCATGAGCCACCGGTAATGGATCGGCCACCACAGCCGGCAAGCCCGCCTTTGTGACCATCACAGTAGAAGCAAAGATCGTGCCGGCACCCATCGCGCCCTCGCCGTCCCAAAGCCGACCAGTAACTTCAACCGCATCACCAAAACTAATAAATTCAAGCTGGGAGGCATCAAATGTGGCAACAGCATCCTTACTGAGTTGCAGCGACACCAGACGAATCTTCCCAGTGTCTATGCGCAGCAGAAGTTTTGATCCTTGAATATGGACAACCTGGCCGATAATCGTTTCGATCACATGCGGTCGAACGGCGTCGGGTTTGAAGTCATGCGATGGCGTAACGACGGTCAGGCTTTGCACCGGAGCCACCCCTTTTCCATGAGCATCAATCGTGGCCGTTAGGCGGACAACGGTACCTGGCTGCAGCGTTGCAGCTGCAACGCGACCCCGCACCGTCAAATGCGACACGCCTGCAGGGTGGAGCGTGGCCACCCAAACAGCCGCTGCAGGGTCGGATGGATCAGCCGCTGTAAAAGCCACGAGCCCCCCGGCAATTGTGCCACTTGCGCCACGTACCGTACCCTGAAAAACTGTTTCAGGAAGATTATCGATGATGAATTTATTCCGTTGAACAGGAATTGTGATGGCTTTATTCGTGTTGCGACACGCACCGAGATTCCAGAGCCGCTCGTAGCTTTTCTGAATAGCGGCTGATTTGTAGAAAGTGCCCCAATGAATGGTTCCATCGGCAGCAATCGGCCCAAGTTGTTCCTGGTTATCTGCGTACGGGTTGTACGGTGCTGACTGCGCGCCTGCGGTGGCTGTGAGAGCATGCCAAGCACAGATCGTGGTAAGCATCAGGACAACGGGTAAGTCTGAGGGCATCCACCGGTAGCGCATGGGAAATCTCCAGCTCGCAGTCTTTGACACTCCGGGCGTGTGGCTGGCCGTGAGCCATAAAACACCCGGGCATCGCTGCGAGTACACCAACAATACTTCGACAGTTACCCCACCGCCACACTGCCGGTGGTCAATGAATGCCGACCGTAGCGACTGTCCTCAAGCGGATAATCGCTGCAATCAAACGTTTAAGCACGCATCACAGCCCATCGACGGAGAGCGGGGCTTCTTCCAGTGTGGTTGAGCTACGGCCGCCAGATTCCACCGAAAGCGTCAAATCTTCGCTGGCAGGAGTCGACTCCAAAAGCGGAAATTGACGAGTGAGAACAGTCTCACGATCGAGGCGCAATGATTCCAGAGCTTCCGGCCGCACGCGAACCTCAGACGACTGATACGTATTGAAGCCTGTGCCAGCTGGAATAAGGTGCCCCAGAATCACGTTCTCCTTGAGGCCCACGAGATTGTCGACCTTGCCCGCCAGAGCCGCTTCGGTGAGGACCTTAGTGGTCTCTTGAAAGCTTGCGGCGGAGATAAAACTCGAGCTTTGCACGCTGGCTTTTGTGATGCCAAGGAGTTGCGTGCTGGCGGTTGCCGGCTTGGATTTCGCACCCTTGGCCGGCGTCCCACCGAGCATCTCGATCTGAGCATTTTGTTGCAGGAGCACATCCTTCGGCACAATGCTGCCAGGCACAAATTCGCTGTCACCCTTTTCAGTGATCCGCAGGCATCCGGCAATACGATCGATGGCCTGACGGAATTCAAACTTATCCATCACACTGCCAGGCAGTAGGGTTGTATCACCAACCGTTTCGATCTTCACTTTACGTAACATCTGCGAAACAATAATTTCGATGTGCTTATCGTCAATATCAACGCGCTGGCTTCGATAGACGGTTTGAATTTCACGCACAAGATACCGCTGCACTTCCTCTTCGCCAGAAATGCGAAGAATGTCGTGCGGAACCAGTGGGCCGTCTACGAGAGCTTCACCAGATTTTACGTAATCACCGGCGTGCACACGGAGATGCTTACCGTGAGAAACAAGATGCTCGTGCTCAATACCGCTTTCGCTCTTCACAACAATCGTGCGTTTGCCGCGGCGTTTTTCCCCAAGTAGCTCTACTGTGCCGTCAATCTCGGCCATGATTGCCGGATCTTTTGGCTTGCGCGCCTCAAAGATTTCCGTTACGCGTGGCAAACCGCCGGTGATATCCTGCGTGCCAGACGCTTCGCGGGGGGTTTTTGCAAGCACGTGACCGGCTGCCACGATTTCGCCCTGCGCCACTTCGATGTAAGCCTTCTCTGGCAGGTAGTAAAAGTCGAGGATTTTTCCGGACTCATCTTCAAGCACAACCTGCGGATGGTAAACGCCCTTGTGTTCCATAACCATGCGACGCACGTGACCGCTGGGATCCTTCTCGATGCGGAGAGTTTCGCCCTCGATAACATCTTCGTAACGTACTTTTCCGGAAACTTCGGATAAAATTGGAATCGAATGGGGATCCCACTGCACGAGCAAAGCCCCCTGCTTCACTTCTTCATTCTCGGTTACCTTCAGAATTGCACCGGCAGGGATCTCGAATTTCTCGAGTTCTCGGCCCTTGGGATCAATAACAGAAATTTCTCCGTTGCGAGCGAGCACAATCTGCTCCCCTTGCTCGGTTTGCACAGTGCGAATGCGCGTAAATTTGACCGTGCCGGCTTTCTTGGCCTTGCTCTCGTTTTCTTCGATAGCACGCTGGCCTACGCCACCGATATGGAATGTCCGCATTGTGAGTTGCGTACCAGGTTCGCCAATGCTTTGAGCAGCAATGATGCCTACGGCCATGCCCTCTTCCACCATTGCACCGGTGGACAAATCCATTCCGTAGCATAGGCGGCAAACACCCAGCGGTGCCTCGCACGTAAGAGTGCTGCGCACTTGGATTTTTTCCAGCCCAAGTTCTTCGATTCGTCGCGCAACTTTTGGGGTGATCAACTCATCCTCGTGCACGACAACTTCGTCAGTGATCGGGTTGACGATATTGGCCCGGCTCACGCGGCCCCGGATACTATCGGCAAGACTGACTTCCACCTTTTCACCACGGTAGATAACCGTTTTTGTAATTCCTTGAGTGGTGCCGCAGTCGTGCATGGTCACAACCACGTTCTGTGCCACATCGGCGAGTTTACGGGTGAGATAGCCCGAATCGGCAGTTTTAAGGGCTGTATCTGCAAGACCCTTGCGTGCACCGTGCGTTGAACTGAAGTACTCGAGCACCGTCAGGCCTTCACGAAAGTTGGCCTTAATAGGCGTTTCAATAATTTTTCCTGATGGCTTGGCCATCAGGCCGCGCATGCCGGCAAGTTGGCGAATTTGCTCAACGCCTCCGCGGGCACCGGAGTGGGCCATGAGGTGGATTGGATTGACGTAGCCAGCACGGCGGCATTCACGGGCATCTGTATCTTGCTCGAGTTCAGCCATCATTTCTGTTGTAATGCGTTCACGAGCATGCGTCCACGCATCAAGCACCTGATTGTAACGCTCACCGTCGGTGATCACACCGCGCTGATAAAGCTTCATGATCTTGAGGACGCTCTTTTCGGCCTCCCCGATGATCTTCGATTTATTGGCAGGCGTGATGAGATCGTCTGTTGCAAACGACAGGCCACTCTTGGTGCTCCAACCAAAACCAGTGCGATTCATGTCGTCCAAAAGATCGATCGTCTTGCGACGGCCGAGCGCTTGGTAGCAATCAGAGATCACACGAGCCAACTCGCTGGAACGCATCGGAATGTTGTAAAAGAGCATCCCTTCGGGCAAGACAGAATTGAACAACACGCGTCCGACGGTAGTCTCAATCAGCGCCCCCGGCTCACCCAGTGATTCAGTATCGATTTTGAGTCGCCTATTGGGCGGCAGCTTGACCTTGATTTTGGCATGCGTATCAACCGAGCCCAACGAGTGAGCCAACTGCACCTCGTCGGCATTGCGAAATACCATCCCCTCGCCCTTGCGGCCCGGCATCAGCATCGTCAGATAATAGCAACCCATCACCACGTCTTGCGACGGACTGATAATTGGCGCACCGTTAGCCGGGCTAAAGATATTGTTTGTACTGAGCATGAGCGTATGCGCCTCAACTTGGGCTTCAATTGAGAGCGGCAGATGGACAGCCATCTGGTCACCGTCAAAATCGGCGTTGAAGCCTTTGCATACGAGGGGATGAAGCTTGATTGCGTTGCCTTCAACAAGCAGCGGCTCAAAGGCTTGAATGCCCATGCGATGCAGAGTTGGAGCGCGATTCAAAAGCACAGGATGGTTGCGAATGACCTCTTCAAGAATGTCCCAGACTTCAGCGTCTTTTCGCTCCAGCATTTTCTTGGCACTTTTAATCGTGTCGGCATGCCCAAGTTCCTTGAGCCGCCGAATGATAAAGGGCTGATAGAGTTCCAACGCGATCTTTTTCGGCAGCCCGCATTGGTGCAGACGCAGCGTCGGCCCAACAACGATCACACTGCGCGCAGAGTAATCGACACGTTTGCCGAGTAGATTCTCGCGGAAGCGGCCCTGCTTCCCCTTGATCATGTCGGTCAGGCTCTTGAGGGGTCGGTTGCTAGAGGCTAGTACAGGCCGCTTGCAGCGGTTGTTATCAAATAGCGCATCCACCGACTGCTGAAGCATCCGCTTTTCATTGCGGATGATCACTTCCGGGGCATTCAAATCGACCAGTTTCTTCAGGCGGTTGTTGCGGTTGATGATGCGACGGTAAAGATCATTCAGATCACTCGTGGCAAAATTACCTGAATCGAGCATGACCAGCGGTCGCAGGTCGGGAGGGATCACAGGGATTACGTCGAGCACCATCCACTCGGGCTTATTCTCGCTGTCGCGAATGGCTTCAACAATTTTGAGACGGTTAACCAGATCTTTCTTTTTCTGTTTTGATCCGGTCGTGCTCAGATCCTCGCGCAGATCCTTGGAAAGCTGCACAAGATCAAGCCCGAGCAATAACTTACGGATCGCCTCGGCCCCCATCTCAGCCTCAAAACCATTATCGCCGTAGGTGGCACGAGCCTCACGATATTCTTCCTCGGAGAGAAGATGCTGCTTCTTTAGAGGCGTATCCTTGGGATCAAGCACCACATAATCTTGAAAGTAGATCACCTTCTCAAGACTCGAAGTCTTCATCTCAAGCAGCGCGCCCAAGCGACTCGGCATGGCTTTAAAAAACCAAATGTGCACGATCGGAGCGGCCAACTCAATGTGGCCCATCCGCTTGCGTCGCACCCGACTGTGCGTCACCTTGACGCCACAGCGATCGCAGATCATCCCCTTGTACTTCATGCCGCGGTATTTGCCGCAGGAGCACTCCCAATCCTTTTCTGGCCCAAAGATTTTTTCACACATCAAACCATCTTTTTCAGGACGGTAAGTGCGGTAGTTGATGGTTTCGGGTTTCTTCACCTCACCGAACGACCAACTGCGAATGTCGTGCGGACGCGCCAATGTGATCTTGACGGCGGAATAGTCATTCACGCGATCGTAGGTTGATTCACCAATACTCACGAGGGGTCTCCTTGCGAAAAAACCAGACTGCGGGGAAAATGTAAAGTGTTCAGTATGAGAAGTAGGCCATCAGCGAAAACAACAGTTAACAAAAACCTGTTCCGTAAACGTTACAAGCGGCGTTTCTCCAGTTGCATATTGAGTGCAAGCCCACGAATCTCGTTGGTGAGCACATCAAAGCTCGCCGGCGTGCCTGCCTCCAGCGTGTTTTCGCCCTTGACCATACTCTCGTAGATCTTGGTGCGTCCCTCGACGTCGTCGCTTTTAACGGTGAGCAGTTCTTGCAGAGTGTAGGCCGCACCGTAGGCCTCCAACGCCCAGACTTCCATTTCGCCAAAACGCTGGCCTCCAAAACGAGCCTTACCACCGAGGGGTTGCTGCGTAATGAGCGAGTAGGGACCGGTGGATCGAGCATGCACTTTGTCATCCACAAGGTGATGAAGCTTGAGCATATAGATGTAGCCAACGGTCGTTTCTTGTTCCATCTGTTCGCCGGTCCGACCGTCAAAGAGCTGAGCTTTCCCATGGGTAGGCAAACCAGCCACCTTGAGCACCGCGTTGATATCTTCTTCGCTGGCACCATCAAACACGGGCGTGATCGCTTGAAAACCTAAGAGCTTTCCAGCCCAACCGAGGTGGGTTTCAAGAATTTGACCGACGTTCATACGACTCGGTACGCCGAGTGGATTCAAAAGAATCTGTATCGGCGTGCCGTCGGCCAGAAACGGCATGTCTTCCTTAGGAAGAATTTTAGCAATCACGCCCTTATTGCCGTGACGACCAGCCATCTTGTCGCCCACGGAAATGGCACGCTTGGCAGCCACATACACTTTGACCATTTGCAGCACACCCGGACGCAACTCGTCGCCCCGCTTCATGCTGTTAAGTTGACGTTCTCGGCCGTCAATCGCTTCGTCAACCGCAGGCCACATCGTCTTGAAAATTTTGTCGACATCGGATTTTCGCTGGGGCGACCGGATGTCAAGTTCGTCGAGCTTAAAGGCAATGGCTCGCTCGGCCACAATTTTGTGATCCTGATCGCGCACAAGCGGACTTCCGTCTGCCGCGGGCAGAGGTTTCTGCAAAACTTTTTCAATTTCAGTGACCAACGCTCCAAAAGCCTCAGCTATCCGCAGATTGCCTTGGCTCTCCACTTCCTTAAGCTGCTTTTGAAACTCGCGGCGTTCATCCTCAGAGAGGCTCATCTGGCGTGAAAACTTCTCGGTGGCAGTCACAATGCCCTCAACACCCGAGGGCACTTCCAGTGAATCATTTTTGACATCTTCACCAGCACGACCGAAGATCGCATGCAGAAGCTTTTCTTCAGGCGTCAGCTCTGTTTTGCTCTTGGGCGAGACCTTCCCCACCAAGATGTCTCCAGAGCGAACATAGGTGCCGATGCGAACGATGCCGCTTTCATCGAGGTTATGCAACGCCCTCTCGCCAACGTTGGGGATGTCGCGAGTGAATTCTTCGCGACCCAGTTTTGTGTCTCGGATTTCAATGTCGTATTCCTCGATGTGAATCGAGGTGTAGACGTCGTTTTCCACTAACTCTTCACTGATGATGATTGCATCTTCAAAGTTGAAACCATCCCACGCCATGAATCCCACAAGAACATTGCGACCCAGGGCCAGTTCGCCCTTGTAGGTGGCTGCGCCGTCAGCAATCACCTCGCCTTTTTCAATTTTCTGGCCCAGTTGAACAATCGGTTTTTGATTCTGACAGGTGCGCTCATTGAGGCCGACATACTTGCGAAGCTTGTAGACGTCGCTGCCATTCACTTCGATCGTATCAGCGTCGACATAGGTAACGACTCCCTTATGTTCCGCCCGGACGATCAGCCCCGAATTTACGGCCACATCGCGTTCCATCCCCGTGGCAACAATCGGTGGTTCTGTGATCAAAAGCGGCACAGCCTGGCGCTGCATATTGGAGCCCATCAACGCGCGATTGGCATCATCGTGCTCCAGAAATGGAATCAAACCGGCCGACACCCCGACCATCTGGCTGGGCGCAACATCGATGTACTGAATTTTATCAGCCGGCACGAGCACGAAGTCGCCCCGCCAACGGGCGATGATTTGCTCGCCTTCAATTTTTCCATCCACCACAGGCGCATCCGCCGGGGCGAGATACGCGTCATGTTCTTCGTCGGCCCGCAACCAAACCACATCGTCGGTGAGTTTATTTTTTGAAACTTTTCGGTAGGGAGTGACCAAAAATCCATACGAATCAACGCCGGAGTAGATCGCCAGACTCGAGATGAGCCCGATGTTAGTACCTTCCGGTGTTTCAATGGGGCAGATTCGGCCGTAGTGCGAAATGTGAACGTCGCGCACTTCAAAGCCAGCACGCTTGCGATTGAGACCCCCTGGTCCCAGCGCCGAAAGACGGCGTTCGTGCGCGAGCATGGAGAGCGGGTTTGTTTGATCGACCACCTGCGATAATTCGCCGCGACCAAAGAAGTAGTCAATGGCAGCCGAAATGCTCTTGGGATTAATGAGCGTCCGAGGGGACATCTCAGTAACATCCTTAAGACTCATTCTCTCCTGAACCGTTCTACGCAGCTTCAGAAACCCCTTGCGCAGTTCGTCGCTGGCAAGTTCATCAATCGTGCGCAGGCGACGATTGCCGAGGTGATCGATGTCGTCGACCTCAACCTCGCCCTCGCCCTCACTCAGTTGCAGCATGTAGCGAATAGCGGCGATCAAGTCGTCAGGCCGCAAGGTCATCTCGGTTTCCGGCACCGACAGGCCGAGTTTGCGGTTGATGCGAAAGCGACCCACGCGACCCAGACGGTAGCGGTTGGTGTCCTTAAACTTTTCATCAAAGAGTGCCCGTGCTTTATCGAGGGCAGCGGGATTGCCCGGTCGGAGTCGCTGGTAAATTCGCACCAGTGCATCTTCGTGGCTAGGGGCCACGCTGGTGCGTTTCTTCGATTCTTCGGCATCTTCTCGCAGGCTGTGCATGATGAGCGGCACTTTCTGCTCCAGCATCACCTCCACGGCCTTCAAACCCGACGTGCAAATAAGCTCGGCTTGGTTGTGGGTGATTTTGCAGCCAGCGTCGACGATGATCTCGCCGGCTCGTTCGCTGCCCTTGGGATACACCACGTCGTCCACGGCAATTTTGCCCTCGAGCTTCACGACGCTGCGAGCCCCTACGACCTTCTCCACGCTCGTCTTGTAAAAAAGCTTGAGAATGTCGACGTCTCGGGCGTACCGTGCATCCATTGCCCGCAGCAGGGTGAGCGCCGAAAACTTTCCGCTCTGGTCTATGCGTACCTGAAGCGTGTCCTTTTTCGAAACATTGAACTCAATCCAACTGCCGCGCTCAGGAATGATTCGACAGTTGTGCGTTTTGCGGTCACTGGATTCCGTGTTAGCGACAAAATCAATGCCGGGGGAACGGTGCAACTGACTCACAACAACGCGTTCCGCACCATTGATGATGAACTCTCCCCCACCGAGCATGATGGGGATATCGCCGAGGTAGACTTCCTCTTCGATAGGCTGCTCTCTCGTGAGACGCAAACTAACACGCAGCGGCCGTCCGTAGGTCAGACGCAACTGGCGGCACTCATCAGGAGTGTAGCGCGGCTTGCCGAGGGAGTACTGCAGGTACTCAATCTTGACAGTTTTATCGTAACTCTCAATGGGGAAAATCTCGCGTAGCACGCCCTCAATGCCATGATCTTTTCGCTTATTAGCCGGCACGCCGTACTGTAAAAAAGCGTCATAAAAACGCGTTTGAATTTCAGTCAGATCCGGTATGGCGTGGTTCGCACGACGGCTGCCAAACGAACGGACTTCAGTCGGCTGCAGGCGGCGTATAGAGGGAGTTGCCATTGACAGAAAACTCCTAAAGATGGTTCAAGTGCAAGACTAGTAAAACAGGCGCAAAACCGCGAAAACAATCCGCTCATCTAAGCGACGTTGCCACCGAAAAGATCTCTTCCCGGTTCGGATTGATCAAGCATTCAAGACAGGCAATGGTGCGACACAAGTTGAAGAACCTAGATCGGATCGAGAGCAGAAAAGACAACAGTCAAGGCAGGTAAAAAACGAAGAGCAAATATTATACCAATCGACAGACCGAACGGAAAGCCTCCGGTAGCGAATGGCGTTGTTTGCGAGTTTTTACTTGATCGAGACCGTGGCCTTAGAGTCTTCCAACTCCTTCTTGAGCTTCTCGGCGTCGGCCTTTGAGATCCCCTCTTTGACCTTAGCGGGAGCGCTTTCAACAAGATCCTTAGCCTCTTTGAGGCCTAGACCAGTTGCCGCACGAACAACTTTGATCACACCGATCTTGTTGTCGCCGAAGCTCTCTAAAACAACGTCAAATTCAGTCTTCTCGGCCGCAGGCTCGGCACCGGCAGCAGCTCCGCCGCCAGGAGCAGCCATCATCATTGCACCGCCGGCAGCCGGCTTGATCCCGTGAACTTCATCAAGATAGTCGGAAAGCTCTTTAGCAGCCTTCAGCGTCAGTCCAACAATGCGATCGCCAAGTTCTTTTGTTCCAGCAGAGAAATCACGAATAGCTTCAGCCGTTGACATCGATCGAGATCCTTTCCATTCGGAGAAATAGTCAGATGCAATTGCATCCAACCGGTTGGGTAGTGTGTGTTGTTGTGTTCAAGAAACCGAAAATACGGGTGAGTCGTTTTACCACGAAACAGAGTCCTGTGAAGCCCGGCTAAAAAAACAGCCGATTCCGCAAAACTTCTGCCGCAGAACATTACGCGGGAAGTGACTCAGCACCGGCAGCATTGCTGCTCTCCGGGGCGTCGCCAGCACTCTTTTTAGCCAGATCATCTGCATGGGACGAAATTTGTCCGGCGAGCACCCCGCCAGCCGAGAGAATTTGACCGACAAGGGTCGAAGCCGGTGAGGAAATTTGCCCCGAGAGAATAGAGAGTTGTTCTGCCCGACTAGGCCACTTCGCAACCGACTTAACATCGCTCGATTCTAGCCGGGTGCCATCCAGGGCACCGCCACGGAATTCGAGTCCTTCAAAGCCCTTCAATGCCGTTAAACGATCAAGTTCTTTGACGAGATCCACAACATCTTCGCCACCCCATGCAATGGCCAGCATGCCCTCGCACTTTACAAATGCCGGCGCCAGCGGAGTGTCGATGGTGGCTCGTTGTGCGAGGCTATTTTTCACCATTGTGAGGTGAATTTTCTTTTTTCGCAGCGTTTGCCGCAAGACGGTTGTCCGTTGAGCATCGAGCTTACCGAGGCTGACAACAATTAATTCACCGACATCACTCAGGCGGGCCTTGAGGTCGTCGACCAGCATATTTTTGACGAGTTTGCTCATGAAAACTTTGGTTCTTCAGTGGTTCAAAATGATAGGGATCGACAGGCGATTCGCTCAGGCCGCGACCATGACGCCGGGGGTCATGGTGGCTGAGATCGAAATACTTTTCACAAATTGGCCGCGAACGCTTGCCGGCTGTAACGAAATAATGTGATCGATGAATGCACGAACGTTCTCAACGATCTTGGCAGCATCAAAGCTTATCTTGCCCACAACGGCATGCACGATGCCGGTTGGATCGTTGCGAAATTCGACCTTGCCAGCCTTGTATTCTCCAACCGTCCTGGAAATCTCAGCTGTTACCGTTCCCGCACGAGGGCTGGGCATAAGACCACGAGGCCCCAGCACCTTCCCCAGCGGCCCGACGAGCCCCATCATATCAGGAGCTGCAATGCAGACATCAAAGTCAGTCCAGCCTTCCTTGATCTTTTTGGCAAGTTCATCGCCCCCCACCTCTTCTGCACCAGCTGCCCGCGCATCGTCGGCCAGATTGCCCTTGGCAAATACCACAACGCGTTTTGACTTACCGATGCCATTGGGCAAAACGAGCGATCCACGCACGATCTGATCGGCTTGCTTGGGATCAATCCCCAGTCGCATGTGAATTTCTATCGATTGATCAAATTTCGCTGGTGGAAATGTTTTGAGAACAGCCACAGCATCCGCGAGCGGAACGGGGGCTTCAGAGGCGGGTTTCTGGGCGAGCATCGCCCGCATGCGCTTGGTTAAGGCCACTGTTAAATCCTATTCATCGGGAGTAAAAACGAAAGCTGCAGTGAAAAAAGTGAGAAAAATCTATGCGGGGTACCGAATATTACTTGCGTGCGTCATCCCTCGACAGTGAGCCCCATGCTGCGGGCCGTGCCCTCAATCATGCGACGAGCGTGATCGGCATCGCGGGCATTGAGATCAGCCGATTTCAACCGCACCACTTCATCGAGCTGAGCCTTGGTGACCTTGCCAACCTTATCTTTGTTCGGCACACCCGAGCCCTTGGCTAGCCCGGCAGCTTTTTTCAACAGCGCGGCGGCCGGAGGGCTCTTGGTCACAAAGTCAAACGAGCGGTCGTTGTAGACGGTGACGACAACAGGAATCGGCATGCCAGCGGCCTCACGAGTGCGGTCGTTGAATTGCTGGACAAACTGCCCGAGATTGATGCCGTAGCGGCCGAGCGATGTGCCGACAGGAGGGGCAGGCGTGGCCTGACCTCCGGGAACCTGAAACTTTGCCTGACCGACCATTTGTTTTGCCATGCGAGCAACCTTCCGCCTTCACTATCTAAAATAATTTTGAAATGTTTTTCAAACCGATTCGATTTGCCAGTACTCAATGTCTACCGGTGTAGACCGACCAAAAATGCTGAGCATCACCGTCACGCGCCCGTTTGCCTCGTCGATTTGCTCAACTTCACCCTCAAAGTTTTCGAACGTACCCTCGTTGATCTTCACACGATCGCCCTTCTTAAACTTAATCTTCAAGCGCGGCGATTCGTCGGGCTTCTCCTCTGTCTTATTGAGCAACTTGGCAACATCTTGTGGCAGCATCGCGCTGGGGCGTCCGGCCGAGCCGGTAAAGTCGCCAATGCCACTGGTTTCCCTAACGAGATACCACGTGTCATCATTCAAGATCATGTTCACCAGAATGTAACCGGGATAGAGCTTACGAGAAACAACCCGTTTTTTGCCCCCTTTGAACTCCGTTACCTGCTCCTTGGGAACAATCACCTCGCCAAAATGTTTATCCAGTCCCTGGATTGAAATACGTCGGAGAAGAGTTTCACGAATGGAGTCTTCGCGGTTGCTCTGCACCTTGAGGATGTACCACAACTTCTCGGCTAGGGCGGCCGCTTCCTCACCGTCTCCAGTAGCGGAAACGGGCTTGGCATTTTCACTGCCGCCAAAAGGATCGGCGAGTTCGGCTGGAGTGCCGTCGTCGTCCTCATCCTCCTCCACGGGAGATGCAGTGCTGTCGAGAACTGGGTGCTGACCGTGCAGAGCGACTTCATGAGCCGTCAAGCTATCGATGGGATCGCGGTCGGCTAGTTGATCATTGTGCTGATCATTTTGATCGTTCATAGATATTGAATACCCAAATGCCTCAACTGATGCCTTGAATGGCACGCAGAACAAACCACCAAAAGAGATCGTAACCAGCGAGAATGCCAGCGAGCGCAAAAATCAAAAAAATAATCACGCCCGAACTCCGCACCACTTCATCGCCTGTTGGCCATGAAACCTTTGTCATCTCCGTTTCCACGGCGATGAGAAAGTCTGCAAACCGCTGCATATTCACAAGGCGGAAGATGCCCCAAAGCCCGATCGCCAGCAGAAAACCGGGCACCAAAAACCGCACAATGCCCATGTCAATGGTCGGCTCCTGCAACGTGAGCGTCGCCCCGCCGGACATCCACACCGGCAGCAGCTGCGCCAAACGCCAAACGCCGATAGCCAACGTGCCTGCCAGCACAGCAAATGTAGCCTGCCGAGCCACGCGACCCTGATTCTTCTTGTAGACCGAAAAGCTGAGGAGATTTTCCCAGAAGCCTGCTCCAGATCCGGTGCGTTGTTCGTGTGTTCCAGCCATAGTCTTGTCTGTGCTTTGCTTTGTCTTTGTAATCCGCTCTTCAGTCCATCAAGTACGTTATTTGTTCGGCAAGGCAGGGGCGGCGGGAATCGAACTCGCAACCTCTGGTTTTGGAGACCAGCGCTCTGCCAGTTGAGCTACGCCCCTGTGGAGTGTGGGGCCCCTATGCTCTAGGGGCCCCTTACCGAACAACATCAGTGAATGCTTCTGTCCTTACTGTGTGGCTTGATCAGTCTAAAATTTTGGTCACGATTCCGGAGCCGACCGTTTTGCCACCCTCGCGGATTGCAAACCGAACACCGTCATCCATCGCGATTGGCACCATCAACTCGACGGCCATTCGCACGTTGTCCCCAGGCGTCACCATGTCAACTCCGCCAAGCAGTTGCGTTGAACCGGTCACGTCGGTTGTGCGGAAGTAGAATTGCGGGCGGTAGCCAGCAAAAAACGGCGTATGACGGCCGCCTTCCTCCTTGGAAAGCACGTAGACCTCGCACTCAAACTTCTTGTGCGGCTTGATGGAGCCGGGCTTGGCCAACACCTGACCGCGTTCGATACCGTCCCGCGCAACACCACGCAATAGGCACCCGACGTTGTCACCGGCCTGTCCGCTATCGAGCACCTTCTTGAACATTTCAACGCCCGTGCAGGTCGTCTTCTCGGACTTCTCATGCAGGCCGACAATTTCGACTTCGTCGCCTACCTTTACGATGCCCCGCTCGATTCGACCGGTGGCAACGGTGCCGCGTCCCTCGATCGAGAATACGTCTTCGATAGCCATCAAGAATGGCTTGTCGAGTTCGCGAATGGGTTCAGCAATGTGGGCATCAACCTGATCCAGCAGGTCGGCGATGCACTTATTGGCAGCCGGGTCCTTCGGATTATCGTAGGCCGGCTTGCCAGCACCACGAACAATCGGCACATCATCGCCGGCATAACCATACTTCGTAAGCAATTCACGAATTTCCATCTCAACTAGGTCGAGCAATTCCGGATCATCGACCAAGTCAACTTTATTGAGGAACACAACCAGCGAAGGGACACCCACTTGGCGGGCAAGCAGGATGTGTTCACGAGTTTGGGGCATCGGACCATCCGCCGCGCTGACCACAAGAATAGCACCGTCCATCTGGGCGGCACCGGTGATCATGTTCTTAATAAAATCGGCGTGACCAGGGCAGTCGATGTGGGCGTAATGACGCTTTGCCGTCTCATACTCCACATGGCTAACGGCGATCGTAACGGTTTTTGTTTCGTCACGAACCGTGCCCCCCTTGGCAATGTCCGCATAGCTTTTGGCTATGGCTAGACCCTTAGCTGCCTGAACGGCCACAAGAGCGCCGGTGAGCGTTGTCTTGCCGTGATCAATGTGACCAATCGTACCGACGTTGACGTGTGGTTTTGTTCGCGAGAACGTGTCCTTTGCCATGCTTTCTTCCTCGATCTTCCTCTCTGGTGGCTGCAGGCTACGGCCGGCAGCAAAAATTGAAAACCCTTTTTCCGCACGGAAACGAACCGAACGGATTGAATGAAAAAACCTGTTTTTGTGGCCTGTGTTGAGCGAGTGCGTTGATCATGTCGACGAGTTTCTAAAAGCTGCTGATGGGATTTGAACCCATGACCTCGTCCTTACCAAGGACGCGCTCTACCAACTGAGCTACAGCAGCGAGTGCGACTAGGTTGTCGGGGGCTTCAAAATAGTGTTGATTGTTTATTTTTTTCTGCACAATGTGATGGTCCTAAAGCGGGTAGAGGGAATCGAACCCTCGTCTTCAGCTTGGAAGGCTATTGCTCTACCATTGAGCTACACCCGCAGTGAACTCAATCCATGTTCACTCCACCCGCTTGCTTGTACCTTCACCGCCAGCATGGCAGGCAGAGATGAGGCAAAAACTGGGGAGTGCAGGATTCGAACCTGCGAAGGCATAAGCCATCAGATTTACAGTCTGACCCCTTTGACCGCTCGGGAAACTCCCCTCATGTTGCTGATTGTGTGGTGATGATCTGAGAACGCAGGCATATGCAAGTGTGTTGACTGATTCCGTTCAACCTCTCGACAATGATCCAGAGCCCGGCAGGAAATAGAGACTGAACATCGGCAAAAGCCTTCGCGTTCGTTGTGCTGAGCTAGCGGCGGGAGTTGAACCCGCAACCTGCTGATTACAAATCAGCTGCTCTGCCAATTGAGCTACGCTAGCGGCCGGTCAAGACCGCGAATCGTCCAAGTGTACGGATTCAAATTGCCCGTGCAAGACGGCACTTTACAGAGGCCGGAACTGGGCCGACCGCTCGATTTTCAGCTGAAATTCACCCAAAAAACAGTTCGACCATCGAAAAGTCATCGCTAAAGTCAGTGCGATCTGAGAGCATTCGAATGTGTGTCACCAGTTTATCCATCCGATTTTCTGGACCCGTAGAGGCTAAAGAGAGTGTGGCTAGAAAGTCTTCAAAGGCCCACATGGAGCCGTCTGGCCGACTGATTTCAAAGGCCCCATCACTGTAAACAAAGAGTCGCGACCCCTGCGGCACACGTATTTCTCGTGAGTCAAACTCAAGCCCATCCACAGCGCCAATCAGCGGACCATCAGATTCAAGCAGTTCGGGTTTGGCGTTACCGTCTGGCGGCAGGAGCAGAGCTGGCGGATGGCCGCCGCCGGCCCAACGCATCATCCGCGTTACCGTGTTGAAAACCCCGTACCAGATCGTGAAAAACATATCGTTTTGACGTTCCATGGGAAACGCCTTGTTGAGGGCGGCCAAGACGGCGCCTGGATCGTGGAAGTCGGTTTGCGGTAACGCCTCGCTGCGCACAGCATTGAGCGCTGACACGCTCAAGAGTGCTGCGCCTACTCCGTGACCGCAGACGTCGAGCAGATAAACGGCGACGTGCGCGTCGTCCAGTTTGTGATAACCAAACGCATCGCCCCCCAATTCAGCGGACGGAATAAAACGCCAGTCGGCTTGAATCGATTCGATCTGCTGCGGCGGCGGCAGCAAGGAACGCACGTAATGAGCGGCCGTCGCTAAATCGTTGGCAAGCACCTGCTGACTCGCCTTGAGTGCGTCGAAGGCCTCGTTGCGTTCCAGCAGGGCCGTGTAGCCCCGGGAGTGGTAGCGCAGTCGTGCCAGTAATTCAATTCTGTCGGGCAATTTCACAATGTAGTCATTGGCACCGACTGCAAATGACTCTGCCTTTATGGCCGCCTCTTCTTTTGTAGAGAGCACAATGATGGGCACATTTTGAAATCGCTCGTCGGCGCGAAAACGTTTGACGAGTTCGAGCCCCTCGATTTCCGGCATCAACAGATCCTGCAGAATCACCGTCGGCTCGACCTCCGTTGCTGTCTGCAGAGCGGCGGTCGCATCTTTACAAAAATGAAAAGCGATCCCCTCTTCGCCCAGCAGCATGCGGCGCACGGCCTCTCCGATGATTGGCTGGTCGTCGATCAGGAGGACGGTTACCGTGCGTGGAGCAGGATTGAGGCTGGTCACCAAAGCAGTTATTCCATCGGTACAAGGTGGTAGCGAGTTGCCCAAAATACGATTGCCAAGCCTACCACAGGCATTCATGAGGTTCGGAGCGAATCGATTCCGACTCCGCTTGACCAGTGGCTTGACCGCAACCTGCTTTTTCTTGCGGGATTGCAAGGGTGCTGACGTCTGAATCGAGGACGTCTTTTAGTCGGTCCTTGTCATACTGGCAGGCATTGGCAGACCATCGCCTTGAACGTAACACGGCTCCAAATGGTTGCTCAACACCGGCAGCAGTGTGGCACCTTTTGATGGACTTGATGGAACGTACGAAGCAATCGCAGCAGATTCAGGAGTCCATCGACCGCGCGGCCCACTATCTTCCAGCTCAGGGGCCGATCGGTGTTTTCATCCATCACAACACGCTCCATGCCTTTGAGGAGGAACCGTTTGAAAAGGCGGTGATTCACGCCGCTAAGGTCTTCGGAACCGAGCCGTTTTTGACCGAGACGCGCTACCGGGAAGAACTGGCTCGAGGCCGGATTCGCTCATGTGATCTGGAGTCGGTGCTGGATGCGGATCTGGGCCAGCGTGCCGCCGTCACGCTGGCTGGCGGCCGCGTGACGTTACGAACGCTCTTGCTGGGGCTTTTGGAACACCCAGTACGGCAAGACGACGATGCCGCAGTGCGGTGGACGCTGACAGAAAGTAACGCAGTAGACCGGGACGCAACCGCAGATCTCTGGCACGCTTGCGTGGAGGCCGCCGCCCTCACACGGCCCACGCTCGTACACGTGCAGCCACCCGTGCGGCACCGCGATCTGATTTTGGCGATCGACCCATCGGTTGACACCGATGCGATGGTGCATCCGCTTTTGATTCGAGTCTGCGCCGCATTTCTGGATCAGGGAGTTGCTGCCTGGCCGATGCCCGGCCGCGAGCGCGGGTTGTTGGCCGCAGTGGCAGACATCTACTCAGGTGCGATTGGCCCCACCGAGCCATGGAGCAGACGTTTGCCTGTTGCGATGGCGGCGATCCAAGGCACCGAAGCACTCGCTGTCATTGCCGACGAATTGAAGCGACTGGGCGTGCCCCCCGAATACCACGATGAATGGATCACGCGATCGCTTGTGGCATTGCGTGGCTGGGCCGGCATGATCCGCCAGTTTGAAGAGCGCCCCGATCGCGCACCGGTGGAGGCTGTGCCAGCGAGGTTGGCAGATTTTTTGGCACTGCGACTTGTGCTCGACCGGGTTGCCGCCGAATGGGCTGCGGGCAGGCTGGGGAGAGCAAGCGATCTGCCAGGACTGTGGACGGAACTCCGCGATCGCTATCCGCCTCGCCGTGGGCCGGGAAGCGTGGCACGGGCCTATCTGCTGTACCAGGTTTCGCAGTTGCTGGGTCTTTCGGCGCACGATATCCGGGCGCTTGACGAAAACGAACTGCTGCGATTTGAAAGCGCCATCGCCGAGTTTGATGGAGTTGTGCGGCGTCGCATCTTTCACTTGGCCTACGAGCGTCGCCATCGGATTGAGGTGCTCGACGGCCTTGCATCGCACGTGGCGGTGGCTTCGCTCCCGTCGCCAGAACGGCCGCTCGTGCAGGCAATTTTCTGCATTGATGAGCGCTGCGAATCCTTCCGGCGGTATCTCGAGGAAATGGGCCCTCGGTACGAAACATTTGGAACTGCCGGATTCTGTGCCGTGCCGATGTATTATCGAGGCATCGACGATTGGCACGCCACGCCGTTATGCCCGATTGTGATGCGTCCCGAGCACACCGTGCTTGAGGTGCCCCAAGACAGTGCGCGTGCCAGCCATCATCTACGGCAGTCGATTCGCCGCCGACTGGGGCAACTCACCGGAAGCATGTCGAGCGGCAG
>CAMBUD010000034.1 GCA_945871035.1 Planctomicrobium piriforme | reverse complement strand
TTAGTGACAATCGGAATGATGTGCGCGGTCTCTGTCCCGGTCACATGCCGTACGGAAACTCTGCATGCTCAGTGAGACCACTCGCACGGATTGGAACGAGGGCCTCTGCATAGGCTAGAAGGATTTTGAGCGTGAATTCAAGCCGCTGCCGGAGCCAAGCGTCGCGTTGATTGGCAGGTGCTTCCCCAGCCAGCACATCGCCTACGTCCTGCACGAGAACGTGCTCCGGAATGTAGAGCAAGCGATTATTTTTGTAGCCGCTCGTGCGGAGTTCGTTGACCGGATAACTGCCGCCACGAGACGCCGACACAGCCACGATCAGGGCCGGCTTGTGCCCGACCTCTTTTGGACCTGCAAAGAGGAGAAAATTCTTGAGTCCCGGTGGCACCATGCCGGCCCATTCGGGAGACACAATCACTAGGCCATCGGCTTGACGCAATCGCGTGCGATAGGGCTTCCACTGGCTGGCCAGCGGGCTCTCGCCCTGCCAGACGGATTCATCCCAGAGAGGCAGCGGATTACCGGCAAGATCAATCGTGTCGGTCACAATTGTGGGGTCGATGCGCAGCAGGTTCTTGGAAATGTATGCCCCAACCCGGCTCGATTGGCTCGCCTGGCGATGGCTGCCAACAAGAATCGCGATCTGCATGGCCGCTCCTCAGAAAAATTGTTCAGAAATAGTTGCAACACTCTCTAGATGCAGGCTGCTGCTGTGCCACAGCGTAGCAAATCCGCCGCTCATCAATCTATGCGATCAAAGTTCGGGGCAAAGTCGGCACAAGCCCCGCCATCGGCTCGGTATTCTTCGACGGCAATACCGAAGATGAGCGGCGAGCGCTTGCCGATCTGCCCGAGGATAGAATTGTCACGGGCAGCATTTTCAAATTCTTACTGGAGTCGAACAGATTGTGGCTACGATGGATTACCCGGACGTCTCCCCGTGGATAGACTCTGTTTCTGACGACTACCAAGAACTCGCGTCTATCGAGCAGGAGATACCTTACGACGAATGAACAGCCGGCGAGACACCTGCCCGGCTGCGATCTAGGACGTGATCGCGTCGAATCGTGCCGCTACCAATCGGCTGTTTGTTCCGACTTTTATTGGCGAATGAGCAGGGATTGAAACAGGGCCGACCCGCCAGTTCGGCCGCTGCGCTCCAAGCCCACCCGTGACAGTCTGCCAATATCGACGGCGGGAACGTGGATGAAACGCTGAAAACTTTCGTTGGGATTTGCCTCAGCTGCCAACCGGACGTCGAGCGTCGCCGCTTGGTCAGCGTCTACCACCACACCGACGGTCATCTGATAGAGAGTGCCAGCTGCCGGAGTGAAAGGCATTTCTTCATTGTGATGGATCACCTGTCGGTTATCGACTCGTTCCACACGAAAGGCACCACCGGAAAAATCGGGATGAAAGAGCACCCGGACATTTCCAAGCGAAAGACCGACGTGCCACGCGCCAGAATTTTCTTTTTCACCGCCGAGCGTGGCAATCACTTGAAAGTGTTTCGGAAACGCCGGTTGCCGCAGGAGTGTTTTGGCATCGAAAAATAGACGTTGATCGCCCTCGGGATGGTCGCCGTCGAGCCGCAGCAGCCCACCAGACACCGATCCACTGCCGCCGCAGTCGGTTTCGTAGGTCAGCAATCCATACCCTGCTGCAAGGTGCGGAGCATCCTGTAGAAAATTCACGGCAACGATGAGGCCATAGCGTTGCACCTGAAGGCGACTGGCACCAAGCAGTCGATTGCAACGCGATGCCGGAGAAGCGACCCACTGCCGCCAGCGATCAACAGTGGTGAGCCACTCTAGCCCACGGTCGTGATCCGTTGGAATACCGGAAGCGAGCTGCAAGAGCCATGCTGCTTGAGCACGCATATCTGGATCGTCACTTCGGAGAAGATCGAGGAGCGTATGGAGTGCTGCTTCTGGACGCCGATCAAGCAGGGCCCGTGCCGCTGCAAGTTGGATCAGCGAGTTAGGATCTCGCAGGCATGCCAGCAGCAGGTCCTCCGCTGCATCGCCAGCAGCAATTTCTAGCGCCGGCAAGGCCGCCGCTTTCAGTGGCAACGCACCGTGCGCGATGGCCTGCCGCAGCCGATCGTTAGCAGCCGGACTGGCACACGCCCAAAGAGCTTCTGCGGCAGACTCGAGGAGTTCCGGGCTCATGAGATCGGAGTAAATGTCGAGAATCAGCAACGCAGCGTCCGCGGGCTTGTTCGCCGCCAACCAGTGAAGAGCCGCTAAGCCCAACGACTCGCGCCGGTGTTGCTCTGCAGCGGAATCGAGGTCAGTCAGCAGCCACTCGGCGTGCAGTTTGACTTCCAAATCCTCCCCCAGCGTGGCCTCACGCAGGGGGAGGATGACTGCCGGACCGGCTTGGCGAATCTTTTTATCGGCCTGTTCGCGGCGTTGAAAATCACCGCTGCCCAGTTCAGCGATGAGCCGACGGATTACCAACTTGCGCGGCTCGTCTGCGATCCAGCCGCGCAGGTAGTCTGCGACGCCCGCCGGAGTGGCCGCGATACCGCCAGCCAACAAAATCTCGTCGGGCGTAGGATCTGCCGCCACTCCCACCGGCCCAGCACCGCACAGAGCACCGATCACCACAAGCCCAGCGAGCCACAGAGATCGCTGCAAACGAACGCCGACAACCAAGGAGCCCCAGCCCAGAACCTTTGGGCGGGGCAGGGCCAGTAAGTCGCAGCAGGATGGGGACTGTTGTGAAGGCATGCAGCCGCTCTTTCAACGCTTATGCAAACAGAGTCTCGCTATGAGGGTCGAGCTCGCACCATCATCTTACCTTTCCGCCCTATCCCAACTGTGGTGGAGCGAGTTTTTCGTACGCTTCTAGGGTTGGCACGATCGCGCGGATGGAGGTCTCCCAAAATGCTGGTGATGCCAGATCGGCACCCAGTGTCTGCCGCACGACTTCCTCGCAGGTGTCGCTGCCGGTAGCAGCAAGAAACGCCTCGTAGTGAGGCAGGAACGCTCGACCTTCCGCCTTGAAGCGGGCAAAGAGGGCTTGGCTAAGAAGGTATCCAAAGACGTAGGGAAAGTTATAAAACGAAACACCAGTGATGAAAAAATGCATTTTCGATGCCCAAAATAGCGGATCGCTGCCGTCGGCCAGCAGAGTGTCTCCGTAAAGATTGAACTGGGCTTGGGTCATCAATTCACGCAACCGCGAAACGGAAACTTCCCCCGCGGCGCGTTCGGTGTAAAAGGCGTGCTCGAATTCGTATCGCATGGGAATATTTATCAGATAGGAGTGCGCACGTAGCATTTCCTGATCGAGCAGATGCGCTTTTATCTCGGGCGTGATGGCGGGATCACTCAAGAGCCCATCGAGCAAAATCATCTCGCCGAAATTAGAAGCGGTTTCGGCAAGCGGCATGGGATAGTCGGCAGCAAAGGACCGAGCGGGACGCAGCACAGACGAATGCCAGGCGTGACCGGCCTCGTGGGCAAGCGTGATCATGTCGTGAACGGTGCCGTGCCACGTCATGAAGACGCGTTCTTCGCGACGCAGTCGTGAGCCAGTGCAAAAAGCGCCCGGACGTTTTCCAGCCCGCGGCTGGGCTTCAATCCAATGCTGCTCTAGCAGCGAGCGAAAGTACCCGCCGAGCTTTGGATAGGCGGCCGTGAATGCTCGATCGACAGTTGTGCAGGCTTCATCCCACGAGAGTGGCTTTGTGTGGGGAGCAGCTACCTGCGGGGCTTCAAGATCGAAGAAGTGGAGGGCCGGGGTGCCCTGCAAGCGCGCAGCAGTGCGCAGGGCGCGGCGCGGCAATTCAATCGTGTCGTGAATGGCCGCGAGCATCGCGTCGAGCGATGCGCGGCTCATAGCGCCGCCAAAGAGCGGCGCTGTCAGAAAATGCGGGATGCCGCGTCGACCATAAAGACATAGTCGCGTGCCGGCAATTCCGTTCAACCCGGCAGCCAGGGTGTCGGCATGGTCGTGCCAGGGTTGTTGTCCGGCATGAAAAGCAGCTTCCCGCAGGGGACGACTCGGCTCAGACATCAGGCTGCGGCGGCGGGCCATGGGAATGATTTCCGTATGGCCATCGGGAAACTGTAAGGGGAATGCCATCTTGCCCGACAGCGTGTCGTAGAGTCGGCCCCAGGCATGCAAGCCGTTTACATTTAAGTCAGCAGCTAGCGATTCCAACTCGGTAGTCATCTGATGTCGGCCCTCTTCGCGCAGACGCCTGATGGCGTGCGCTGCACCAGCGAGCAGGGGTTTGGAAAGGAGGTCTTGGAAGTCGGTGTCGGTGATCTGGGTGAGCACAGCCTGCAGCCTTGTTTTGAGTTTGAGCTGTTCGGCATCGAGCGTGGCAACCCAGGCCTCGTCGCTCTTGACCGCTTCGTTGGTGGCGTCGTCGGCAGAAAGACAGCCCAAAAATGCAGAGAGATGCCCGAGTCGATCGGTTAGGTCTTCGTAATCAGTCAGGGCTTGCGACAGGCACTGCAGATCGCCTGTGAGGGCAGCGGCTTGCCTCGATTGGGTATCGAGATCCCGCTCGATCGCCAACCTGAAATCCCGATAGTCGGGCCCAGAAAACTCAGTGAACCACGAAGCCAGCGACCAGCGATCAGAATTTCTTTGTGCGACGACTGTCATGCGAATCGGATCACTCAATGTGGCTAACGGGGGAATGGCGAGTGAGGGAATCTTAGCAAGCTCTAAAAAAACAGGCTCTGCAACCGCACGTAGCCGGCGAACAGTCGCAGAACGTACAAAAAACAGGCGGTTTTTTTACAGACCTACTTTTTAGCGTGCGCATCCATTTTTCAGTAGACTTCTACAAGCTCCCTTAGGTCGGTGCTTAACTTTTGCGCTCGTTTGGATGCGTGCCGCAGGCAGCAGGTATTTTTTTATAGAAGAGAACAAAAAGGTGTGCAGTGATGGCTCACAAACGTAAGGCGGTCATGGCGTTCATACCGTTCATGGCAGGTGTGTTGTTGGTGTGTGGCCTGAACGGTTCAGAGGCGAGCGCTCGGCCAGGAGCGGGCGCTGGTCGCAGCCCCGGTCGAGCCGGGCCGGGGGTGGGCGCACCAGGCGCTGGCGTGCGACCGGGTGCCGGGCCGGGGGTGGGCGCACCAGGCGCTGGCGTACGACCGGGTGCCGGGCCGGCAAACGTGCGATCGGTGGAGAACTTTATCGGTGTTAAGCCCGCTGCAAAAAGCGCTGCTGCCAGCCAACGCACGGGCCAATTAAAGACATCGCTTAATGGAATTGACCAACCGTTCACTGCTTCTTGGTATGCAGCGCATCCGAGTGCATGGCGTTATGTGCATCCCTATGCCAATGTGTGGGGCGTTGTGGGAGTGGTGAGATTGTCGTCGTGGCTCGGCTATTCGGCGCAGGCTGGTTCTGTTGAATCGACTCAAGCATCTGTCGCCACCGCCGACGGAACTCAAAGCGTACTGGCTGAAGCGCAGAATCCAGCACCTCCCCAGGATCTGGAATGGATGCCGCTGGGTGTCTATGCGGCGGCACCCGCTGGCACGGCCCCGGCCAATGCATTTATTCAGCTCGCGGTCGGCCGCGATGGAACGTTGCAGGGCAACTACATCGACACCATCAGCGACCAGTCGACTGCCATCGTGGGATCGATCGACAAGGAATCCAGAAAGGCGTCTTGGGCAGTGGGCAAAAGCAAAAATGCAGTGCGGTTTGAGACAACCCTCGACGGCCTCATGGCCGAAGCCTCACAGGCTGTCGTGCAATCGGCCGCCGGACGCCAGCAAACGTGGGATCTTGTCCGCTTGAGTCAACCCACCGACAGCGATCAACCCACCGCCGACAAGTAGCAGCCGGGACGGTTGCAACCGACAAACCCCCGGCGTTTGCTGAGGGCAAAAAGGCGTTAGAAGAGCACGATTTTGGCTATCTGGCCGCTGCCGTAGTTCTTGGAACCGCTCGTAAGAGGGGAAATCCAATTCTTTGCTACCGGTCCGCAATCCGATTTGATAGATTGTTTTTGGAAAAGAATGGGGATGGAATTCGCGTCAACCCCATAGGCCTTTTCCAACGCTGAGCAAAGGGGTGCTGCATGACGTGGTACGTACAGTCGATGGGGGATGTTCTGGGGCCTTATTCGGATGCCCAACTCAAACAACAAGCCTGCGATGACCGTATTCAGTTTGATACCCAAGTAGCGCTGAGCGCTCAGGGGCCATGGGTACCAGCGTCTAAGGTGAAGGGGTTGTTTAGCCCAAACCCGGCCGTTGAAGAACTGGCGGTTGCAGCACAATCTGCCGGGCAGGCCGCCCGCGGCCACGCTGGCGAGGTGAACAATATTTCTCGCACTCACTACGAGTTGCCGCCGCAACCAACCGCGTCTGCACAGAAAAATGAGGACCGACGCCGCTACAAAGTGTTGACGCAAAAAGATAAATGGTTTGCGGGAAAGTTTGATCCCGAAAGACTCGAAGACGCGATCAATTTTTATGCCAGCGAAGGATGGTCCGTGCGTGGCGTAGCAACAACACTCTACACGGGAGTTGGCGGCAAACGCGAAGAAGTTCTCGTTGTGCTGGAAAAAGCATCCTGCTAGCGACCGTGAGATTCTGTAGACGCGTGCACCCAGACCGTCATCGGAGTCAACCCACGATTGTTCCAAAAGGCATAGGGCACCGCCACGGCTGGCATCATGCGTTGCGTCTCTTGGCCATCGGGCGTAGCCGACAGGCGTTGGGCATCTGCTATCTCTAGCACAACCACGCCACCGAGGAGAGCGGGCTTCCTGACCGGCACCACCGTCGCTCCAACTGGCACAACACAATCAAAGACCGAGCCACCGTTATCAATGCCCTCCAAACAATAGACAATCGGACCGCGTTCAAGCGCAATCTGTCCCCGCGCAGCAGCTACACGTGGGTTGGCCATAACGCGCCGTGGGGGCATTGGCAATCTCACGGTCACCGCGTCGCCCGCCTGCCACGTGCGATCGATTGTGGCATAGCCGTTCTTTAATTCCACCGCCAGAGATTTGCCATTCACGCTCACCGACCATGCAGCGGGAGTCGGATCGTCGTAGGTGTAGAGGTCGCTTGGAAGGGGACGGCCGCGAACCCAGTGTGGAATCCGCACGCAGAGCGTGAAAGGAATCGGCTGACTGGGATCGACTGCCAGCGAGATTGTGCCGTCCCATGGGTAATCTGTTTTCTGCTCGATCTTCACCGAGCTGCCCTGTATGTCCACGCGTGCCACACTACTCGCGTACAGATTGACATACAGGCGATCCGCTTGAGTGGCATAGACGGAACCGCCCAGCGAGGCCATTGTACGCAGCACGTTGGGCGGACAGCATGCGCAGCCAAACCATGGCGCCCGTCCAGCGTGATCGTGGTTAAACGCCTCTTTTCCATCGTAAGCGAGTGGATTCGGATAAAAAAAACGGTCCCCCGAGAGCGAGACACCGCTTAAAAAACCGTTGTGGAGGGTGCGTTCAAAGACGTCCATATACTTCCCGTCACCGGTCATCAGGAACATCCGCTGGTTCCATAATAGAAAGCCGACGGCCGCGCAGGTCTCGTTGTAACACTGGTGAGGCAATTCATAAGCCGCGCCATAGGCCTCACCGTCTGCCAGCGCGCCGCAGCCTCCAGTGAGATGCAGCTTGCTTCCCACCACATCCTCCCAAATTGCTGTGATCGCTTCGAGGTAACGAGGATCGCCCGCAAGCGCCGCCACATCCGCCATGCCGCTGTAAAGATAATTGGCCCGCACAGCATGCCCCACGGCTTCACGCTGTTGGATCACCGGCTTGTGGTTTTGATTGTAAGGATTGTTGGAAAAGCCTCGCGCATCAAGGAAAAACTTTGCCAGGCCTAGCCAGCGGCGGTCAGCGGTCTGCCGGTAGAGCTTTGCCAGAGCCATTTCGATACCCGGATGGCCGGGGGCAATTTGCGGCTGGCCGTCTCCGAAATCACGTTGCAGCAATTCGGCATTTTTGAGGCAAACATCCAACAGAATGCTCGCTGGATCGGCCTGCGCATGGGCAACACCGGCTTCGTAGAGGTGCGCGATGTTGTAGAGTTCGTGGCTCGCTTGGCTGTCTTTGAGCCAACGCTGTGCGTCCATTCGCGAGTTGACAGGGGAGTCTGGATGCATGGTTCGAAAGGTGTAGAGATAGCCATCGGGTTCCTGCGCTGCGGCGATCCGTGCGGTGAATCCATCCACCCGCTTTTGCACCTCCGGATCTGGCTGCAGCGATAAGCAATAGGCGGCACCTTCGAGGGCCTTGAAGACATCTGAATCGTCGAAGGGAAATTTCGTGGCCGGCACATTCTGAAAGTGTGTCTCACCGGCAGTTCGCCGCTGCATCGTCTCGGCGGCTAAATCAAAATTATCGATCCGTTTTGAAACGGCACACTGCTGGAGCGCAAAGGGGAGGGTGATGCGGCAGTTTGTCTCCTGCCGTGCGTGCCACAGACCAGCGGTGAGGGTGACAGCGGTAAACGGCACTGGCCGCACGGGATAATCGGCCGCCAGCAGCGATCCGCCAGACAGCAGTCCCGCCAACAGAAAAAAAGAGACACGACTCATCGTTTTTACTTCCGCCACAGGAGCCACCGTGCTTGTTCGCCGTGTTTGTTTACGGTGCCTGGACAACGCCGCTGATCTTGGCCGTGAGTTGACCCGTGCATTTGCTGCCTGGCGGTACGTTCACCTTCAGGCAGAGCACGCCGTCTCGATCGGCCGACTTCTCGTAACTGCTCCCGACGGTGAAGGGCTTGGGCGGCTTGTCGGCAGATTTATTTCCATTGCCGCGATTCACAGCACCAGGGGGGGCAATCACAGCCATAACGGCGCCGAGTGCGATCGTGGTCACGAGATCATCGGCTGGGTTGTCGGCTGGCAGACCGTCGGGTCCGCTCGTAAAGCTGGTCGCGAGTTTGTACTCACCCGTCACCTTGATGCGGATCGGCTGGTCTTTGGCAACCGTGCCCACCACCTGCCACGATTGACCGGCGTCAATTTCAAACGTGAATTGGCCGGCATCCAAAATCTGTCCATTGAGTTGCTCGAGCTTCTGCTTGACGGGTTCGTTTCGAGGATCGAGCTTTTGCAAGGCCTCCAGCAGCATCCGTGCCCGTCCTAACTGGCCGAGTTCTTCATACGACTTAATGAGCGTTGTCGTTTCACGGAGAAACGAATCGCGCACTTCCTCCATTTTGACATCGAGGCGTTTGATGTCGGCAGGATTGAGTGGCTTTGCCTTGGACGACTTGACTGGCGCCTGCGCCGCAGGCGCCGCCAACGCTCCCAGAAAACAGACTGCGAAACCCACAATCAACAACCGGCGTGCAGGCGCAAGATGGCGACGCATGGACGTTCCTTATCAAAAGGGTAACGGTGGCAAAAGCAGAGACTACCACACCATTCTCGCCGTCAGCAGTCGGGATGAATAGGCCGGCCTCGACGCTTTCCCGGTCTTCCCGGCTACGCCCACCTCGTTGTCTACGAGTCTTTTTTCAGCGTCCGTTAGACGGCGTGCGGGTGCTCGATCCCATGGCCGCAAACATCGACGCGCGTGCCGCTGTTGAGGGCATGCCGGCCTGCAAGGGCGCCGGTGCGGGTCTATTGGTTGGCGGCGCGGTCGGCTTGGTTGCGGGCTTTGGTGCTGGCAGGGCTTGCGGCCGCGGCGCAAGGGCCACGTCGTTAGACAGGTTGCCACCACGCGTGATGGTCAGAACGCGACTGGTGATTGCGGTGCCGCCATTTTGGGGTGTCACGATCACCTTGTAGCTGCCGAGATCGAGCCCTTTGAACATGTAGTTGCCGCGCGAATCTGACACTGTCGTAGCAATGGTCGCTCCCACTGCGTTCACCAGCGACACATTCAAGCCCGCAACGCCCCCCTCCAACCGCTGTCGCGTTCCATCGCGGTTGGCGTCGACAAACAGATTGCCGACGATCGATGCCTTGAAGAAGAACACATTCGGCTGCAGGTTTGTCAGCGTGGTGTTGCGGCGGACGATGTCGGCTAGCGTCGTCTTTTGGATGTCGCGGACGGCATCAGCAGGCAGGGCATTTTGGTACCAGTAGCGATCACCGTCGCGGAGGCGGCTGAACTGATCGACAAGGATCCGCGTGAACGTCGCCCCCATGCTCGACCCCGGCAGGTGCTTCTCGGCTAGACCGGCCACCCAGAGGTCGAGTTTGTCGACGCTGCCGTAAGTTGCGGCCAAGGAATCCTGCACCGCCTTATTGTCGGTGATTTCCGCAAAGCTTGTGATTTTTGCGAGGCCGTAAGCGGCCCGCACGGAATTGTAATCGGCGATGCCATGTTCACGGCCCCGCTGAATGTTGAGCGCCGCCAGATCGAAGCCACCCTGGCCAGGAGCACCGAATAGAAAATTCCGCACATCGTCCACGACGATTGTGTCGATCTCTTGAGCGCGGTCGCTCGCCAGATACTTGAGAATCGGATCAATTCCCGTTTCAGCCAGCACGGGTGAATTAAAGAACGCATCACGAAGACTCAAGGCCTCGTGAATCTCGTTGCCGTTGTTATCGAGGAACTCAATATCAGTCCCGAGCATGCTGTGGCCAAATCGAAAGGCAGCGGTTGAAAACTCATTGGTAATTCCCGGATTTACATCGGCGCGGTAGCCGCGATAGGCGTTGAGCGCCGCTGAGGCCGCGGTTCGTTCGCCAAGAATCGCCGGCAAAAACTCGCTGTAGGTAATTTTCTGGAGTTCGGCAATCACCATGCGACGGGCGTGCTGATACACCTGCTCATCGCTCAAGGAGGGATTCCTTCCGGCAACGCTCGCGGCAATCCGATTGTGCTCGCGCATAAAAAGCGTTTGCAGCGAGGTGAGCTCAGGATTTTCATTTGCCCGCACATCGCCAGCGAGAAAGAGTTTATCGTCGCTGACGCGATGGGCATCATTGGCATTTGGCAATCCAGCCGTGTTGTAGGGGAGCAGATTACCGGCGCTCGTCCTCAGCCGTCCGCCCACAAACTCCCGCAAGGCGGCCGCCCGCGTGGCGTCGACGCCATAGATTTGCGAGCCGTCGATAAACGCTGTTAACGAATTCATCTGTTGTCGAGGAGTCGCTGTGCCCGTGGAGGTGTCGTAGGCCGATCGCGAGAGCGAGATCGTCATGGCACCTGTGCTGGCTGGATCAAACAGCGGATCGCCGGTGGGGACGGCTATTGAAAAGCGTTCACGAGGAGTAGCCGCTTCGGTGAGGCTCAGATCGTGGTCGATAAATTGCCCCCAGGCGTAGACGAATGCACTGAATTCACGATCGTTGAGGATCCCGTCTGCGGGGCTAGCGGAGAGTGCGTTGCTAATCGCTCGGGCGTTAGGCCGATCGGCTCCCGACGGTGCGCTCGCTCCGTCGCTATACGCTGCCGTCGAGCGACGCAGCAACTGCTCGGCGGTGCTCCCCCATTCAGGATGGGCAAGGTTGTTTCCCGAACCGTCGAGCGACGCTGCAACTAGAGGAGGTGCGACAGGCGGTGTCACACCCACGCCTGTCAAAGACTGTGCCGCCATCATCGAGCGGGGTTCGAGTTGTTCAAATGTGTGGGAGGCCAAGTGGCGAGCATTTTTTTTGGAGTTTTTTTTCATCGGACTTATCCTTAGGTTTGCAAAACAATGGCTAAGAAGGATCAAACGGAATGCAGACGGCAAAGTTGCAGACGGAAAACGGAGAGCAAAATCAAACGATCGTTGCATTTTTGCAGAGACTTTTTTTCGCCAGAACAGACGCTCGGTGAAGAAATGCTCATAGCAGTGATCCAAAACAAGCGGCTGTTGCGGTTGGCGTTCATTGCTTGAAAAAAAGAAAGCAACTCTCGTGCCAAAAGAGACAGCACGCGATAAGATTTCTCAGCCTTGCCGACTCTGGGACGGGCAAAGGCGGGAAAAATGTCCGGGGGTGCTGATTCCACACCGGCTGCTAGAGCGCATTCGGTTTACGTGTGCCGCAGGCCTTTCAAGAGGCCAATCGCGTCCAGCACAGGCTCTGCCAGCGTTACGGCCGCTGCGGCGAGCGGTCTTCGATCTTTTTAAAGAGCTGAAAAAAGTCGCTATCGGTGGTAAGGATCAGCGTGGTGTCGCGTCCCAGAGTTGCCTTATAGGTTTCGAGCGTTTTGACAAAGCGGTAGAAATCGGCCGCGGTCGGGCTAGCCGTGTAGGCAGCGGCATAAATCTCGGATGCTTTGGCGTCGGCAACGCCTTTGATTTCCTGCAACTTTCGATAGGCGTCTGATTCGATTTGCTGCAACTCTTTTTCCTTGCGTCCGGCGATTTTTGCCGCTTCGCCAGCCCCCTCCGAACGGAACCGCTCCGCAATCTGCATCCGCTCAGACATCATCCGATCGTAGATCTTTTCAATCACCCCACTCTTATAATTGATTCGCTTAATGCGCACATCGAGCAACTCAATTCCCCAAATATGCACCTTGGGTGAGGCTGCCGCGAGGATTTCCCGCTCCAGTTCCTTGCGACCAAATTGAATCGGCGGTAGCACTCCCACCTCGGCGCTGGCCTCCACCAGTGCGGAATCCTGCTCGGGCTTGCGTTCTTTGTCAGAACGCACCACCTCAATCAGGTTGTGCCTAGCAACGATGTTACGAGTTTCACTGCCAATGATGTCGTCCAGCCGTGAAAGCGCGCTGCGTTCATCGCGCAGGCTTTGGAAATACTTTAAAGGATCGGCAATTCGCCACCGCGCAAACGTATTGACGACAACGTAGAGCTTGTCACGCGTAGTCATTTCTCCCGGTGCACCGTCCCATTCGAGAATCCGTCTCTCAAACCGATTTGCCTGTTGGATCAACGGCAGCTTGAAGTGCAGGCCGGCTTCAGATTTCGCGGTGGAGGCGTTGATGGGGTTGCCCACAGGCCTGCCGAATTGCGTGATGATGACCTGCTCTGTTTGATCGACAATGTAGGCGCTGCCGAGCAAAAACATGGCAAAAGCCACAGCCAAGAATCCACCGAGCGGTGAGCAGGCAGCGCTGACGATTCGGCGAGCGAGTTGGAACAGGGGATGGTTGATAGGCAGGCTATTCATTGCTGTTTGGACCGTTGTTCAGGGGTGGCATCGAGTTGACGCAGGTTCATGAGGGGCAGAAATTGCTGTGCGGACTCATCGAGGATGATTTTGCTGCCGAGTTGTGGAATCACCTCCGACAGCGTTTCGAGATAGAGTCTTTGCCGCGTGATCTCAGGGGCTTTTTCGTACTGTTCCAAAAGTGATCGAAACCGGGCCACGTCGCCTTCGGCCTCGTTGACGCGTTTGAGCGCGTAGCCTTCGGCCGCGCTGAGTCGCATCTGGGCCTCGCCACTGGCGCGGGGCACCACTTTGTTGTATTCGCCGTTGGCCTGATTGATCATCTGCTCGCGTTCCTGCTGGGCACGATTGACCTCTTCAAAAGATTTTTGCACAAACGTTGGCGGATGCACATTTTTGAGTTGCACCTGCTGCACTCGCAAACCCATCTCCAGCTCCTGAATCAGCGCCGTCAGCTTGGCGATCGCATCATTTTCAATTCCCTGTCGACCAATCGTGAGCACTTCGTCTACGGTGCGGTCACCAACCACCTCGCGCATCACACTTTCAGAAACGTCGCGCAGTGTTGGGCCGGGCTCACGCACATTGAAAAGATATTGCTCAGGATCACTGATCTCGTATTGCACAACCCATTCAACGTGGGCGGCATTCAAATCACCGGTCACCATATTGCTTTCCAGATCCTGCTCTCTGGAAACCTGATCGCTGTTGGTGCTGCCGGGAGATGCAAAGCCAAACTCCATTTTCAACTGCCGCTTAATTGGCAGGACCGTGACGCGGTCAATCCCTATCGGGAGCTTGAATCGCAATCCCGAATTCGCGGTGCCCACATAGCGGCCAAACCGCTGCACCACGCCGATGCTTTCCGGCCCCACGGTGTACACGCTGCCCGATAACGCCGCGAGCACGAGTAATCCCAGGGCCCCAAACAGCGCCACGGGAAAGCCGCTCCTGTCGCCAAAATTTGGCAGGCGAGGAAACTTCGGAAATTCAGGAAACTGCGGAATGGTTGGCATGAAAACTCTGGGCGGGGTTGGAGGAACACAAAGAGCGGCCGTGCTCGCTGGCGAGGGCAGCACTCCCGTTGAATGGATTGGCTAGTGCAGCAAACCCCTCTAGCGTACCCAGAACCAATCGTTATTTCCTGCCGCTGCTGGTCTGAAGGCTAGGTCGGTGTCATAATGTGGGGTAATCAAGATCTGTGTGCCGATCGTTTTCCCGCCCCCCTGTCGCCCAATGTGGGTGTTTTTCCCGATGCCTTTCCACAGGTTGACGATGAAACACTCGATTTGTCCCTCAGCGGCCCGGCTGTTGCTGGTGGCATGGACGTGCCTGAGCGGGGTTATGGTGCTGTCTGGGGCTGCTGCCGAAACCCCACCAATTCTCACCCCTCATTTTGTGCGCGATGTGCGTCCGATTCTCTCCAATCGCTGCTTCAAGTGCCACGGGCCAGACGAGGAACACCGCGAGGCGGGCCTGCGATTTGATCAGCGGGAATCGGCGACGAGTGCACTCGACAGCGGTTTGCGTGCCATCGTGCCTGCGCATCCCGACGATAGCCAACTGATTGCCCGCATCACGAGCACAGACCCCGATCTCGTTATGCCACCGCCCAGCACCATGACAACCCTCAGCGTGGAAGAAAAAAATACACTGGCGGCATGGATCGCCGCGGGCGCTGAGTACCAGCCGCACTGGGCTTTCGTCAAGCCACTGCGACCCGCCATCCCCACGGTTCAGCAGGCAGACTGGCCAAAAAATGAGATCGATCAATTCATTCTGGCGCGCCTAGAAAAAGAAAACCTCGCGCCATCCCCTGCGGCCGACAAAACTGCACTGTGTCGTCGGGTGCATCTGGATTTGATCGGCCTGCCGCCAACGCCCGCACAGTTGGATGCATTCCTAGCCGATACGGCAGTGGATGCCTACGAAAAGCTTGTCGATGCGCTGCTGGCCAGCCCGCGCTATGGCGAGCGCTGGGCGCGGCGTTGGCTGGATCTGGCCCGCTACGCCGATACCAATGGCTATGAGAAAGACCGCGAACGCACGATCTGGATGTATCGCGATTGGGTGATTCGAGCAATCAACGACGGTATGCCGCTGGATCAATTCACTACCCGGCAACTCGCCGGCGACTTGCTGCCAAATGCCACGACCGACGACATCATTGCCACGGGCTTTCATCGCAACACCATGATCAACGAGGAAGGCGGCATTGATCCGCTGGAATTTCGTTATCTCGCCATGGTCGACCGGGTTGGCACCACTGCAACCGCGTGGCTTGGACTCACCGTCGGCTGTGCACAGTGCCATACGCATAAGTTCGATCCGATCATGCACAGCGACTATTTTTCATTCATGGCCCTGCTCAACAACATCGACGAACCGGAGTGGATCATTCCCAGCGTCGAGCGCAGCAAACAGATTGCCGAAACTCGGGAAAAGATCGAACATCTCTGGCAGAGCATGCCTGATAAGTGGCCCCTGCCTGTGCCGCAACCGGCGCTGGATACAGATTCCACAGCAGATCCCACAGCAGCAGCAATCTCGGCGACTGCCCAGCGCAGCGTGGCAGTCGCCGCCCGCTTTGATGAGTGGAATCGTCAGGAATCGAGCCGCGCCGTTCACTGGCAGATTGTTTCGCCAACCGCCATGGTCAGTAATGCCCCGCATCTAGTCTGTCGAACGGATGGCTCGATTCTGGCCAGCGGAGACACCACAAAAAGCGATGTCTACACGCTCACTCTGCCGCCTTCCGACCAACCCATGCGGGCCTTGCGTTTGGAAGTATTGCCCGACGAGAGCCTGCCCGGTGGGGGGCCTGGACTGTGCTGGTACGAGGGAGAAAAAGGCGACTTTTTTCTGTCAGAGCTGGAGGTTTCAACTGCGGCAAGTGGCGGCGCGGCAGGCCAACGCGTGGCGATCGTCAAAGCGACAGAATCGTTTGCCCAAGAGAACAATCGCGCGGCGGCTGCGGTGGATGGCAATATGTCGAGCGGTTGGAGCACCAACGGCGCGATGGGCCGAGCGCATGCTGCTACGTTTCAATTTGCCGAACCAGTGGCCCCCGGCACGCCGCTCTCAATCACCATGCGATTTGAACGCTACTTCGCCTGTTCGCTGGGGTGCTTCCGCTGGAGCGTGAGTGAAGCAACGGATGTGGAAGCGCGCGGTCATACAGCCGACGAGGAAGCCATTCTCGCTGCACCAGTGGCAGCGCGCTGTGCCGCGCAGCAACAGAGCATCTTGCGCCGATTTCTAGCCACAGCGCCGGAGCTGGCCGACTCATACAAGCAGATTCGTCAACTCGAAGATGGCCTCCACCACGGCCTTTCGTCGCTGGTGCTCCGTGAAAGACCGGTCGACAATCCGCGCACAACACACCGGCACCATCGCGGCGAATATCTCCAGCCCAAGGAGGAAGTGCCAGCAGCCGTGCCGGCATTCTTGCCGCCACTGGCGACTGGCGTGCCCGCCAATAGGCTGGCGCTGGCCCACTGGTTGGTGTCGGCCGACAACCCGTTGACGGCGCGAGTGACGGCCAACCGGCAGTGGCAGGCGTTTTTTGGTCGGGGCATCGTGACCTCGCTCGACGATTTTGGCTACCAAAGCGCGCCGCCATCGCACCCCGAACTGCTCGACTGGCTGGCAACGGAATTGCTGCGAATGCAGTGGTCAACAAAGTCGCTGCATCGGCTGATGGTGACAAGCGCCACCTACCAGCAGGCATCGAGCGTGTCACCGGCGCTGGTTGCTCGCGACCGCGAGAATGTGTTGCTAGCGCGCGGCCCGCGCGTGCGACTGGAAGCGGAAGTCATCCGCGATTCGCTCCTCCAAGCCGCTGGGCTCTTATCCACAAAGATGTATGGACCGGGCGTACGGCCACCGCAGCCAGTGGGCGTGACAGAGGTGGTCTACGGCTCGGCCAAGTGGACCGCCAGCACGGGAGAAGACCGTTATCGACGCAGTGTGTATACGTTTCAAAAACGGACAGCACCGTTTGCGATGACGACAACATTTGATGGCCCGACCGGTGAAAGCTGCCTGCCCAAGCGGGAGGTCTCCAACTCACCGCTGCAAGCCCTGACGCTCTTGAACGACCCGATGTTTGTCGAGGTCGCACAGGCGCTCTCTCGTGCTGCAATCGCAGCCGGTGGCGACGACGCCTCGCGGCTTCGCGAAATCGCGCGTCGGGTTTTGTCGCGTGCATTCAATGCCGATGAAACCAAGGCCCTCACCGCTTTCGTGAAGCTGCAGCGAGAAAGATTAACGGCTGGCGATTTAGATGCTGCCAAACTAGCCGGTGAAGGCCAGGGCGATCCTCTGGAACGCGCCACGTGGATGCTCGTAGCCCGCGCCGTCATGAATCTCGACGAGGCAGTCGTCAAACGATAGACGCCGACAATCTTAACGCTGCGTCCAAAAGATTTGGTATTTTGAACAAGAGCAAACGGGAGAATACAACCAATGAACCTTCTCGACATCACGCGCAGGCATTTCTTTGCCGACTGCGGCCTGGGTGTTGGCAAGATCGCGCTGGCGGGCCTACTCAGTGGCGCGAGTACCCGCTTTGTTGCTGCACGCAGCACCGATGCAATTGTCTCTCCACTGGCCCCGAAGGCCGGCCATTATGCGGGGAGAGCGCAGGCGGTCATCCAACTTTTTATGGCCGGTGCGCCCAGCCAACTCGAGCTCTTTGACCACAAGCCCAAGCTGGCCGAAATGGAAGGCAAGCCGATTCCGCCGGAAGTGATCGGCGGCCAACGCTATGCGTTTATTCGCCCCGATGCTGCCGTGATGGGGCCGCGGTACGCGTTTAGTCGGCACGGGCAGTGCGGTGCTGAGCTTTCTGAAACGCTGCCGTATCTGGCCAAGGTGGTCGATGACATCACAATTGTGAAGAGCTGCCGCACCAGTCAGTTTAACCATGCACCGGCGCAGATCTTTATGAACTGCGGATTTGCGCAGCCCGGCCGGCCAAGCATCGGCTCGTGGGTGACCTATGGCTTGGGGAGCGAAAGCGACCAACTGCCAGCGTTTGTTGTGATGAGCACCGGCAACGGCATTAGCGGAGGCAGCGCCAATTGGTCGAGTGGATTGTTGCCGAGCATCTATTCCGGCACTCGGTTTCGCAACGCCGGTGATCCGATTCTGAATGTTGGCTCACCGGATGGAGCTGATAGGCGACTGGCCAACGATACCCTGAGGCTGATCACTGAGCTCAACCAAAGCCGGCTCTCTGCCGACGGCGACCCCGAGATTGCCACGCGGATCGCCAGCTATGAAATGGCGCATCGACTGCAAACCTCGGCCCCAGAACTGATGAACCTCGGCGAAGAGTCTGCCGAAACGTTCGCCCTCTACGGCTGCAATGCCGAGGAGGCCAGCTTTGCACGGGCCTGCCTGATAGCCCGCCGGCTTGTCGAACGCGGCGTGCGGTTTGTAACGATCTATCACGAAGGCTGGGACGCCCATTCAGACGTGACGGGAAACGTGAAAAGCAATTGCCAAAAAACAGACCAAGGCTCGGCCGCGCTGGTTTGTGATCTCAAGCGGCGGGGCCTGCTCGACAGCACACTGGTGGTCTGGGGTGGAGAGTTTGGCCGCACGCCGATGGTGGAATCAAACATCGCTCGCCATACCTCACAGGGCCGGGATCACCACCCCAATGCCTTTACAATGTGGCTGGCTGGCGGCGGCGTGCAGGGCGGCCTCACCTATGGCGCAACCGACGAACTGGGCTTCAACATTGCGGAAAACGAAGTGCACGTTCACGACCTGCAGGCCACGATCCTGCACTGTCTGGGTCTGGATCACTTACGGCTGACATTTCGTTCGGCGGGGCGTGATTTTCGGCTCACCGATGTGCACGGTCACGTCGTGAAGGGTATTCTTTCCTAGCCGTGATCGATGGGATGGAGTTGTTTTCAAAACGCCACACTTCAAAACGCCACAAAAGGAACTTACCGAATGATTCGTTTGCCTGCCATCGCCGCCGTTCTGGCACTCTGTGTGACCGCGGTGACCGCGGTCGTTAGCTCCGCCGCCGATCCGTGGCTGGCGATCGAAGGGGGCGACGGCCCAGGCAAGGGCAAGCACGTCGTGCTCATCAGCGGCGATGAGGAATACCGCAGCGAAGAAGCGTTGACGCAGTTGGGAAAGATTCTTGCCAAGCACCACGGCTTCAAGTGCACAGTGCTCTATGCAATCGATCCTGTTACCGGCGAAATCAGCCCCAACAAACAGGACAACATCCCCGGTCTGGAGGCTCTGCGCACAGCCGATCTGATGGTCATCGCCACGCGGTTTCGCAACCTGCCCGATGCGCAGATGAAAGAGATCGACGACTACCTGCGGGCTGGAAAGCCCGTAGTCGGCATGCGCACGGCGACGCACGCCTTTAATATTCCTAACGACCGAGCGTATGCGCATTACGGCAACGGCTATGGCGGTGATAAGAAGGAATGGGCCGACGGCTTTGGACGATTTGTTCTGGGTGAAAAATGGATCAGCCACCACGGCCACCACGGCGGCGAGAGCACGCTGGGGATCATCGCTCCCGATGCCCAGGATCATCCGATCCTGCGAGGCATCAAGGACGGCGACATTTGGGGGCCGACGGATGTTTACGGCGTGCGATTGCCGCTGCCAGCCGATTCCCAGCCGCTCGTACTGGGGCAGGTGCTGGCCGGCATGAAGGTCGATTCGGCACCTGTTACAGGTGCAAAAAACAATCCAATGATGCCAATTTGCTGGGTGAAAACCTACAGCATGCCTGGTTCCGACGGCGTGCCTGCTGGTCCCAGCGGCCGCGTGTTTACGACCACAATGGGCTCTTCCACCGACATGCTCTCCGCGGGCACCAGACGCATGCTTTTGAACGCCTGCTACTGGGCAATGGGGCTTGAAAAAGTGCTGCCGGAAAAATCAATCGTGGATGTTGTGGGCCCGTTTGAGCCGTTAGCATTCGGCTTCAACGGTGCGAAAAAGGGCGTCAAGCCAGCCGATCTGCAGTAAGCGTGTGCCGCTCCTGAGCGCGGCGATTCTGGGCTACGATCTCTGGCATTGCAGAACCGTCATGCGGTTCAGAAATCCAATCGTTTGGCAAATTGCTGCGTTGAATCAAAGCGAAATTTTCCCGGATGCAGGATTTCTGCCAGCACCTCCAGCGAGTCTACCAGTCGCGGCCCAGGGCGGTTGAAGAGATGGTGACCATCCACGGCATAGAGCATGCCTTCACGACAGGCGCGCAGCGTCACGAGGCGTTCACGGATAGCAGGGGTGGCCGCCTCCACGCACGTGCGGCTGAGCGTAAAGCCGCACGGCGTGAGGATCACCGCATCGGGATCGGCCGCCGCAACATCCTCCCACCGGATCCAGTGGGAAAGGCCGGCGGGCTTTCCAAAGAGATCGGTGCCGCCGGCCAAACGCACCACCTCCGGCACCCAATTGCCTGCGGCCATCGGTGGATCGAGCCACTCGATGACGGCCACGCGAGGCTTCGTATATCCGCGCACACGGTAGTCGATGGCAGCAACCCTGGCTTGCAAACGGGCCACCACTTCGCGCGCTTTCGCCAGCCGGCCACAGACCGCGCCGACGTTGAGAATATCGTTCCAAACACCGGCCAGCGTCGTGGGCGAAAGTGCAAGCACGCAAGCCGCATGGCCCGACTGCTTGACAGCCGCTGCCACATCGTCGGCCGATATTGCACACACCGCGCAGACAGCCTGCGTGAGAATCAGATCGGGTTGGAGCGATGCCAGTTGTGCGATGTCAAGGGCGTAGAGAGCGCTCTGGCCAATCAAACGCGGGGAATTGAGGGCCGCGCCAACTGCTTGATGGATATCGAGGCTGGAGGCGTTCGACGAAAACCGTGCTTGTGTCAGAGCCGGTAAGGCGGTGACGCTTGGTGGTTCGTCGCATTCGTGAGACCGACCGATAAGATGCGATCCCAGTCCGAGGGCCGCGACAATTTCCGTGGCCGCGGGCAGCAATGAAACGATGCGAAACGGTTCTGCGGGCGAGTTGTGCACGGGGATTATTGCCATCGGGAGTTTGGTCGGGGTACCTGTAAAATCTCCGGCTATACAATGCTGTTCGATTCTAGAGAGTCTTAACCATTCCGCACTATTTGGAAACGTCTCCTATGGCCACGCCCACAGACACGCGTCCGCCCGCCCAGTGGCTGACGGCAAACGCCGAGTTTTACGACTACCGCACGGCATCCAATCCGGTTATCGACGGCACTGTGCAGCCCATTCCAGGGACGCAGTTTGGGGCCGAGTTACACCAACAAAAGCTCTCCGGCACGCTGCCGCTGGACACCAGCAGCCTGCTGGGTTGCGTCGGCCCGGCAACATCACCGGGTCTGTGTGCGAACTTCATTCACATCTGTCCCGGTGATGTTCAGATCACCGCACCCAATGCGACCAGCCAGTTGTTCTTTGTGATGCGTGGCAGTGGCACAACGAGCCTAGCCGGAGAAAACAATGCCGGCCCAGCCGGCGGCAAGCAGATTCCGTGGCAGGCAGGCGACCTGTTTACGCTGCCGGCGCAAAGCCGTGCCACGCACTTGGCGGTTGAGGATGCCGCGATTTACTTTGTGCACGATGAGCCGCTGCTGAGGTATCTGGGCGTGGAAGCCACGCGGCAGCAGTTTGCCCCGACCCTCTACCAGCGCGAATCGATGCAGAACGCACTCGAAGCGATCAGCAACGATCCGCACAGTGCCACAGCCAACCGGATCAGCGTGCTCTTGGGAAACCGGGTTTTCCCGCAGACAAAAACAATCACGCACGTCATCTGGGCGATGTTTGGATTGCTGCCTGTGGGAGCCAATCAGGCACCGCACAGGCACCAATCTGTGGCAGTCGATCTGGTGGTGGACGCCCAACCGGGTTGCTACACGCTGGTGGGCAAGAGCCTCGATGCAGATCCCAAAAATGGTGGCCGAATCAAGGACGGGCAACGGTTTGATTGGAAGCCGCATTCGGTGTTTGTGACGCCGCCGGGTCTGTGGCATTCCCACCACAATGAATCGGGGCACCCGGCCCATATCCTGCCGATTCAGGATGCGGGACTGCACACGTTTCTCCGCACGCTCAACATCCTCTTCAGCCGTCAAACCCCCAGCGGCGGGTGCGAAGTGGTTGAAACAGCAGGCTAGCAGCCCGGGAGCCAGAAACGGGGACAGGTACAGTTTCCCGCACCCCCCTTTTGGAAGAAACTGTACCTGTCCCCGTTTCTCTATCGACGCAGATCGCGCAGATTGCCTGACTGGAATGCGTGGATTGATAGTCACGACCCGCATGACCGACAGTCGAAATCAGAGCAGAACAATTTCTTCTGTGAGGGTCATAACGCTATGCACGCTTGTTTCGATTGTAAAACAATTTTTAATGGCATCTGCCAAACCAGCCGTCGACCTATTTGTCGATCTGTTACTTCTGCCCAGACTAGCCGCTTTGCCAACCGAATTGTGGTCATAGCCTGCTGTGCTTGGGCCGCAGTCATTCCAGTGGCTATGCACGCTGGCGGTTTCGATAACCTCATTATTCCAGTACAGGATGAACTGCTCACCCATCCTACTGAGGAATCGATTTTGATCCGGCAGGAGACCTCTGCGGAGGAGTCCGGCATTGTTGAGCTGCCGGATGCAATCGCTGCGCCGATGAGCGAGACGAAAGCGGTTCCGGCAGAGGGCAATCGTCAACTCGGCAGCGACCGTGTCTTGACAAACAGCGCTGGGGAAGCGAACAACAGTCTCGCCTTTGTTGCTGAGAGCCGATTCAGCACCGAAGATTCTGACTTCGATGAGGACGGTTACAAATCATCCTTTGTCAGCGACGGCCTGCTCAACCGGATGCTCGGCGAGGCCTGCCCGCGATTCGTGGCACAGGTCGATGCCCTCATGTTGTGGCAGGGCAATATTGCCAGCCGACCGCTGCTGGCAAATGCTAGCGGTGTGACTGTGCTGGATGCCAATCAGGCGCAGACAACGATGACTGCTGGTCCGCGGTATGCGCTCTTTTTCAACGTCGATAAGTGCACGACGATCGAGGGCAATTATTTCAATGTGGGATCGTTTGTTGGCGAGGCACCAGTCGTGCCAGCTGGCATCTATACCGGTATTGGCTTGCCTGCGCCACTGCCAACAACGGCCACCGCTTACACGCTGTTAACAAGCGGTCGGTTCCAAAGTGCGGAGCTCAACGGCCGCAGACGCACCGGTGGCCCCGTCACATTACTGGCAGGATTTCGCTGGCTTGAATGGAACCAACAACTGCAACTCACCGACAGCGTAACAGCGCCGACAACAGCCACTACCTCTCAAACTGGGAACGATCTCTACGGCGGGCAGTTGGGCATTGACCTGAGTGTTTGGAATGCGGGCGGCCCGTTGACGGTGAATGCCATCGGCAAGTCGGGTGTCTTTTACAACAATGCCTACCAACGCACTTCGGATATTATTTCAGTGGGATCGGTGCCAACCGTGCGGGGACCCGTGGCCGCAGTCGCCGAACAGACAGCGTTTTTTGGCGAGGTGGGCGCAAACAGCAGCCTGCAATTGAATAGCTGGCTCTCGTGGCGGCTGGGCTACTCGCTATTTTGGTTGAGCGGTGTGGCCATTCCAGCAAATCAGTTGGCACTCACAAATCTCGCCAGCTCACCCCCTGCGGCCACGATCAATACGCACGGGAGCGTTTTGCTGCACGGCGTGACGACGGGCCTTGAGGCGCGGTGGTAGGCGTGGCTGAAGGAGCCGGCGCGGTGGTAGGCGTGGCTGAAGAAGCCGGCGCGGTGGTAGGCGTAGCTGAAGGAGCCGGCGCGGTGGTAGGCGTAGCTGAAGCAGCCGGCGCGGCGTTAGGCGTGGCTGAAGCAGCCGGCATCAGCAACCCAAACGCGTCTAAGGCTTCGCCAGTGTGACTGCGCAAGCAATCGGCGGCGGGGTGCTGCTGTTTTTTCCAAAGCCGTGAATGGATCACGATATCTTCCGGCGGACCCGCCACCACAATTTTCCCGCCGCCAGCCCCGGCCTCCGGGCCCATATCTATCACCCAATCAGCGGCTGAAACGACTTCCAGATTGTGTTCAACAACGAGCACCGTGTTGCCACTGTCCACGAG